>NZ_JBLIWA010000072.1:0-19514 GCF_047525675.1 Streptomyces sp. 796.1 | reverse complement strand
GTCGTGCGGCCGAGCGCTCCGCGCGGGGCACGGGCGCGGCGGCTGCGGCTGCGGGGTCCGCCGGGGCCACGGGATCGAACGGGCCGGCCGCCCGCGGCGAGGCGGACCGGGACGACGCCCGCGCGGGCGCCCTGACGGTGGGCGCCGCCCGCGCCGGGGCCCTCCTGGAGCGCCAACTCACGCTGGCCAGGACGCGCGCCCACACGGCCGCGCTCCAGGCCCTCGGCTCCTCCCGCTTCCACGCGGTCGCCGACGCCGTCGCGCTGCTGGCCTCCGAGGTCCCGCTGGACCCGACCGCGGCCGACGAACCGGCCGACACCGCGCTGCCGCCGCTCGCCGAACTGGCCCACCGCCGCCTGGTGGAGGCCGTCGAGGCGCTCCCGCTGGCCCGCTCGGGCCACCCGTACAACGCCGACGCGCTCTCCCACGGCCTGGCCGCGACCGCCGCCGCGGACGCCCCACCGGCCAGCGAGGGCCAGGACGCGCCGTGGCACCAGGTGCGCAGGCTGGTGCGGGTCGGCAGGTACGCGCTTGAGGTGCTGGACGAGCACCAGCCGCTGGGCACCGGCCCCACCGAGGCCGAACCCACGCTGGCGGTACGGCTGCTCGCCGCGAGCCAGGCCTTGGAACGGCACCGCGACGCGGCGGAGGCGGCAGCCGCCGCGGCAGCAGCGGCCCGCACCCCACGCATCGCGCCGGCCACGGCGTACGCACTCGGCGTGCTCCACGCCGACCAGCGGCACGAGGTGGAGGCGGCGAGGTTCACCTTCGGCCGGATCTGGCAGCGGGCGGCGACGGGACAGTGAGCGGGGCCGGGGCGAACGGGTCGCCGGGCGGGCCCGCCGCGGACGGTTCGGCCCGGCGGGCCGGCTCCGGGGCGGGTGGTAGGGCCCGGGCGGCCGGTCCCGGCGGTCCGGTGACCCCGATCCGCGCGGCGGGCTGCGTCCTGTGGCGCCGCTCGCCGCACGGGCCCGGCCGCGAGATCGCCCTTGTCCACAGGCCGCGCTACGACGACTGGTCGCACCCCAAGGGCAAGCTCAAGCGCGGTGAGGACGCGCTGCGCGGCGCCCTGCGCGAGGTGGCCGAGGAGACGGGCATGGACTGCGTCCCCGGCGCCCCCCTCCCCAGCGCCCACTACGTGGTGGCCGGCCGCCCCAAGGAGGTCCGCTACTGGGCTGCGGAGGCCCTGGACGACGCCTTCATCCCCAACCCCGAGGTGGACCGCCTCATCTGGCTCCCGCCCCCGGCCGCCCGCGCCCGCCTCACGCAGGAGCGGGACCGGGAGTTGGTGGACGCACTGGTGGAACTGTTCGCGGCGGGGGCGGAAGGGGCCGGGGGAGGCGTGGGGGGTACGGGGGCGGGCTGAGCCACCACCGGCCGGCAGCCCCCCCCCCACGAGGGGCCAGCCCGGGGGCGAGCGCGCCTCGCGCAGCACTGCTTCACCCGTCCGGGGCAGCGCAGGCGGATTATCACGTCATCGCGCGCACCCTTGCGCGCTCTTCGAGTCGTCAAGGCGCTCCGCCCGCCCCGCGTGCACGCCAGCGCGCTGGGCAGTGACCACCGACAGGTGTCGGAGGGTGACGAAAGGACGCACATGGCGCTGCACGGTGGGGGCGGTTCGCGACCGGACCGGACGGTTTCCCCGTTAGCACAGGTACAGCAGGAACCACGGCTGCCTTACCCGGACGGCTGGTTCGCCGTGGCGACCAGCGACGAGGTGCCGCCCGGCAAGGTGGTCACCCGGCGCCTGGCCGGCGCTGACGTGGTGCTCTACCGGACCCGCGGCGGGCGACTGCGGGCCGTCGGGCCGCACTGCCCGCACCTGGGTGCCCACCTGGGGCACGGCGGACGGGTGGATGGCGAAGAACTCGTCTGCCCCTTCCACCACTTCCGCTTCGACGCCCAAGGGAGCTGCGTCGCCACCGGGTACGGCACTCCGCCCCCCAAGGCCCGGCTGACGGCGGTCGAATGCCGGGAGTTGGACGACATGATCTTCGTCTGGCGCCACTCCCTGGGCGAGCCGCCCTCGTGGGAGATCGAGCCGCTGCCCCCGGCGGGCTTCGCCAAGCCGTACTGCGGCCGGCACGTGCGGTTGGACCACCCGCAGGAGGTCATCGAGAACATCGTGGACTACGGCCACTTCTACCCGATCCACGGCTACGCCCACGAGGTCATCGAGGAGCCCACGTTCGAGGCCGAACGCCTCCAGACCGTCACCCGGCTGCGCTCCGAGCGCTCCCGCTTCAAGGTGGCCTCCACCACCCCCGCCTCGAAGGTGCTCATCCAGGGCCTGGGGGTGGTCCGGGTCCAGGTCGACAGCGAACAGTTCGGCGGCTTCCGGGCCCGGGTGTGGTTCTGCGTCACCCCCGTGGACCCCCTGCGGGTGGAGATCCGCTCCTCGGTGGCCCTGCGCTGCGAGAACCGCCTCGTCCACCGCCTTGCCCCGGCCATCGCGCGCGCGTACGTGTGGGCGGCCTGGCGCGACACCAGCGAGGACGTCCCGATCTGGGAGCACAAGATCTACCTGGACCGCCCGCGCCTGGCGAAGGGCGACGGCCCGATCATGCCGTTCCGCCGCTGGGCCAGCCAGTTCTACACCGAACCGCACCCGGCGCTCGCGCGGCCCGAGCGGGGGCCGCGACGAAGGGCGGCCGAGCCCGAAGGGGACCTTGCTGGCGGGGGGAGCTGACGGACGGACCCGGGGCGTTGGGCCCGCCCGCTGCCGCCCGCTGCCGCCCGCTGCCGCCCGCTGCCGCGCGCTCCCGTGCGAGTGGCGGGCCCGCCCGCGCGCTCCTGCGCACTGCTGCCTGGCCGTGCCGAGGCCCGGGCGGGCGAAACGCCGAATCGAGGGTTTGCGGTGGAACCACCGACAGAAGCCCACAGACAGGCGATCACCGGCGGGTGCTAGCCGCGCAGCCGCTTGACCAGCACGGCGAAGATCGGCGAGTCATCGAAGGGCTTCTGCTCATCGGCCTTCGCGTATCCCCAACTCTCGTAGAGCGCCTGCACCTTGGGGTGCGCCGTATCCACGAGGAGCGTCGCGACGTCGTTGCCGCGGCTGGTGACGACGGCGTCGTGCAGGCGGCCCGAGAGGCCGGTCTTCCTGGCTTCCTGCATGACCAGCAGCTCTGAGAACCCGAAGACTGTGTCGTCTGGCCCCACCGCGGCGGGCCGTTCGGACCCCTTCCACCACCCGCCGGGCCCGAAGGGCGAGCCGTACGCGAAACCGACGGGGGTGCCATCGGTGAAGCTGACCGCACAGGACCACTCGTCCTTGCTGCTCCAGTGGTCGTAGAACTCACCGAAGCGCTCACGCGAGTGGAACGTGTCGCCTTCTTCGCCGTACACGGCGTCGTGCAGGTCGAGAACCATCTCCCGGATGCTGGCGGCATCTGCGTGCGAGTACAGCTTCATTTCCATGCTTCGGCCCTTTCTGCCCATTCTTGGATGTGGGGGTCTGCGGAGTGCGCCGTGTTGATGAGGGTGCGCACTTTCTTGAGGGTGGTGTAGGTACGGGCCGACCTGACGCCACTGAGGATCGCTGTCGCGCAATCGCTTGTACTACACGCCAGTGCCACTTCCCCTTGCTGAGCCTGAGCCAGCGACAGGTGGGCGGTGTAGTAAGCGCGGTTGCGTACGAGGTCGGGCCGGAGCGCTGCCAGTGCTCGATGAAGCTGCGCTTCCGCACGCGCCGGCTCCCCGAGCCGCAGCCAGACGAGGCCTGCCAGTCCGTCGAGTTCGGCTGCGTCGTAAAAGCTGATCCATAGAGGTCTGATGATCTGCTGCTGGCGCTCAAAGGAGCGCTCCGCGGCACTGAGTGCCCGAAGCGCGGCTGTTCGGTCTCCTATTTCGCTCTGGCAAATGGCTGTCCGCATGTGAGCAAGGGACGTATAGAGCGGGTCTCTTCGGTAGGCGGCTTGGCGCTTGGCTGCTTCGGCTGCGGCACCTTGTTCGGCGAAGTCTCGGCGCTGCCCGGCCAGCATTGCTACCTGATTCCATACACGATATTGCGTCTCGCTAACTCCAGATAGGCCGGCGAATGTTACAGCCTTTCCTAGATGATCGCGAGCACGCACTGTTGCACGCCGATCGATGGCCGCGAAGGCTGCGGCGCATGTCACGTCTGCGGCGAGGTGATACAGCTTGGAGCGCGTGCGGGCTGAAGCCGTGCCGCTCGATAGCGCGGATTCGATGCGCGAGATCAGATCGGCGGCACGATCTTCGATGGCTTTCCTGCCGCCGAGTTCGTTTCCCGCTGTGATGATTTCGGTGTACTGGGCCTGTAGCCGGGCGACGTCGCTCTGTCCAATGCGAGGGTGGGCGGGGGCTATGGCGGCAATAGCGGCGCAGAAGGTGCGGCGCTCCAATGGATCCTCCTCGGCGGGATGCCTGGACCGAGGTTTGAACCCTAGTTCGACGGCCGGTTGCTTGAGAACAGCTTCCAAGGCCATGCGTTGGACGGCGTGAGGCCATTGAACCTCTCCCTTGAGCCATCGACGCACCTGTCGATCTGTCAACTGATGGTCCCGACCGGTGATGCGCCTGGCTTCCTCGTCGAGCCTTCGGGCCAACTCAGCCTGTCCCAAACCGAGTTGCTGCATGGCTGCGGCGAGTGCCGCATTTCCCTCCATGGACTCACGGTATCGAATCGGGCACCTTGCGTGATGGCAATGGTCAGGCAAAAAAGTCCGGGTGGCGCCAGGGGGAGCTTCACGTTTCGTCCTGTTGGCGAGTGTTGGTCGCCCAGCATCGTGGGCTTCGAACCGCAGCAAGGAGGCAGATCATGGGTTCGCCCCAGCAGCCATCCGCTCCGCCCGCTTCCCCCGTCAACTACGGGAATCCGCTGGAGTGGCCCCCGTGCCAGTGTGGCAACAAGGAGCGTTGCCCGGAGCTTCGCCCTAAGCCCGCCAGGCCCCTGTACCTGTACGGCTCGTCCGTGGACCAGTTGGAGTGAGCGGCGGGGCGGGCCGCCCCTCTCAATCCCCTACTGCCTCGGCTGTGGTATCCGGATTCCGACACGAGGTTCAGAAGTGACGTGGGCGACGCTCTCCCTGAGGAAGACCCGCTCTTCATGGGCTGGCCCTCGTGTCGGCCATCGCAGATTAATGGGGCCTTGGCGTCTGCCGGTAAGGCGTGACCATCTGGGTCGAACTGGCGGCCAAGGATGCATCCCTTCCCGGCGAATTCCCGTGATGGCAGACCAGTTGAGTTAACGCGGCTGCACCCGTGTCGCGTGCTGGCCGCGCACCTTGTCCGGCAGCTCCGCATGGTCAAGATCGCCAAGCTTCCCTAGCCCCTAGTTCTCCCGCCCCTGGCATGTGAAGAGGACGGCCAAATCGGGGGCGGGCTCCGGCTCCGCCCTAGTGCGCAAGCGGGCCGAGGCTGGATCCCCGCTGCACGCGCAGAATCTGACGCCGCTGCGGGGCGCACCAGAAGGTACGACCCAACGAGGATCAAGAGAAGGGAAAGAGTATGTCGTCCACCGATCTGGCGGCCGAGTCGAACACGCTCGCGCCGTCCATGTTCCCGTACACGTCCCGCCGTGTACGTCGTCAGGACGAGGTTTCTCCCGTACGGCCGTTCGGGCTACTCCGCGCCGTACCGGTCACCCCCCTCCAGTCCGTTCTGCCCTCCCTGGCGCTGTGTCCGACCCGGCAGATCAGCGTCACCAAGCAGGGCACGCCGTTCGTCAACGAGCCGTCGCTGGCTTCCCAGTTCGAGACGGTGGCCCAGACCCGGGAGGACAGCCAGCTCGCCGACGACAAGGAAAACGACACCGACTGACCTGGCCCGCTGACCGGAGGTAGCGAACGATGACCGTCCTGGTGCTGACTCGCGATGCGGATGCGACCGCGGACCTGGTGATTGCCGAGCTCAACAACAGGGGCATGCCCGTCCACCGGCTTGACCCGGGGGACTTCCCCCAGACCGTGGGGCTCAGCGCCCGTATCGGTCCGTACGACAAGAAGTGGGTCGGCTCGCTCAAGGGCCGGCACCAGGACTCAACCTTCGTCCACGTCACCTCCGTGTACTACCGGCGCCCCTCGTCCTTCCGCCTCACCGACGAGATGTCGGAGGCGGACGCACGATGGGCCGAGAGCGAAGCCCGCGCGGGGCTCGGCGTCCTCACCTCCTTGCCCTGCCCCTGGATCAACCACCCCCACCGCAACGCGGTGGCCAGCGGTGCCCCCATGGCGCTGGCCACCGCGGCCCGGTGTGGGCTCACCGTGCCCAAGACCCTGGTCACCAACAGCCCCGACGAAGCTCGGGACTTCGTGAGATCCCTCCCCGATTCCGTCGCGGCGTACAAGGCTCTGGGGGCAAAGGCCCCCACCGAGGTCAATGGGCAACCCCACGCCCTGTGGACCACTAAGGTCCGCCCCGAGGACATTGACGATTCCGTCGCCCTGACCGCCCACCAGTTCCAGCAATGGATTCCCAAGGTGTTCGAAGTCAGGCTCACCGTCGTCGGCACCCAGATGTTCGCCGCGCGCATCCGGGCCGGCTCGGACGCCAGCCGCATCGACTTCCGCAGCGACTACGACAGCCTCACCCACGGCCCGTGCACCGTGCCAGAAAAGATGCGCAACGGCGTCCACAAGCTCATGCGCGAATTCCGCCTCCGCTACGCCGCCCTGGACTTCCTCGTTAACAAGCACGGGCACTGGTACCTCGTTGACGTCAACCCCAACGGCCAGTGGGCTTTCATCCCCTTCCTCCGCGAACCCATCACCCACGCCATCGCCGACCTCCTGGAGCGACCCACGCCATGACCACCGCACCGCCTTCCACCGCAGACCTGCGCCGCATCATGGTCGAACGACTCACCAGCCAAGGAGCCCTGCGCACCGAAGAATGGCGCTCGGCCTTCGCTGAGATTCCACGGGAAGTCTTCGTGGGCCAGTTCACCGTGCGCGCCAAGGGCCGCAAGCACACCTATGCCGAGGACGATCCGAACCGGTTGCCGGTGATCTACTCGGACGCCTCCCTGCTCACCCAGTTCGACGCCGCCGGAACGGCCACCAGCTCCTCCACCCAGCCCTGGCTCATGGCCAGCATGCTCGAATCGCTGGACGTCGAGTCCCCGCACAAGGTGCTGGAGGTGGGGCTCGGCACCGGATACAACGCCGCGCTCCTGTGCCACCGGCTCGACCCCAGCCGGGTCTTCTCCCTCGACATCGACCCCGGGCTGGTCGGCGCCGCCGCCACCCGCGTGCACGGCCTCGGCTACTTCCCCACCATGGTCGCCGGCGACGGGCGCGACGGTCTCCCCGACCACGCCCCCTACGACCGGCTCATCGCGACCTTCGGCGTCGGGCGGATTCCCGCGGCCTGGTGCCAACAGGTACGGCCCGGCGGGGTGATCGTCGCCAATGTGGGCCTGGGCATCGCCCGCCTACGCGTCGCCAAAGACCACACCGCGCAGGGACACTTCCACGCCTATCCCGCCTCGTTCATGACCGCTCGCGACGCGCCGGACGTGGTGAGCACCACCGCCCAGCAACTCACCGCACAATTCACCACCGCGCAGGGCAAGGACCGCACCATCGAAGTCCCCACGGATATGAATGGCGGCATCCCGCAATTCCTCAGCGCCCTTCTCCAACCCTCCGCGGTGAACTTCTCCTACACCGACTCCACCAAGCGCCAGGTGCACTGCATCCACGACCCGGACACCCAATCGTGGGCCCGCATCACCACGCTCGACGTCCGGCTGGCACGCCTCGATTACGACGGGCCCCGAGAATTGTGGGATGAGCGGGCGGTCCTGCTCAACGACTGGGTAGAACAAGGCCGGCCGGGCCTGGACCGCTACGGCCTGACCGTGACCCCCGACGGCGAACACACCCTCTGGCTCGACTCCGCCACCAACCCGCGCTGGCCCCTCCGCAACTCCTGACGCCCGGCCCCGCGGAATCGTTCGATCTATCTCCGCATTTCGCCGCGCGCCCGGCCCTTTCGCCGCGCAGCCTGCGTTCCGTACGAGTGCGGCGAGGGAAAGCCCAGCCGCAGCTCTGGCCCAAGCCAGCCCGTCCGCTCAACTGCGTGCGGCCAATTCGCTGACCAGGCGGACTAGTTGGAGTGAGCCGCGCTCCCGTAATCCCCCGCTCCCCGCAGGTGCAGCCGTGCGCGCCCCCACGCGCATTCAGCCCTGCGGGGAGCGGGTCCCAATCTTCCCCATGCCCTGGTCATGCCTTAGTTCGATGAGGTGACTCCCCCATGCCGGAAATGAGCTTCGCTCAAGAGCTACGTCGTATCGCTGGGTTGGTGCGTTTTGATGAGGGTAAAGGTCGGAGTCGGGCGATAGCGGATATTCCGTGGTTGGTGTGTGCCATGCAGGAGACCGTTGCGTGGACGTGGTTTCCGCGGCTGATGCAGAGCGAGTTGGTTGAGGCGTGTGAGTTGAGTGCTCGTCTCATTCTTTCCGGTCGGGAGGGCGACAGGCTCGGGCGGTGGGTGTTGGCGCAGGCGATGGATCGGGCGGCTGGTGTTTGTGAGGCGCATGAGCCGCGCGTGTTGGGGTGTCCGGGGCCGGTGGTGGAAGGTGCGGCGGACGTCGCTGTGGAAGTCGGTGCGGGTGGCGTGGGTGTCGCGGGTGTCGAGTCGTCGCAGGGGCCGCCCGCCGCTGCGGATGGGGCGGATGGGGCAGGGGTGCGGGGGCTGCCGTCCGTGCAGGAGTTGTTGAGCCTGGCTGTTGGGTCGGGCGGGGCCGTGCGACCCGTGGATTGTCTGTCGTGCTCCCGGTTGCGGAAGGCGTTGGATGACGCGCTGGAGGCTCATCCGGCGCAGGCTGTGGCGGAGGTTGTTGAGGTCATGCAGGTGCACATGGTGTGGGGGCACGGTGTTGAGCCGCCGCCCGCGGTCTAGGGGGAGCCCGCGGTCCAGGGGGCCCCGCGGCCTAGCGAGGCGCGCGGCGGGGCGGGGCAGATAATTGCTCTTGCATTAGTCGGCGTCTGCAACTATTGTCTACGCATGTAAGGAGCGCCTGCATTCAAGGGATGCGGGCGTGTCGGGACGCTTGGTGCCGGCTGCCTCTGCACGCTCGCCCCGCGTGGCGTACGCCGTCCGCGGATCGCGCGTGGCGAGGTGGACGGGGCCGCCGGCCGGTTCGCTCGGCGCGAGCCGGGGGAGCCGCCGGGCGTCCGGGCATCCATCCCGCAACCTCTTAAGGCGCTGTCATGTCGCTCAAGGAAATCCTCCCCGGCCGTCTCGGCTTCGGTACAGCCCCGCTCGGCAACATGTTCCGCGCGATCCCTGACGAGGACGCCCGCGCCACCGTCGAAGCCGCCTGGGACCAGGGCGTTCGTTTCTTCGACACCGCCCCCGTCTATGGGGCGGGCCTCGCCGAGGAGCGGCTGGGGCAGATGCTCTCGGACAAGCCCCGTGATGCGTACGTGCTGTCCACCAAGGTCGGCCGCGTCGTGCTGGACGAGCCGGAGACCGAGGCCCCCGACCTCGGCGAAAAGGGCAGCCTGTTCGAGCACGGCAACCCCAACAAGGTCCTCCACTCGTGGACCGCGGAGAACACCGAGCGTTCCATAGAAGGCAGCCTCAAGCGTCTGGGCACCGACCGCCTGGACGTCGTCTGGGTCCACGACATCGCCCAGGACATCTACGGCGACGCGTGGTTGCAGAAGTTCGAGGAGGCCCGCACCGGTGCGTTCCGGGTGCTCTCCCGGCTGCGCGACGAGGGCGTCATTAAGGCGTGGGGGCTGGGTGTCAACAGGACCGAACCGATAGAGCTGACCCTGGACCTCGACGAGCCGCAGCCCGACGGGTTCCTGCTCGCCGGCCGGTACACCCTCCTCGATCACGGCCACGCCCTCCAGCGCCTGCTGCCCAAGGCCGAGGAGCAGGGCGTCGGCATGGTCGTCGGCGGTCCGTACAGCTCCGGTGTCCTCGTGGGCGGCGCCCACTTCGAGTACCAGCAGGCCCCTGCGGAGATCGTGGAACGCGTCGACAAGATCAAGGCCCTGGCCGAGAAGCACGGAGTGTCCGTCAAGGCCGCCGCCCTCCAGTTCGTCCTGGCCCACCCGGTGTCCGCCGCCGCGGTGCCCGGCGCCACCCGCCCCAGCCGCATAGCCGAAGACGTGGCCGCGCTCAACGAGGTCGTCCCGGCCGAGTTCTGGCACGATCTGCGCGCCGCACACCTGATAAGCCCCGCCGCCCCGCTGCCGGCCGGCGCCTGACCCCACTCGGCGCGGCGGGGCCGCGCGCCGGTCCGGGCGGGGACCCTGTTCGGACTGGCACCGCGTTCAGGCCGGCCTTGCGTCCGGGCGGGGACCCTGTCCGGATGAGCATCCCGCTCGCCAAGCGGTCCGGCCGCGCGCAGCGCGCGGCCCCTCACGCCGGCAGGGGCTGCGCGCTCGACGCGGCGTGTTCCGCAGTCTCGAACTCCGTCCCGTCGAACGGCGGATAGTGCTCCCAGCCCGAGCGTTCCGCCGCGTCGATGTACGTGGCCAGGGCGTCGCGGGAGCGGGCCAGGGTGGCCAGTTGGCCGTCGATGCGGTCCAGGCGGGAGCGCATCGCGGCCAGGAGTTCGGGGCAGCCGGCGATTTCCGGGGCCTCGCCGGTCACGCAGGGCAGCAGGTAGGCGATGTCCTCCGAGGAGAGGCCGGCCGCCAGCAGGTGGCGGATCTGTCTGACGCGGAGGACGGCGCCCTCGTCGTAGCTGCGGTAGCCGTTCGTGCCGCGCTCGGCCTCCAGCAGGCCCTGGGCTTCGTAATAGCGCAGTTGGTGGGCGTTGACGCCCGTCCTGCGGCTCAGTTCTCCGATGCGCACCGGCTCCCCCTCGACCTCGTACCGGTCCGGGCTTGACCTTCAGACCGGTCTCAACGTTGACGATTCCTGCCATGAGCAACAGCAACCCCACCGATACTGTTTCCTCCTCCTCTCCCTCTTCCGCTCCTCCCTCCGCGCCCTCTTCCGCTGCCGACCCAGCTCCTTCCGGCTCAGCCCCCTCCGCCGCGGCCTCCGTCTCCGTCGTCGGACTCGGGCTGATGGGGCGGGCGCTGGCCGATGCGTTCCTGGCGGCGGGGCACCGTACGACCGTGTGGAACCGGACGGCCGTCAAGGCCGAACCGCTCGTCGCCGCCGGCGCCGAACTCGCGCCCAGCGTGGACGCCGCACTCCGGGCGAGCGCCGTGACGATCCTCTGCCTCACCGACTACCAGGCCGTACGAGACCTGCTCGCGGCGCACGAGGACGCGCTCGACGGGACCACGATCATCAACCTGACCTCGGGCGATTCGGCCCAGGCCCGCGAGGCCGCGCAGTGGGCCGGCGAACGCGGCGCCCGCTACCTGGACGGCGCGATCATGGCCGTTCCGCCGGTGATCGGCACCGCCGGCGCGATCATCCTGCTCAGCGGGGAGCAGGCCGACTTCGCCGCGTACGAGGCGACGTTGGCGGCGCTCGGCACCGTCCGCTACCTCGGCGCCGACCACGGGCTCGCCGCCCTGTACGACGTGGCCGGACTGACCATGATGTGGAGCATCCTCAACGCCTGGCTCCAGGGCACGGCCCTGGTGCGGACGGCGGGCGTGGACGCGGCGACGTACGCGCCGTTCGCGGTGGAGATGGCCACCGAGGTGGCCAGTTGGTTGCCCGGCTACGCCGAACAGGTCGACCGCGGCGTCTTCCCGGCCGAGGTGTCCGCCCTGGAGACCGACGTCCGGGCGATGGCCCACCTCATCGAGGAGAGCGAACGGCTGGGCGTCAACGCCGAACTTCCCAGGCTGTTCAAGACGTTGGCCGACCGGTCGATCGCTGCGGGCCACGGCGGGGAGCAGTATGCGGTCCTCATCGAGGAGTTCAGCAAGCCCGGGCCGAGCGAGAGCGGAGGCAGTGGCAGCCGTAGCGGAAGCTGAGCCAGCCGCGGTGCGGGTGTGACGGGTGTCGGCGGCGGGCGGGCCCTGAGGCGGGAGGGCCCGCCCGGCCATCGGGACCGGTGACCGGGGTGCCCCGGGCTGGACCTGGCCGCGAGTTAGGAGGGCCGTCGGTGCGCCGCGGGGGAGCGGACCGGATGCGGGGCGCCGCGACCGAGCACGGGGCGCGCACCGCGCACCTATCGACCACGGGGCGCGCCGCTACCTCGGGGCGCGCCCGGCGCGGCACCTAGCCAGCCCCCGGCGCCCGGCCGGCCCCGGGCATCCGTCACCCGGCCAGCCCGCGGCCAGTCCCCCAAAAAGAGAAACCCCTCACCGCGGCGCCAGCGCCTCCCACCGCACCGTCAGTTCGCCCTGGCGCCAGCGCGTCGGGCCGTCCGTCAGGGGCCAGTCGGTGGCGAGCAGGCGGGCCGAGCGAATCCAGCGCTGGCGCGCCCCGAGTGCGCCGTACGGGGCGGACGCCGCCCACGCGCGGTCGAAGTCGGACAGGAAGGCGTGCACCGGCTCACCCGGTACGTTGCGGTGGATCAGTGCCTTCGGTAGGCGTTCGGCCAGGTCAGAGGGGCGATCCAGGGAGCCGAGCCGGGTGGCGAAGGTGACCGTGCGCGGGCCTGCGGGCCCCAGCGCCACCCACACGTGGCGCCGCCCGATCTCGTCGCAGGTGCCCTCCACCAGCAATCCACCGGGTGCGAGCCGGGCGCACAGCCGCTCCCAGACGGCCGCGACCTCGGCCTCCTCGTACTGGCGCAACACGTTCGCCGCCCTGATCAGGACCGGCGCCCGCGCACCGGGCCCGGGCAGCGGCACCTCGAAGCCGCCGTGCGCGAAGTGCAGCCCGGGCCGCTCGTACGCCCGGCCCCTGGCCACCCGTTCCGGGTCGATCTCGATGCCGACCACCTCGGCGTCGGCGCGTACCGTACGCAGCCGGCCGAGCAGTTCGACGGCGGTCCAGGGCGCCGCCCCGTACCCCAGGTCCACCGCCACCGGGTCGTCCGAGCGGCGCAGCTCGCGGCCGAGCGCGGCCACGATCCAGCGGTCCATGCGGCGCAGCCGGTTGGGGTTGGTGGTGCCGCGGGTGACCGTCCCCAGCGGGCGGGACGGGGTGCGCGACGACATGGGACGAGCCTAACGCCCCAGCGGGGCCCGCCCCGGGGCCACCTCGGCCCCACCCCGGTGGCGACCTCGGCCCACCCTGGGTGCGCCCGGCGCCCCGCTGCGCTGCCCGGGCCCGCGCGAAGCCACCCGGCCCCACCCCCCCCCACATCGCCCGGCCCGTCCCACGGCCACCTCGGCGGGGCCGGCCTCCCACATCCGCGATGGCCGGGCAGATCCGCGGCCCACCCGAAGCCACCCCGGTGCTGCCGGCCCCTTCACCTCCGCGCTGCCCAGCCACCCCCAGGCCACCCGGGCCCTGGGCCACCCAGCCCCCTCTCCCAGGCCACCCGGGCCCTCTCCCAGGCCAACCCGGCCACCGCCGAGCCACAGCCAGCCACATCCAGGCCACCCCGAGACGCCCAGACACCCCCACCCCCACCCCCAGCCCTGCCCAGCCCCACCCAGCCACCCCACGCTCACCCGAGACACCCGCCCCGCCCCCTCCCACCAGCGCCAACTCCTCCCCACCGGCCGGCCCCGGGCGGCGCGGGGCCGGGGCGTCCGGCGGGGTCCGCCCCCCACCCCCATAACAACTTGGCAAAATGGAAATGGGAACAACACATTCCGCTGTTGCACTCCTGCGGAGGAAACCCACGCCGTCTAAGGAGGCCACGCGCGGTGAGTCAGTACGCACCCCGGCAAGGCTCCCGGTCGTCCCTTCCGGGCCCGCGCGGCGGCCTGCTCGCCCGGGCGGCGCGCCGCCCACGGGCGTTCGGGCGCGCCCTGCCGCGCCGTGTCGCGATGCTCAGCGTCCACACTTCGCCGCTGCACCAGCCGGGCACCGGCGACGCCGGCGGCATGAACGTGTACATCGTGGAACTGGCCAAGCGGCTCGCAGCGATCGACATCGAGGTCGAGATCTTCACCCGGGCCACCACCGGCGCGCTCCCGCCCGCCGTGGAACTGGCCCCCGGCGTGCTGGTCCGGCACGTGGACGCCGGGCCGTACGAGGGGCTGGCCAAGGAGGACCTGCCCGCCCAGCTCTGCGCCTTCACGCACGGCGTGATGCAGGCGTGGGCCGGCCACCGCCCGGGCCACTACGACCTCGTCCACTCCCACTACTGGCTCTCCGGCCACGTCGGCTGGCTCGCCGCCGAACGCTGGGGCACCCCGCTCGTCCACGCCATGCACACCATGGCCAAGGTCAAGAACGCCGCGCTGGCCGTGGGCGACACGCCCGAGCCGGCCGCCCGGGTGATCGGCGAGACGCAGATCGTACGGGCCGCCGACCGGCTCATAGCCAACACCGACGAGGAGGCCGGCGAACTCGTCCGGCACTACGAGTCGGACCCCGCCAAGGTCGCCGTCGTCCACCCGGGCGTCAACCTGGACCGCTTCCGCCCGGCCCCGCCGCAGGAAGTCCCGGACGAGGCGGAGGCGCCGGAGGTGCCGTACGGGACGCCGCCGCACCACCCAGCCCACCCGCCGCAGCCCCCACACCCACACCCACACCCAACCCCACCCCACTTCGACCCACCCCACGTCGACCCGCCCCACTTCGACCCGGCGGTCATCGCCGCCAGCCGGGCCGCGGCCAGGGAGCGGCTCGGGCTGCCGCAGCACGCGCTGGTGCCGCTGTTCGCCGGCCGCATCCAGCCGCTGAAGGCGCCCGACATCGTGTTGCGCGCGGTGGCCCACCTGCTCACCGAGCACCCCTCGCTCCGCGACCGGGTCGTGCTGCCGATCGTCGGCGGGCCCAGCGGCAGCGGCCTCGCCAAGCCGGAGGGGCTGCACAAGCTCGCTGCGCAACTGGGCATCGCGGACCTGGTGCGGTTCCGGCCGCCGGTCGGTCAGGAGCAGCTCGCCGACTGGTACCGGGCGGCATCCGTGCTGGTCATGCCCTCGTACAGCGAATCGTTCGGCCTGGTGGCGATCGAGGCGCAGGCGTGCGGCACGCCGGTGGTCGCAGCGGCCGTCGGCGGCCTGCCGGTCGCCGTCCGGGACGGTGTGAGCGGCTTCCTGATCGCCGGCCACGACCCGGCGCACTACGCACGGGCGCTGCGCCGCTTCGCGTTCGACCCCACGCTGGCGACCCGGATGGGCGTGGACGCGGCGCGCCACGCGCACTCCTTCGGCTGGGACCGGGCCGCGGCGGCCACCGCCGACGTGTACGGCGCGGCCCTGCACGAGCGGCGCGGTCGCCTACGATCTACGCATGGGTAACCACGGGGAAGCCGGCCCGGCGGGCGACGCGGCAGCGGTCATCGAGCACACGCTGCGGGAAGCGGAGCTGACGTGGGAACGGGCGGCCGACGGCGCGTACGTCGTCAGCCTGCCCGGCACCCGCAAGCTCTCCACCACCTGCTCGCTGCGGGTCGGCAAGCACGCGCTGTCGATCAACGCCTTCGTCATCAGACACCCCGACGAGAACGCCGCCGCCGTGCACCGCTGGCTCCTGGAACGCAACACGCGGCTGTACGGGGTGGGCTACGCCATCGACCCGCTCGGCGACATCTACCTGGTCGGCCGGCTACCGCTGGCCGCGGTCACCCCCGACGCGCTGGACCGCCTGCTCGGCACGGTCCTGGAGAACGCCGACGGCAGCTTCAACACCCTGCTGGAACTCGGCTTCGCCTCAGCCATCCGCAAGGAGTACGCCTGGCGCACCTCCCGCGGCGAATCCACCCGCAACCTGGCCGCCTTCACCCACCTCACCGGCGAACAACAACCAGGCCACCGCACCTCCCCCGGCCGCACCCCACCGGAACCCCCCGCACCCGAACAGGGTTAGCCGACGCACGGGCCCGGGACGCGCGGCGGACCAACCCCGCTGACGAGCCAGCCGCCCCGGCAGGCCGCGCGGCCACGCGATCCCCACGGGTCGGAACCTCACGTACCGGAAGCCCACGCCCCGGGAAGCACCCGATTCCCCGCCGCGGGGGACAAGCCCCGTTCACTCGGCATGCAGGGTTCCGCCGGGGCGCGTGCCTACGGTCGCCATCGATGCGCGGCGGCTCGCGGCGCGCGAAGGGGGCCGGTGTGCTGTCCACGGTGTTCCGCAGCGATGACCTGCCGATCGAGCAACGCTTTGACACCTGGCGGGAGTTGAGCAGCAGGGCAGTGCTCAAGACGCTGATCGACAGCGACCGCGCCACTGACTTCCGGGCCACGCTGCGCGCCGCAAGCCTCGGCCCCGTGCAGGTGTCGGCCATGACGTACCAGAGCATGCGCGCACGGCGTACGCCCCGACTCGTGCGGGCCGCGGACCCGGAGCTCTACCAACTCGCCCTGACCCGCGGCGGCCGGCAGTCGATGACCTGGCATGACCGTCAACTGATCCTGGGCAACGGCGAGTTGTTCTTCTACGACACTTCCGTGCCGTTCACCGCCGAGATCCGCGCCGGCCAGGCGGCGGCGTCGTCGGTGATGGTGCAGGTGCCCCGGGAGCTGCTGCCCATGGGCCGGGGCCAGGTGGCCGACCTGCTCGGCACCCGGGTGCCGGCGAGTGACCCGATCGGCCTGCTGCTGCGGCAGTTCATCGGCGCCATCACCCACCCCGCACCGGCCGGCGCCGCCCCGTACACCGCTGCCGACGCCGGGCGGCTCGGCCTCGTCCTGACCGACCTGTTGACGGCGTTGCTCGGCCGGCAGCGCGAGCTGACCGGCACCCTGCTGGGCCGTGCCGGCAAGGACACCCAACTCGCCTGCGTACAGGCGTACATCGAGCGCCGCCTCGGCGACCTCGACCTGACGCCGGCGGCCGTCGCCGAAGCCCATCACATCTCGCTCCGCTCGCTGCACCGGCTCTTCGAGGAGCAGGGCACGGGCGTCGCCGGCTGGATACGCGCCCGCCGCTTGGAGCGCTGCCACCACGACCTGGCCGATCCGGCCCTGGCCAGCCGCCCCATCCACACCATCGCCGCACGCTGGGGCTTCCCGCGCCCGGCCGACTTCAGCCGCGCCTTCCGAGCCGCGTACGGGGTCACGCCCGGTGCCCACCGGCGGCTGGCCACCGCCACCGACGAGTCGTCGGAGGGCTCGCAGCGGGCGGAGCACTGAGCTCGGCCTCGGACGGGGCGGAACGAGGGGGCTGGGGTGTGGCGCCGAGCGTGGCGCCCTGTGCGTACGGCCCGGCACGCAGTGCGCAGCCACCGGGGCGGCCCGGTCGCGACACTCGTGGACGCCGCGGCACGCACACTCCTCACTCGACACCCAGGGGGTTGCACGATGAACAGGGCACGGATCGCCACCACGGTGGCGGCGCTCAGCCTGACGGTGGGCTCGCTCGCCGCCGCAGCGCCGTCGACGTCAGCCGCATCGCCCAGCACCGACCGCGCCGAGGTGTCCATCACCTCCGTCCGCGGCACGGTGCACGGCGGGCACTCGATCTGGAAGAAGGTGAACCCCTTCCGAGACAAGATCGGCGTTACCTTCGAGAACGACACGGTCCTGGCGACCTGCAAGCGCTGGGCCGCGGACAACAAGTGGTGGTACTGGGTCCGCTTCGACAGCGACGGCGTCACGGGGCACATCTCGCACGACGCGACCAACATCCGCCACTCGCACCTGCCCAAGTGCAGTTGACGCCCACGGCCAACGCTCCAGCCGTGCGGTCGGCTCACCTAGTCGTCGACCGACCACACGATTAGCCGAGGCCACATCGGGCCTGGTGGACGGGTTCGCGGGCCCGTCCACCACCTCGTACGCCACCGTACGCAGCGGTGGCGCGGTCCCGGACCCGGCGCGGATCCGGGACCGCATGCCCGAGACGGTGGCCCCGCGCACGGGCGAGGGCCAGGCCCCCTTGCCGCCCGCGGGCCCCGCCCCTCACCCCGCAACCACGCCACGCGCCACATCCGGCTCGGAAACCCCAGCCCCCACCACACCCTGTCCCTTCACCACAACCTCACCCGAGGCCACGGCCACTTCACTCGCAGCAGCTACCCCGCTCGCAGCGGCCACCCCAGGCCCAGCGGCCACCCCGCCCCCAGCAGTCACCTCATCCACCGCCACCCCACTCCCAACAGCCACCCCATCCCCAACAACCGCCTCATCCGCAGCCGTAACAGCCTCCTCCGTAGGCAGCCCCCGCATCAGCAACCAGTAGCCGAGGGCGGCCAGCGTGCCGACCGCAGCGCAGCCGGCCCAGAGCCAGCCGGCGCCGAAGCGGTCGATGACCTGGCCCGCGAGGAGGGGTGCGGCGAGTGCGGCCACCGCCCACGACATGGTGTACATGCCCTGGTAGCGGCCCCGGCCGTGGACCGGTGAGAGGCGGACGACCAGGCTCATCTGGGTGGGCGAGTTGACGATCTCGGCCAGCGTCCAGACGCACACGGTCAGCGCGTACACGCCGAGCGAACCGGCGAACGCGGTGAGCCCGAAGCCGTACCCGGCGAGCAGCGCCGAGATGATCAACAGCCGCTGTGGATCGCGGTGTTCGATGTAGCGGGTCACCGGGATCTGGAGCGCCACGATCAGGATGCCGTTGACGGCGATGGCGACCCCGAAGTCCGCACTGGTGAACCCGTCGGAGCCCATCGCCACCGGCAGCGCCACGTAACCCTGTTGGAAGATCAGCGAGATGAGGAAGGAGAGGCCGACCACACTCATGAAGCGGCCGTCGCGGAAGACCGCGCCGAGTCCGACCGCGGGTTCGGCCGCGCTGGCCGTGTCCTTCGGGCCCTGTGTCGGACGTGACTCGGGCAGCTTGATGAAGACCAGTACGGCGCAGACCAGCGTCATGACCGCCTCGCCGACGAAGCCGGCCCGATAGCTGTACTCGGCGATGAAGCCCGCGCCCATCGAGGAGAACGCGAACCCCAGGTTGATCGCCCAGTAGTTGAGCGCGAACGCCCGCACCCGGTCCTCGGGCCGCACGATGTCCGCCATCATCGCCTGCACCGCCGGGCGGGACGCGTTGCTGGCCATGCCGACGACGAAGGCCACCGCGGCGATCGCCACCGGATGCGTCATGAAGCCGAGCACGGCCACCGACAGTGCGGTGGACAGCTGGGCGATCAACATCGTGGGCCGCCGCCCCAGCCGGTCGGTCATCACTCCCGCCCCCAGCGAGGACACCACGCCGCCGAGCCCGTGCAGCGCCGCGACCAGACCGGCGTACGTGGCCGAGTAGCCGCGTTCCAACGTGAGGTAAAGCGCCATAAAAGTAGCGACGAACCCGCCAAGGCGATTGACCAGCGTGCTGGTCCACAGCCACCAGAACTCCCGGGGCAACCCGGACACGCTCTCGCGCACGGCCCGCCTCATCGAAGCAGTGGGCATGACAACTCCAGGGTGAGCAGCAGAGTGGATGTAAGTGGCGCCAGCGGTGTTCGTAACTTACGTCCGCGAGGCTCGCGGCTGCTAGTCATTTAGCGGAAACCGTCAACTGTTGCGCTGGTCACGCGTGTGCCCGCCGTGTTTCCGAGCGGTCGCACAGGGCTACGACGGGGGCCGGGCGAGGCGTACGGGGGCGCGCCCGCTGCCCCGCACGCACGAGCTCGCGCGCGCCGGGCAGCCCGGGCGCGCGCC
>NZ_JBLIWA010000071.1:0-20860 GCF_047525675.1 Streptomyces sp. 796.1 | reverse complement strand
CGGGGCGGATCGTGCGCGCCGGGCGGGCGGGGCCCACCGCGGCGCGCTGCCGGCCGCGTCCGTCAGGTTCAGATGCGGTAGGCGTAGTACAGGGAGTTCGGGTACGACGCGATGATGCTCGCCACCGACTTCCGGTAGGTGTTCACCGAGTGGTAGGTGAGGTACGGGACGCCGCTCGCGCTCCGGTAGGTGACCATCATCGAGTGGTCCTTGGAACCGTCCCGGTCGAAGTCCATCTGCATGACGTCACCGACGCCCATGTGGTAGACGTTCGACAGGTTGGTGGCCCGCTTGTGGTGCAGCGTGAACCAGGACCACTCGTTGACCCCGACCCAGGAGAGCGACTGGTACGAGGAGTCGTACCACCAGTTGCGGTAGTCGTCGTAGCTGCCCGGCTGGTGCTTCCAACCGCCGGCCTTCAGGGCCTGGCTGACGAAGTTGGTGCAGTCGCCGCCCGCGTCGTTGAACTTCCGGTACGCGGGGTTGTAGTCCTTCCAGTACTTCTCGGTGTACGCGGCCATCGCCTTGTAGTCGTAGCCGGCGGTGCCCGGCGGCTTGTTCTGCGGCGTGGCGGGCTTGGTGATGGCCGCGCGGGTGGCGCTGGGCAGCGCGTCCGCGGTGGTCACCGCCGGCGCGACGGGCGCGTTGATGGCGACCGGCCCGTCGTCGGTCGAGCGCAGCCCGGTCAGCTCCCACTTGCCGCCCGAGGTGCGGGTGAGGCTGAGTTCGTGGTGGGCCTGGAAGCCGGTCGTGGCCGGCTCGTCGCCGCGGATCTTCTTGTAGCGCAGCAGGGTGGTCTCGGTGACCTGCACCGTGGCCCGGTTGCCCTGGATGCGGGTGCTGTTCACGGTGGCCTTGGTGTCGCCGGAGGAGTACTCCTCGCCGAGGGCGGCCAGCCGCGCCTTGCGCTTGCCGAGCGAGGAGGCGGTGCCGTCCTCCGTCCGCGCCTGCTTGGCCGACAGGCGCACCGCGCCGTTGTCCACCGCCGCGGCCCGCCGCGCGGGCCGGCCGTCCACGATCGCGGCCGTGCGCTCGGAGAGCACGGCGTCGGCGATCCGGGCGAAGGACCGGGTGGTTGTGGCATCCGCGGTGCGGGGCTGCGCGCCAGCGCGGTCGGCGGCGTTGGCCGCCGAGACCGGTAGCAGGACAGCCGAGACCGCCACCGTCAGTGCCGCCCCCACAGCGGATCTGAAGGTCGTAGGTATCACGTCGTTCCCCTTGTCACCCCGGCCCGGGCGGGCCGGGAACGGAATCTTCGCACGAACTTCCGCTTTCTGGAGGGGATGTGAAAAAATTATGGATCAACAGCCAAATGAACAATGCTGCGGCTTTCGCCCTACGCGGCATAACCGCTGGTCATCGGCGTGCTACGAGGGCCGACGCCCGGCCCGCGGCACGCCCTCCCGCGCCCGGCTCAACGGTGGTGCGAACGCCTTCACATCTTCCGCTAGCCCCGCCTCACCGCCCTGCGACCGCCCCGGGTCCGGGCACCTACGCCCTCCGCCGAGGGCCGCGGCCGAGCCTCGGCCGAGCGCATCCGGTCCGGCGCCCCCCACCTCGACCCCATCCGCCATCTGGCAGGCGCGGCGGGGCATACGGGACGGGTACCCGGCCGACCGTCGCGCCGGACGGGCGATTTGCCGGGAATTACCGATACAACCGATCAGTCCGGTCGATGACGGCCGGTCACCACGCGGCCCGTCAGCGGGCGAGCCGCGCCGCTCGACGAGAACGAGAAGGGGAAGCCATGTCCTCCAAACGCCGCCGCAAGAAGAAGGCCCGCCGCAAGAACCGGGCCAACCACGGCCGTCGGCCCCAGTCCTGACCACGGTGCGGCCCGGCCCCCGGTCACCCGGCTGGGGCCGGGCCACACCCACGCCACCGCCCAGGGACAGCCGCCCCGCGACACCCCCACACCCTGCCGTCTGCCACACCCACACCCACCGCTCAAGACAACCACTCCCCACCAGCAGCGAAATCCGCCAACTAGCCCTCTCCACAAGCAACTTCATCACCGTCCACAGTCCGCGCACCCCCACGACCGCCACCCCGCACCGATCGGCCCCAGCCCTGCCCAGCCCACCCCGGCCGCCCTCGCCGCACCACTCGGCGCCCGACGGTTCAGCCCCGGCCGGGGTCGGGTAGGCATCCCTGCCGATCAGCGCCTCCGTCCGCCGCGCGCAACGCCACCCACCCACCCGCGCCGCTAGCAGAGCGCGCACCCCGTTCGCATCCCGCCAGCAACCGGGCTGAGCAGGGGGATTACCCCCGGTGGCAGTGGCCAGGTGGCCCGATGGATCGAAGATCACTGCGCTCCTACCGTCGTTCGGGTCGTAACCACCTGATCGAAATCGATCCCACCGCTTCAAAGGAGCACGATGCGCATCGCATCGACGGTCGCGGCCGGACTCGGCCTGACCGGATTACTCGCGGGAGCCGTACCGGCCCTCGCCCAACCCGCACCACCGGCCCCGGCGCCCAGCGCCAGCGCCACCCTCGCCCAGCACGCCGCGCCCCCGACCGACGCCACCCACCGGCACCAGCGCCTGGCCTGGGGGCCCTGTGCGAGCGACCAACCCGAACTGCGCGCGGCGGGCGCCGAGTGCACCCGGGTGCGGGTACCACTGGACTACGCCGAGCCGACCGGCCGGACGATCCAGATCGCCGTCTCCCGGGTCAGGGCGAAGGACCAGCGCGAGCGGCGCGGCATCCTGCTGTCCAACCCCGGCGGCCCCGGCGGCACCGGACTGGCGTACACCCTGGCGCTGCGGGAGTCCCTGGGCGCGGTGGCCGACCGTTACGACCTGATCGGCTTCGACCCGCGCTTCCTCGGCGAGAGCAGCCCGATCCGCTGCGCCCCGCCTGCCCCGGCCGCCGAGCCGGGCCCGACCAGCAGCCCGCGCGCGGACTTCGCCGAGTCGGTGCGGGCCGCGCAGGACACCGCGCGGCGCTGCGGGGAGCACGGCGACAACGTGGAGTTGCTGCCGCACGCCTCCACCCGCAACGTGGCCAGGGACATGGACACCATCCGGTCCGTGCTCGGCGAGCGGAAGACCTCCTACTACGGCGTCTCCTACGGCGCCGACCTCGGGGCCGTCTACAGCCAGCTCTTCCCCGGCCGGGTCGACCGGATCGTCATCGACTCCTCGACCGACCCGGCGGCCAGCCAGTACGAGTTGTTCCAGCGGGCCGGCAGGCCGTTGGAGGAATCACTGGACGAGTGGGCCGGCTGGGCGGCCGGGCACGACGCGGAATACCGGCTCGGCAGCACGCCGGCCGCGGTGCGCGCCGCCGTGCAGCGGGTGCTCGACCACGCCGAGCGGCGTCCGCTGGTCATCGACGGCGTACGGCTGAACGCTCCGCTGGTGCGGCTGGTGCTGCGGCAGTTCATCCAGCACCAGGAGCACGACCCGGTGCTGGCCAGCGTGGTCCGGGACCTGGTGGCCGCGGACGCCGGCACGCTGACCAAGCCGGGCCCCGAGCTCGCGGGCCTGCTCGAACTGCTGGGCTCCCCCGACCTGGCCGACAGCATGGTGGGCGGGGCGCTGTTCATGTGCGGCGACGGCGGCTGGCCCGCCGGTGGCTGGCCCACGGAGCCGGCCACGTACTGGCGCAACATGCAGCGCAGCCGGGCGACGCAGCCCGTCTTCGGGCCGTTCGCCAACAACATCATCGCGCCCTGCGCGTTCTGGCGCACCAAGCCGCGCGAGGCCGGCACGCCGATCGGCAACGACGTGCCCGTACTGATGCTCCAGGCCCGCCGCGACAACAACGTGCCGTACGAGGGCGTGCTCGCGCTGCACCGCAAGCTCACCGGTTCCCGGCTGGTGACCGCCGAGATCCGCGCGCACGGCGTGTTCGGTCGGGGCGCCGACGGGCTGACGCCGGTGACGTGCGCGGACCAGGCCGTCCGGGCCTATCTGGACGGCGGTGCGCTGCCCGAGCACGACCTGACCTGCGCACCGGCCGGGAGCGAGCGATGAGCGGGGCGGGCGCGGGGCGCGCGCAGCAGCGGCCTGCCCGGGAGGGGCGGCCGGTGTTCAGCCGGCGGGCCGGGGTGACGGCCGCCGCGGCGACGTTGTTCGCGGGCGCCGCCGCCACGGGATCCGCGCGGGCCGCCGGGCACGGCGGGCAGGACCATGGCCGCGGCGAGCACGGCGGTGGTCGCGACGGCGCGGACGCCCCGCGCCGGGACGCGGGGCTCCAGCGGTCCGTGGACGCGATTCGGGCGGCCGGCGCAACCGGTGTGCTGGCCGAGGTGCAGGACGCCGACGGTCGCGCGGCGGCCAGGGCCGGCGTCGCCGACCTCGCCACGGGGCAACCGGTGCCGTGGGACGCCCACTACCGGATCGGCAGCGACACCAAGACGTGGACCGCCACGGTGGCCCTGCAACTGGTCGGCGAGGGCCGGCTCACCCTGACCCACCCGATCGAACGCTGGCTGCCCGGCCTGGTCCGCGGCAACGGCAACGACGGGCGGCGCATCACCCTCACCAACCTGTTGCGGCACACCAGCGGTCTCAACGACTTCCTGGCGGTCGGTGGCGGCGAGGCGCCGACACCCGACGGCTACCGCAAGGACCGGTTCACCCATCAGGGCCCGCGCCAGCAGTTGGCCGCGGCGCTCAGCCAGCCGCCCGCCTGGCTGCCGAGCCCGCACGACCCGGCCGGTGAGCGCCACTGGGCGTACTCCAACACCAACTACACGCTGGCCGGCCTGCTCATCGAGGAGGTCACCGGCCACTCCTGGGCGCAGGAGGTGCACGAGCGCATCATCGAACCGCTCGGCCTGCGCCGCACGTACACCCCCGGCACGTCGCCGTACGTGCCCCAGCCGACGGCCACCGCCTACACCACCTTCCCCGGACAGAGCGGTCCGACGGACACCACGCTGACCTACGGCGGGTACGCGGACGGCTCGCTGATCAGCACGCCGCAGGAGCTCGGCACCTTCTTGCGCGCACTGCTCGGCGGCCGGTTGCTGCGTCCGGCCGAACTCGCCGCGATGCGGGAGACGGTGCCCGTGACGGACTGGATTCCGGCGACGGGCGTCCGCTACGGGCTCGGCATCGCCTGGCGGCCGGTGCGCGGCGTGCCGGGCGGCGTCTGGTTCCACGGCGGCACCCATCTGGGCACCGTGTCCGAGAGCGGCGTACGCGCCGACGGCTCCCGCGCCGCGACCGCCGCGGTCTTCACCCTTGACCTGGCGGGCGATGCGGGTGCCGCCCAGGCTGCGGCGGCGTTGCGGCTGGTGGAGGGGGCGCTGGCCGCGCCGGGCGCGACTGGCTGAGCCGCTCCTTCACACCGGGCGGCCGACGCCGGGTTGGGTTGGCTGGCACTGGGGTGGCTGGCACCGGGGTGGCTGGCCAGCCCGCGCGGCGGGGCCATGGAACAGGCCCCGCCGCGTGGGGGCCGTGGAGGCGGCGCCTTGAAGCGGGGGACGTGGAGAGGGTGAGCCGTGGGAGTCCGTCGGGCCCGCTGAGCCAGCGGGCCGCAGGAGCTCCGGGCCGCCGGGGTTGGCCGCCGCTGCCGCCAACAGCTCGGGGCGGGTCAAGCCAGGCCGGTCGGCCCGGGTACGCGGCTGCCGCCGCCCGCGCTGGGGAAGCGTGCCGGCCCGCCGCGCGCCTGGGTGCGGGCGGCCTGGTGGCCGTGTTCCCATGCCGGTGAGAGCAGTCGCCGGCGGCCGGTTCCGGAACCGGCCGCCGGCGGCGGCGGGCAGCAGGCAACTCCTGGGGCGGCCGGGCCCGGCACGGTCGCCGTGCTCCGTGCTCCGCGGCCCGGTCGGCCCCGGGCGGAAAGGGCGTCATGAGTCCACCTCCTCCACCCCCTCCACCGCCCTCGTCACCGTCGACCCCACCGTCTCCCGCGTCCCTGCGCGACCACGTGGTGGTCGGCACCGACGGTTCGCCGGCCGCGATGTGGGCCCTGGACCGTGCGGTGGTCGAGGCCCGCCGTCGGCGCGTACCGCTGGAGATCGTGCACGGCTGGTCCTGGGGCGGGGCGTACGAGCCGATGGACGACGCATCGGACGTCCTCGCGGCGGCGGAGCGCCGGGTGGTGACCCGAGATCCCGCCCTCCCCGTGGTGACGACCTCGGTGTCCGCGGACGCGGCGAGCGCGCTGGTCGACAGGTCGGCGGACGCCTGCCTGACGGTGCTCGGCTCCCGCGGCCACGGCGGGTTCGCCGGTCTGCTGTTGGGTTCGGTGACGTTGCGGGTCGCGGCACACTGCCGCCGGCCGCTGCTCGTGGTACGCGGCGCGGACGAGCGGACCGGACCGCCCATCGAGCGGCCCGTGGTGCTCGGTCTCAAAACCCCCGCTACCTCTGTGGCCCGTTCGGCTCCGGAGCCCGCCGCCGCCTCCACCGACTCCGCTGCTGGCTCAACTCGGGATTCCACCGCCGACTCGGCCGCCGTCGGCTTCGCCTTCGCCGAGGCCGCCCGCCAGCGGGCCGCGCTGCTGGTCGTCCACGCGCACCAGGGCCCCGACCGCCACCGGCCGACGGGGCCCGGCGCGGGTCCGGTGGGCGATCCGACGGCGCCGGACGCGCTGTCCGCGTGGCGGGCCCGGTACCCGCAGGTTGTGGTGGAGACCCGGGCCGTACCCGGTGCCCCGGCACAGACCCTGATCGAGGCGGCGTCCGCGGCGGAGGTCGTCGTCATCGCCGTCCACCGCCGCACCACGGGCCTGGGCCTCCAACTCGGCCCGGTCACCCACGCCCTGCTGCACCACTCCCCCGCCCCTGTCGCCCTCGTCCCCTGCCCTGCACCACCCGGGTGAGGCCACGGAATCGGCGGTCGCCACCGAAGGCGAGCAGCAGGATCGGCGCGCCGGAGGGGAGCGCGCCGCGCCCGGTCAGCTTGGACAGGGCCAGGGGGGGCGGGGGCGGCGGAGGTGTTGCCCGACTCGACGGCGTCGTACGCCCGGCTTCCGCGCCGCCCAGCGGGCACACCACGTTTCCCAGTCCCGGCCCGGCGTGCACGCGGCACGCGCGGCGCCCACGCCGGCCCTCGTAGAAGATCACGGCACCCACGCCGGCTCCCACAGGAGGTCCGGCCGCGGAAGGCCGGCCCCACCGCCTCCCTCGGCGCGGCCCGCGACACGCACCGAACCGGCGGTACGGCGGGGCACAGGGGCAATGCAGCTCAATGCCACGCAGCAGGGCACGATCATGACGCATGATATGGATATGTCGTCTTTGTGGCGTAATACGGAGAAGCTCACCTCCAGCGGCCTGCCGCTGGAGGTCTTCGACACGGCGCCCGTCGGCGTGGGGGTCTACCGTGGCGAAGCGCTGGTGCTGGCCTACACGAACCACGCCTACCACCAGATCTTCGGCCACCGGCCGCTGGGCGTGCCCATCCGGGAACTCTTCGCCGACCTGCGCGAACAGGCCGACCTCGACCTGCTGGAAGAGGCGTTCCGCACCGGCCGCCCGTCCCAGGCGACGGCCATTCCGTTCACCGTGGGCGACTCCCCCGGCGCACCGCACGCAGCCGGCGACGGCCTCCAGCGCTATCTGTCCTTCAGCGCCACCAGGATCGAACTCGCGGACCACGAGCCGGGGCTGCTGCTGGTCGTGGTGGAGGAGACCGAACGGGTCACCGCGGCCGAGCGCACCCGGGTGCTCTCCGAGGAGCGGCGCCGGGTGTTGCGCCGTTACGAGAGCCTGACCACGGCCCTGACCCAGCAGGTGTGGGTCAGCGATGCGCGCGGCCTGGTGGTGGAGACCAGCGCGGCCTGGGAGCGGGCGACCGGCCAGCCGCGGGCGGCCATCCGCGGCCGGGGCTGGCTGGAGACGGCGCACCCCGACGACCGGGACGGGCTCACCCGCGCGTGGTTCCGGGCCGTCGAGGAGGCGCCCGACCTGTTCCAGTACGCGTACCGGCTGCGCCATGCGGACGGCAGCTACCGGCACTGCGAGTTGCACGCGGTCCCGGTGCGCGAGGACGGGCGGGTGCTGGAGTGGGTCGGCGCCTGCACCGACATCGAGGAACGCTGGCTCGCGGAGCGGCGCTCCGAACTGATCAGGCGCGCGGCCCGGGCCGCCACCGAGTCGCCCACCGCATCGGAGGCGTTCGCCGTGTTGAGCACGGTGCTGGTGCCCGCGCTGGCCGACGAGTGCGCCATCTACGTGCTCGGCGAGTTCTCCGGCCCCGAGTGTGCGACGGACCTGGCGCCGTTGCCCATGGAGCGCATCGCGGCCACCGTACGGCCGGGGCTGCGACCCGGGCCGCCGCCGCGCGCTCAAGAGTTGATCGGGGCCCGGCACACCATGGCCCGGGTGGTGCGCGAACGGCAGCCGTCGCACGCCTCGTTCCCGCCCGGGGCCGTGCCGGCGGACTTCGCCGCGCCGGGCGCCGTGGCCTGGTTGCGCCAGATGGGGGCGCACAGCGGTGCGGTGTTACCGGTGCTGGTGGACGGCGAGGTGGTGGCGGTGGTCGCGGCGTTCGTCTGCGGCGACCGCGACCCCATCTCACAGGCCGACCGGGATCTGATGCGGGAGTTGTTCGAGCGGGCGCACACCCCGCTCAGCCGGGCGCTGCAACTCCAGCGCACCCAACAGGTCGCCCGCGCCCTCCAACACAGCCTGCTCACCCCGCCGCCCGAGGTCCCCGACCTCACCATCGCCGCGCGCTATCTGGCCAGCCCCGCGGCAGCCGAGGTCGGGGGCGACTGGTACGACGCATTCGTCCTGCTCGACGGCGCCACGGTGCTCATCATCGGCGACGTCGCCGGGCACGACCTGGACGCCGCCGTCACGATGAGCCGCACCCGCAACATGCTGCGGGCGCTGGCCGTGGACCGGGAGGAGCCGCCCGGCGACATCCTGCGCCGCCTGGACGTGAACACCCTGGTCCTCAGCCCGCAGGAGTCCACCACCACTTGTGTGCTGGCCCGGGTGGAGGGTCCACCGGGCGGGCCGTGGCAGTTGAACTACTCGGTGGCCGGCCACCCGCCGCCGCTGCTGGTCACCTGGGAGGGCGACGCGACCTTCCTGGACGACGCACAGGACATCCTGCTCGGCGGGCTCAGCCCCGAGGAGCCGCGCAACAGCAGCGTGCGCCCGCTGCCGCGCGGCTGCACGCTGCTGCTGTACACCGACGGCCTGGTGGAACGGCCCGACGAGGACCTGGGCCAGGGGCTCGACCGGCTGCGCCGCCACGCCGCCGCGCTGGCCAGGGAACCGCTGGACGTCTTCTGCGACGACCTGCTGGCCCACCCGGCCCAGACCGGCCGCGACGACATCGCCATGCTGGCCCTCCGCCTACCCGCGCCCTGAACGCCCCGGGGCCGGGCCCGGGGCGAAACCCCTGCTCAGGTCCCGGCCCCGACCCCCGTCAACGGCAACCCGGCTGCACCGCGCGACGGTACGGGCGCCCCGCCGGCACCGGCAGAGCCCGCCCCGGGCCGCCGCCGCGCCCGCCTATCCCGCCACCGCGGCCCGTACGAAGCACCGCAGGTGGGTACGGACCGTCGCGGGCTGCTCCCGCCAGGGCTCGTGCCCGGCGTCCGCGATGCGGATCAGCGGGCGGTCGAGCCGCAGTGCGAGCGCTTCGAGGGCCGCCAGGGGCCGCGGGTCCTCGACGCCGCCGAGGAGTTCGGTGCGCTCGGGCAACCGGGCACGCAGCTCGGTCAGATGCGCGTCGAGCGGGTCCGCCCGGCCCGCCGCGCCGAGTTCGGCGTTCATGGCCCAGTTGACGGGCCGCCGCGACCTGGCGCCCTGGGCCGCCCAGCGCCAGCCACGTTCGAGGTCGGCGTGGTCGGTGCACCAGGCCAGCGTGAGCAACTCGATCTCCTGTTCCTCCGTACGCCGCGCCAGCCGCTTCAGCGCCCCGAGCCGGTCGCGCTGCGCCGTCGTCATCCGCCCGTCGCGCGCCGCCCGGTAGCCGGCGCGCCACCCGCCGACGAACGGCCCGCACATCAGCAGCAGCGCCGCCACCCGATCGGGGTGCGCGAGGCAGAACCTGCTGGCCAGGTCGGCGCCGTAGGAGTGCCCGACCAACACCGCCCGGGGCGCCCGCCATGCGTCGAGGAGTTCGGCGAGATCGGCGACGTGCCTGGCCAGCCCATGGCGGCCGGACCAGGCGGATCGGCCCGTACCGCGCTGGTCGTACCGGTGGACGGGGGTGAGGTCGGCGACCATGGCGGCGACCTCGCCCAGGTAGTCCGGCAGCCCGGGGCCGCCGTGCAGCAGGACCACCGGCGGCTGCCGCCCGGGCTCCCCCTGCGCCGTCCACCACAGCCGTGCCCCGTCGGTCATCGTCACGCGGCCCTGCCCGTCCATCGATCGCCCCCTACGAGATCCGGCATGGTCAACTCGGGGACGCCGGCGGCCACCCGTACGTGGTGCCGGCGGGAGGCCGACCACGGTGCGGTGCCCGTCCCCGGTCACGACACACCCCGACTGGTATGTTGATCACTTGTCCGAGCCGGCGTGTACCCGACAACTTATGTGTGGTGGTCCGCCCCCGCGCCGATCAGGGAGGTTGATGCATATGGCCCGGTCCGTGACGTCGTCAGCATGCCCTTTTCCGGGTCGCCGCGGCTGATGAGCGGCCCGGTCGTTCCACGACCAGGAGTGTCACATGTCTGCTAGTTCCACCGGCTCCGTCCCTTCCGCCGCCACCTCCGCCGACGTGCCCGTACCGGCCGCCGAGCCGATCGCCACGGACCTCGTCACCGAACGCCTCCTGCTGCGGCAGTGGTCCGTGGCCGAGGTCGCCGCGGTCGTGGAGTCCGTACGGCGCGCACACTGGGCGGCGGACTTCCCCGCCGAGGGCGACCGCGTCATCGCCGGCTACCTCACCACCCATCCGGACGGCCTGGGCCGCTACGGCCAGCGCCAGATTATCGAGCGCGAAACCGGCCAGGTGGTGGGCGCCATCGGCCTCTTCTGGCCGCCGACCGACGGGCACGTCGAGTTCGGGTACGGGGTCGTCGCATCGCGTCGCGGACGGGGTTACGCCTCCGAAGCGGCCCGGGCCATCGTGGCGTTCGCCCTGACGGCCCCCGAGGTCCACGCGGTCCACGCCGACGTGGAACTGGCCAACCCCGCGTCGGTCCGGGTGTTGGAGAAGGCCGGGCTGCAACGCCTGCACCAGGACGAGACGACGGCCCGCTTCGGCACCACGGCCGCTGGGCCCGCGGGACCTACGGGACCCACCGAGCAGCAGTAACCACTGCGCGGTAGCCACCGAGCGGTGACCGGCGAGCCGTGAACCACCCGAGCCGTGACCACGGCACCCTGGCCGGCGCGCGGTGACCACCGGGCCCGGCGGCCGTCCCCACTCGGACGCCGCCGGGCCGCTCCGCACCGCCGCTCGCCCTCGGCCAGCCCCCGACGCGCACCCCCAACCTCCCATCGAGACAACCCCGTTGGCCTGCCGTCCGCCGCCACGCCTCCCGGAACACGCCAGCCCGGCCCCACCCCCTCCCCACCAGCGCACACACCACCCCGCAAGGAGCGCACCGCATACGCGCCCCGCCCGCGCACTCCTACGCGCCGGGGCGCCCCGCCCGTGCACCCCGCTGCCGTTCCGCCACACCCGAGGCCGCGGCCGGCGGAAGCGACCGCCGGATCGCCCGCCCGGCCCCTTGGTGCCACCCACGGCGCGCGCGGCCCTCGCCCCCACCTCCCGTTGCTCCCCGGCGCACCCCCGCCCCGAGCCCGCACCATGACGCCGCGTCAGGCATGGGCACGGGAATGTCCCGCACCCGACGACACGCCGACGGTTCCGCTTCTCCGCCCGCACCGCCCCGTACCAGCGCCCGGCCGCGCCGCTGCCCCACTCGAAAGCGACGAGCCAATAGGGTAGTTGCCGCTTCATACACCCGACTTGAGGGCGACAAGGCCCCACTCTCACCATGATGACCAGGGCATATGCCATCGCCCAAGGCGCAAGCAGGACGCGCCATGTGGGGCGACGGCCGGGCACCCGGGCCAGCGGCTGACACCCGTAGTTCCCCGCGTCCACGCCCGGAACGAGATCCGTCTCGCGTTCCGGTTGTGAGCCGCGGCGAGCCGCTGCCGACAGCGGAGAGGTCGGCCGGGAGGTGTCTGGGAAGCAGGGGTCGCATTCGTCCTGGTGTCCGGTAGGCCACTCGACCAGGCCGGTTGCTGTGCGGCAAACGGGTCGTTCTTTGCCCCCACCGGGGGAAGACTAGATGGCCCCGGGCCAAGGGGCACGCCGCCCCGCGCGCACGCCACCGGGCGTCTCCCGCGCTCCAGCAGGCCCGTCCGCGTGGTTGCCGTCCCGGGCGCGCCGTGGGACAGAATGTGCCCGTGGTGGGGCATATTCCCGAAGAGACGACCAGCTTCGTAGGACGCGAGGCTGAACTGGCCAGGTTGGCGGGCGCGCTCGGCGTCGACCGGCTGGTCACGCTGACCGGTACCGGCGGCGTGGGCAAGACACGGCTTGCGCTGCGCGCTGCTGCCCGCGCGGCGCCGCGCTACCCCGACGGGGTGTGGTGGGCCGACCTGTCGCCGCTGGACGGTGACCGGCTACTGCTCGCTACGGTCTCCGACGCGGTGGACCTGTTGGACCACACCCCGGGCATACCGGTGGAGGACCTGTGCGAGTGGCTCGCCGACAAGCGTCTCCTGCTGGTGCTCGACTCCTGTGAGCACCTGGTCGAGTCCTGCCGGCACCTGGTGGGCGATCTGTTGATGACCGCGCCCGGGTTGACCCTGCTCGCCACCAGCAGGCAGCCGCTCGAACTGCCCGGGGAGCGGGTCTTCGAGGTGCTGCCGCTGCCCGCCGAAGGCCCGGACGCGCTGGCCCTGTTCACGCAGCGGCTGAAGGCGGCGCTACCGGGCCCCGCGGCCGGCAGGGTCGAGGGGCAGTCGGCGGCGGCCCGCGCGCTGTGCCGGCGCCTTGAGGGCATCCCGCTCGCCCTGGAGTTGGCCGCGGCCCAGGCCGGGCGCCAGTCGCTTGAGGGTGTCTGCGCGCGGCTCGGCTCCCGACTCGACGTGCTCGAACATCCCGATCGGGTGTGGCCGCAGCGGCACCAGACGATGCGTACCGCCCTGGGTTGGAGCCATGCACTGTGCACTGCGGACGAGCGGCTGCTGTGGGCGCGGCTCGCCGTCTTCCGCGGCGCCTTCGACCTGGCCGAGGCGCAGACGGTCTGCGCGGACGGCCAACTGCCCGTGGCCGCCGTGCGCACCGCGCTCGGCGGGCTGCTCGTCAAGTCCGTGGTGAGCCGGGACGGCGACGGCTACCGGCTGCTGGACACCGTGCGCGAGTACGGGCACGGCTGGCTCGGCGCGGCGGGCGAGTCGACGATGCTGGCCGACCGGCACGCCGAGTACTTCATCGGCCTGGCGCGCAGCGCCGACGCGGGCTGGCTCAGCACCGACCAGGTCAGGTGGTACGGCCGGATCTCCGACGCGCTCTTGGACCTGTGCGCCGCCCTGGAGCACCTGCTGGCCACCGCCCCCGTACGGGCGTTGGAGCTGGCCGGTCTCGTGGGCTACTTCTGGAGTTGCTGCGGCCATCTGCGTGAGGCGCGCGACTATCTGGAACGCGCCCTGGAGTCGTGCCCGGCGCCGAGCCCCGAGCGCACCCGCGGGCTGTGGGCACTGGGAGTCACCCTCACCCTCCAGGGCGAGTACCTGACGGCGAAGGAACTCAGCGACCAGTGCGCCTACGCGGCCCAGGCCAGCGAGGACGACGAGGCACAACTCGCCGCGGCCTACCTCGCCGGCCTCAACTCGCTGCTGCGCGGGGAACCGCTGCTGGCCAGGCTGCTCACCCGGCACGCGCTGACCAGCATCCCGGGCCAACCCTTCGACTCCGCCTCCCGGCTCCGCTGCCACCTCGCGCACGTGTACGCGCTCACCGCGCTCGGTCAGCTCGGTGAGGCCCGTACCGAGGCGTTGCGGCTACGGCGCGGCTGCGCGGAGATCGGCGAGTACTGGACACGAGCCTACGTGGAGCACCAACTCGCCCTGATAGCCCTGCTGTCGGACCGCCCGCGGGAGGCGGCGGAGCACGCCCGGGCCATGTTGTCGGGCAAGCAGCAGATGGGCGACAGCTTCGGCATCGCGCTGGGCCTCGACCTACTGGCGGCCTCCACCGCGGCCCAGGGCGACGGGGTGCGCGCCGCCCAGCTCTACGGGCTCGGCCGGGCCTACTGGCGCACCGTCGGCGACGCGGAGCGCGGCACGCCGGAAGTGCGGGCGGTGAGCGAGGAGTTCGAGCGCGCGGCGCGGGCCGCGGCCGGTGACGTGCAGTACGAGGAGGCGTTCCGGCGCGGAGCCAGTGCGGACGTACAGACCGCGCTGGCGGCCACGCTCGCGCCGGAGGGCTGAGCGAAGGGGGTGCGTGGGGGCCGCGCCGTGGCCCGCGTCCGCCACGCGCCCCGCCGTCGGCGCCGTGACGACGCCCGTCTTGGGGCTCCGCGGAGGCGGGGGTGGTGCACGCCAGCCTCCGGGTGGCGTCACGGCGGCGGCCCCGCGGGGCGGCCCGGGGCCAGGTCGGGGGCCGGGCCCGGGTCCAGGTCGCTCAGATGGTCAGCAACGTCTTGACCATGCCGTCCTCCTTGGCCTGGAACGTGCGGTAGGCGTCCGGGGCCTGTTCCAGGGGCAGCCGGTGGGTGGCGAAGGCGTCCACGCCCAGCACGTCGCGCTCGTCGAGCAGGGGCAGGATGTCGTCGACCCAGTGCCTGACGTTGGCCTGGCCCATGCGCAACTGGATCTGCTTGTCGAAGAGGGTCAGCATCGGCACCGGGTCCACCGCGCCGCCGTAGACGCCGCTGACGGATATGGTGCCGCCGCGCCGCACCACGTCGACGGCCAGGTTGAACGCCGACATGCTGTCCATCCCGGCACGGCCCATGACCTTCTGGCCCAGGCCCCCGGGCAACATGCCCACCAGGCGCTGTGCGGTCTTGACGCCGGTGGGGCCGTGGGCCTCCATGCCGACCGCCTCGATCACCGCGTCGGTGCCGCGCCCGTCGGTGTGGCGCCGCACCTCCTCCCCCAACTCCTTGCCGTAGACGGCGAGGTCGAGCACGTGCACGCCCCGCGCCCGTGCCCTGGCCAGTCGCTCAGGCACCAGGTCCACCCCGAAGACCTGGCCCGCCCCCTGGTGCAGTGCGATGCGGGCGGCCATGTCGCCGATCGGTCCGAGCCCCAGCACGGTGACGCTCCCGCCCAGGGGGACGTCCGCGTACGCCACCGCCTGCCAGGCCGTGGGCAGCACGTCGGACAAGTACACGAACCGGTCGTCCGGCGGGCCGTGCGGCACCTTGACGGGAAGGGTGTTGCCGAACGGAACCCGCATCAACTCCGCCTGCCCTCCCGGGACTTGGCCGTAGAGCTTGGTGTAGCCGAACAGGGAGGCCCCCATTCCGCGTTCGCGTACCTGAGTGGTCTCGCACTGTGACTGCAACCCTTGGTCGCACATCCAGCACGTCCCGCACGAGACGTTGAAGGGGATCACCACCCGGTCCCCCGGCGCCACGGCGGTGACCTCGCTGCCCACCTCCTCCACGATGCCCATCGGCTCGTGGCCGAGGACGTCCCCCTCCTCCAGGTAGGGGCCGAGCACCTCGTAGAGATGGAGGTCCGAACCGCAGATCCCGCTTGAGGTGACGCGTACGAGGATGTCGGTCGGCTCGGTGATGCGCGGGTCGGGCACGGTGTCCACCCGGACATCGCGTTGGCCGTGCCAGGTCAGGGCCCTCATGGCTCACTCCTTAGCGGGTGCCGGTGCGTACCGGGGCGGGCGAAACCGCTCCGATGACGCCGGGTCCCCGCCCAGCCCACCGACAAACCTGCGCGCTGGCGGCCCGGCGGCGGCCGGGGCGGGGGCATCCGGCCGAGGCCCCACACTCGGGCCACGCCCGGGTCCCGGTGGGCGCACCACGAGCGGCCTGGGCTGGAATGCGTCAGGGCGCGGTCCCTGGGTACCCGGCCGACATGCGTGAAGAAGAACCGCGGCCCCCCGCGGCGACCGAGGAGGCGGAACGCTCGCGAACGGAGGAGGCGGAGGGGACGGACGAGGCGCCGTTGACGCCCGACCTGCCGCCCACCGTCGACGTGCCCGAGGCGGACACCGACGCGCAGGGGAGGCCCCCACCGGCCACGGACACGCCCGTGGGCCGACGGCCGACGGGCGACCCCGACGTGGACGAACCACCGGATTAGGCAGTGGCCTGCCGCGCCGGCCCGACCGCGGTGCCCTCCAGGCGCCAGAGGGGCCGACGCGGCAGGCGCACGAGAGGAGGGAGCGCACGTGGAGGACCGCAGGGACGGCGAAACGGCCGCGGAGACAGTGGAGCGCGCCGTCGAGGACGCCGAGCGGGACGTGACCGACGAGAACCCGGACGAACGGGACAGCGAAGCCGGCGACACCCTCACCCCCAGCCCACACGCCCAGCGCCAGGCCGCTGACCCCGGTGGCACCGGGGCCGGGGACACCGACGGCGCCGAGTGATACGGCCGGGCAAGGGCGCGGAGGGCGCGGTCCCCCGCGGGCCGACGCGCGGCGGCTCCCCGCCGGGGGCGGCGGGGCCGGTCGCGTCGTCCGCGGGCCGGGCCCGACATCCGAAGGGACCACTTTCATGACTCCCCCAGTCTCACCCGAGGGCCACCCGCTCACCGTGGTGGTGGTCGGCGCCACCGGGAACATCGGCACCGGCGTGGTACGGGCCCTGGCCGCCGACCCGCGGGTCGGCTCGATCCGCGGCCTGGCCCGCCGTCGCCCCGACTGGGCCCCGCCCAAGACCCAGTGGCGGCAGGTCGACGTGGGTGACGCGGCGACGGACCTCGCGGAGCACTTCGCGGGCGCGGACGCGGTGATCCACCTGGCCTGGCTGTTCCAACCGACGCACGACCCACTCACCACCTGGCGCACCAACGTCGCGGGCAGCGAACGGGTCTTCCGGGCCGCAGCAGCCGCCCGGGTGCCCACGCTCGTCTACTCCTCGTCGGTCGGCGCCTACTCGCCCGGTCCCAAGGACCGGCCCGTGGACGAGGCGTGGCCCACGCACGGCTGGCCGGAGGCGGCGTACCCGCGCGAGAAGGCGTACGTGGAACGCGTACTGGACACCGTCGAGCACGCGCACCCGCAAATGCGGGTGGTGCGGATGCGGCCGGGGTTCGTGTTCCAACGGTCGGCCTCCCCCGAGCAGCGCCGGCTGTTCGCCGGACCGTTCGTCCCCGGCACCCTGTTGCGTCCCGGTCTGGTGCCCGTCGTGCCGGACCTGCCGGGGCTGCGCTTCCAGGTGGTGCACACCGATGACGCCGCGGCGGCCTTCGTGCAGGCCGTCCTGCGGCCGGTGCGCGGGGCCTTCAACCTCGCCACCGCGCCGGTGGTCGACGCGGCGCTGCTCGGCAGGCTGCTCAGGGCCAGGGTGGTACGGGTTCCGGCGACCGCGGCGACGGCCGCCGTGTCCGCACTGTGGCGTCTGCACCTCGTGCCGGCGACGCCGGGCCTGCTCCGTACGGTGCTGCGGCTGCCGGTCATGGACACGGCCCGGGCCGCTGCGGAACTCGATTGGGTGCCCCGGTACGGCTCCGCGCAGACGCTTGCGGAGTTCCTGCGCGGGCTGCGCGAGCCGCTCGGCGCACCGACCCCGCCCCTGGCCGGCAGCCTCCCCGGCGGCAGGCTGCGGGAGGTGGCGACCGGAGTGGGCAGCCGACCGTAGCCGGGCGGGCGCGCCCACCGCCTCCATCCGGCGTCTGCCCGCTGCCGCGGGTGGGCGCCGGCTGAGCCGTGCCCGCCTGCCGTACGGGACCGTCCCTGCCCGTGCAGGCATCGGTCGTTTGGCTCGGTGGCCCTCGGGCACCCGGCCGGTGTTCCCGAATCCGACACGCTCGACAGAGCGAGATGGTGGTGACCGACGTGAGGACCGCGCGCGACATCATGACCCCCGACGCGACGTGCATCCAGACGAGCGAGACCGTGCAGCGCGGCGCGGAGAAACTCACCGCCCTCGGGGTGGGCGCCCTCCCCATCTGCGGTACGGACAACAAGCTCAAGGGCGTGCTCACCGACCGCGACATCGTGGTCAAGGTACTCGGCGCCGGCAAGGACCCACGCCACACCCCCGCGGGCGACTTGGCCCAGGGCGAAGCGGTGACGATCGGCGCCGACGACGGTGTCGATGAGGTGCTGGCCACGATGAAGCAGCACAAGGTGCGTCGCCTGCCGGTCATCGACGGCCACGACCTGGTGGGCATGGTGGCACTGGCCGACGCCGCGAAGGCGCTGCCCGACGCGCAGGCGGGCGAGTTGATCGAAGCGCTCTCCAGCGACCGGTAGCCCTCGCCGGGCCGCGGACACCGGGCCCGCTGCCCGGGCGGCCGAGGAGGGCGCGGCCTGCCCGGCGTGGCGCCCCGCCTTCCTCAGTGTCACGGCCGCCCGATCCCTGACCCCGGCAGGGGCCGGCCCGTGCCGCGGGTGGCGACGTGGAAGGCCACGCTGGTTCAGGTGTCGATCCGGGAGCGGTCCAAGGTGGTGGCGGAGCGGGTGATGAATTCCTTGCGCGGTGCCACCTCGTTGCCCATGAGCAGTTCGAAGACCGACTCTGCCGCGTCCAGGTCGCCGATGGTGATCCGGCGCAGGGTGCGGTGGCGGGGGGTCCATGGTGGTCTCGGCGAGTTGGTCGGCGTCCATCTCACCGAGGCCCTTGTAGCGCTGGACGGACTCCGCGTACCTGATGCCGTTGCGCCGGAACTCCCGCAGGGTCGTGCGCAGTTCGTCATCGGAGTACGTGTACACGTACGCGTCCTGGCTCGGCTGTGGCCGGATGAGTTGGACGCGGTGCAGCGGCGGCACAGCGGCGAAGACCCGGCCCGCTTCGACCAACGGGCGCAAGTAGCGCTGGAAGAGCGTCAGCAGCAGGCAGCGGATGTGCGCGCCGTCCACATCAGCGTCCACGAGCAGGATGACCTTCCCGTACCGAGCGGCGGCAGCGTCGCAGGTCCGGCCCGAGCCCGCCCCCAGGACCTGGATGATCGCCCGGCACTCGACGTTCTTCAGCATGTCGGCGACCGAGGACCGTTGGACGTTGAGGATCTTGCCCCGGACCGGCAGCAGCGCTTGGAATGCGGAGTCGCGAGCGAGTTTGGCGGTGCCGAGCGCGGAGTCACCCTCGACGATGAAGAGTTCGCTGCGCGCCGCGTCGTCTTCGCGGCAGTCGGCCAACTTGGCGGGCAGCGCGGAGGATTCGAGCGCGGTCTTGCGTCGCTGCGCCTCCTTGTGCTGGCGGGCGGCGATCCGGGTCCTGGCGGCTGCGGCGACCTTCTCCAGTACGGCACGGGCCTGCCGCCGGTCGGCGCGTTCGGTGGCGGCCAGGAAGCGACCGAGCCCTTCGGCGACCACGGCGGCGACGATCCGGGTGGCCGCCGGGGTGCCGAGTGCCTCCTTCGTCTGACCGTCGAACTGCGGCTCGGCCAGCCGGACGGCGACCACCGCCGTCATGCCCTCCAGAACATCCTCCCTGGCCACGTCGCCATCGGCGGTGCGCAGCAGCCTCGTCGTGCGCAGGGCCTCGTTCACCGTCCTGGTGAGCGCACGTTCGAAGCCGGCGAGGTGGGTGCCGCCCTTGGGGGTGGCGATGACGTTGACGAAGGACATGACGTCGGTCTCGTACCCCGTGCCCCAGCGCAGGGCGACGTCCACGCCGAGTTCGCGGGTGACCGCGGTGGGCGTCGACCGGCCCCGTTCGTCGAGCACCGGGACGGTCTCCTTGAAGGTCCCCGTGCCGGTCAGGCGCAGCACGTCACAGACGGCCTCGCCCCGGGCGAGGTACGCGCAGAACGAGCCGAGCCCCCCGTCAGAGCGGAACGTCTCCTCGGTCGGGCCGGCGGTCCGGGCACCGCGTTCGTCGCGGACGACGATGGTCAGCCCGGGTACGAGGAAGGCGGTCTGGCGGGCCCGCCGGGCGAGCACGTCCGCCGCGATGTCGGCGCCCTCGCCGAAGACCTGCCGATCCGCCCAGAACCGCGTGCGGTTACCCGTGCCCCGCGCGTCACGCCCCCTCGCCTTCCGCTTGCGCAGCCCTCCGCCCGGGGTGAAGTCGGCGTCAGCGCCTGGCCCTGAGTAGTGGCCGGGCGTCCCGCGGCGGAAGCTCATGGCATGGGTGTGGCCGGCCCTGTCCACTTCGACGTCCAGGCGGGCGGAGAGGGCGTTCACGACGGAGGCGCCGACGCCGTGCAGCCCGCCGGAAGCCGCGTACGAGCCGCCGCCGAACTTGCCGCCGGCGTGCAGGTTGGTCATGACGACCTCGACGCCCGACAGACCGGTCCTGGGCTCGATGTCCACGGGGATGCCGCGGCCGTTGTCCCGGACCTCCACGGAGGAGTCCTGGTGGAGGACGACCTCGATGTGGTCACAGTGCCCGCCCAGCGCCTCGTCGACGGAGTTGTCGAAGATCTCCCACAGGCAGTGCATGAGGCCGTGGCCGTCGGTGGACCCGATGTACATGCCGGGGCGCTTGCGGACGGCCTCAAGCCCTTCGAGGACAAGCAGGTGGCGGGCGCTGTAGTGGGAACCGTCGGTTGCCTGGTGACGGGGCTGGGACGGAAGCCCGGACGCGGGCTGGGCGCCAGGCCCCGACTGGGACCTGGGTGGGAACTCGGACCGGAGCTGGGGCCGGGGCGGGGACCCGGCGGAAGGCGGAGTGCGCACGCGTGTGCTCCCAGGAACAGGGTGGGGTGGGGTGAGGTTCGGGGAGGTGGGGCCACGGCCGCGGGCCGGGCCGACCAAGCCGGATTGGACCGAGCAGCGTTGGGTGCGGTTGCACCGAGCAGGGTTGGATCAGGTGATCGGGTGGGGTTAGACCGGGTGGGCCGAGCCGGCAGAGTTTCCGGCTGTCGCCGACTCAGATGTCGAGGAAGCGGACG
>NZ_JBLIWA010000070.1:7234-25672 GCF_047525675.1 Streptomyces sp. 796.1 | reverse complement strand
GGCGAGCACCGGCCCGCGGCCGGCCGGCGCGGCGTCGAGCAGGGCGCCGAGCGCGGGCGAGGTCCACAGCTCGCCGGGGCGCGGGAAGCGGGGCAGGCCGGGCGGCGCGGGCAGGGCGGTACGGGGCGGCGCCGCGCCGTCCACCGGCGCCAGGTCCACCACGGTGATGGGCCGCCCGCCGTGGAAGGCGGTGCCGACGGCCTGCACCGCGATCGGCTCGGCGGCGCGGACCGGGCCCCGCCAGTCCGTACGGGCGGCACGCTCCTGAAAGCCTGCGTTGACCGCGAGGCACAGCAGCAGGAGCGTGGTGCAGAGCGCCGCGGCGGCGACCGCGAGCCCCGTGCCGAGCGCCCCGGTGCGTCCGCCGCCGCGCAGCAGCCGCAGCGCCAGCGTCCAGGTGGTGCGGTCGGCGGCCCTCATGCGCGCCGCCCGGCCGTCGCGTCGGCAGCGCCCGCCGGGGCGCGCACCCGTCCGTCGCGGACTTCGATCACGCGGTCGCACCAGCGCGCCACCTGCGGGTCGTGCGTGACGACGACCAGCGCGGCGCCCTGTTCTCCGGTGGCCGCTACCAGCAGCCTGATCACGGCCTGCCCGGTGGTCTGGTCGAGCGCGCCGGTGGGCTCGTCGGCGAAGACCACTTCGGCCCCGCCCACCAACGCCCGGGCGATGGCCACCCGTTGGGCCTGCCCGCCGGAGAGCTGGCCGGGCCGACGTTCCTCAAGCGACTCCAGACCGAGCCGCGGGAACCAGGCGCGGGCCCGGTGCACCGCAGCGGCCCGCGCGGCGCCGCCGAGCATCAGCGGCAGCGCCACGTTCTCCACGGCGGACAGTTCGGGCAGCAGGTGCCCGGCCTGGAAGACGAAGCCGAACCGGGTGCGCCGCATCTCGCTGCGGCGCGGCTCCGGCAGGTCGTCCACCCGGTCGGGACCGAGCAGTACGCGCCCGGCGTCCGGCCGCTCGACACCCGCGAGACAGTGCAGCAACGTCGACTTCCCCGACCCCGAGGGCCCCATCACGGCCAGCGCCTCCCCGGCCCGTACGGTCACGTCGACCCCGTCCAGCGCCCTGGTCCCGCCGAAGCTCTTGACCAGTCCACGGCCGGTGAGCAGGGGTGATGCGGGGGTGGATGAGCTGGGTGAATCGAGGGGGACGGGTGAGCTCGATGAACTGGGTGGCGCGCATGGGGTGGCGAGGTCGGTCGGGCCGGTCGTGGGGGCCGCGCTGATGGTGCGGGTGGGGGCCGCGCTGCGGCGGCGGAAGGGGGGCCATGGGCTCATGCCACGACGGTTGCGTGACCGTGGCCCCCGCCGCCTCGGCCGCCCGGCCCCGTCCGCGGCCATGAGGTCGGCCATCTGGCCGAGTCGCCGCAGCCCGGTCAGTGCCTAGCCTGCTCACCGTGGACGAGAGCCTTCGAGGAGCGGACGCGTACGTGCCGCTCGCCCCGCGCGCCCGACGCCTGGCGGTGTGCGCCCTGTACGTCGGGCTCGGCCTGCCCTGGCTCGCCGACCTCGGCAGCGTGGTCGCCGCGGCCGGGCGGGCCGGGGCCCGCCCGTGGGTCGCGCTGGTCACAGGGCCTGCGGTCGTCCTGTTGCTCGCCCTGCCCCGCCGGCACCTGGCCACCACCCGGCGCGCAGCGCTCGCCGGGCTCGGCTCACTGGTGGTGACCTGCGTACTGCTGCCGCCCGGCCGCGGGGTCGAGGTGAGTTGGGGGTTGCTGGAGACCGCCGGCCTGCTGCTGCTCCTCGTGCGCACCGCGCGCGAGGCCGTGCCGCCGCGGGCCGCGGCCGGCTGGGGCGCGGTGCTCGCCGTCGCCGTCGTCGTACTGCCGCTGCGCATGCACTACGCCGGGGGCGACCTGGTCTTCGCGTTCGTCCTGACGCTGGCCGCCGGCGGCGCCGTCGGGCTGGGCTGCTACCTGCGGGCGCTGGATGCCAGGCGCCACCGGGCGATCCTCGCCGTACGCCAGGGCGAACGCCTCGAACTCGCCCGTGACCTGCACGACTTCGTCGCACACCATGTGACGGGCATCGTCGTCCAGGCCCAGGCGGCCCGCGCCGTGTGGGAGAGCGCGCCCGAGCAGATCGACCCGATCCTGGCGCACATCGAGCGGGCCGGCGGGGAGACGCTGGACTCGATGCGCCGGCTGGTACGGGTGCTGCGCGCGGAGGAGGGGCCGCCGGTGCGGCCCGGCGAGTTCCCCGCGGTGCTGGCCGCCCTGGTCGCCGGGTTCGGCGAGCTCAGCCAGCCCAGTCAGCTCAGCCAGCCCAGTCAGCCCGGCCAGGCCGGCCAGTCCGAACGGGGCGCCCCGCCGCTCGCGCCCACGCTGCGGGTGACGGCTGCCGCCCGCGCGGCGCAGCTCGCCCCCGAGGTCGAGACCTCCGTACACCGCGTCGTCCAGGAGTCCCTGACCAACGTCCGCCGGCACGCGCCGGGCGCCCGTGACGTGGTGGTCGAGGTGGATGCCGACGCGATCCGAGCGGGCGGCGCAGACCGGCGACCGCGCGGCGCTTCCCGGCCGGCGCAGCCCGAGCGACCGGACCACTCACCCGCGGCAGACCAGCCGGAACAACCGGCCCGGACGGGCCGGCCCCCCGGGACGGGCCGCGCCGACCAGGCCGACCACAGCGACCGGACGCCCCGACCTCACCGGCTCACCGTGACGGTGCGCAACGGCCCACCGGCCGAGCGAGCGCCGGCGCCGCCGGGCGGCCGGGGCGGGTTCGGGCTGCTCGGGCTGCGGGAGCGGGTCGAGGCGGTCGGCGGCACGTTCAGCGCCGGGGCCACGCCCGACGGCGGCTGGCGGGTGAGCGCCGCCTTCCCGGTGCGGCCCGACTCCGAACGGCCTGGCGGGCGGCCCGGCCCCGGCATGGCAGGATCGGCCGGATGAGCAGCTCGCCGACGCGCGTACTGATCGCCGACGACCAGGAGATGGTCCGTACCGGCTTCCGGCTGATCCTCCAGGCCAGGCCAGGCATCGAGGTGGTCGCCGAGGCCGCGGACGGCGCCGAGTGCGTGGCGCTCGCCCGCCGGCTGCGGCCCGACGTGTGTCTGGTGGACGTCCGGATGCCGAAACTGGACGGCCTTGAGGTGACCCGGCTGCTGGCCGGCCCGGGCGCCGTCGACCCACTGCGGGTGGTCGTCGTGACCACCTTCGACCAGGACGACTACCTCTACGGCGCACTGCGCGGCGGCGCCTGCGGCTTCCTGCTCAAGGACGCGGGCCCGGAGCTGCTGGTGGAGGCGGTACGGGCGGCGGCGCGCGGCGACGCGCTGGTCTCGCCGGCGGTGACGGTACGGCTGTTGGAACGGCTCGGCGACCTGCGGGAGCGGCCCGTGGCCGATGCCAGGGGCCCGCTGACGGAACGGGAGTTGGAGGTGGCCAGGCTGGTGGCGCGCGGCCGGACCAACCAGGAGATCCGGGCCGCCCTGGTGCTGTCGCTGTCCACCGTCAAGACGCACCTGGCCAGCATCCAGACGAAGCTGGGGCTGCGGAACCGGGTGGAGATCGCCGCCTGGGCCTGGGAGACGGGAGCCATCACCCCCACCGACCCACCACCCCCGGCACCGCCCCGACCTGCGGCCCCCTGACCCCTGGGCCCCGGCCCCCGGCCCCCTGATCCGTGCCCCCTGCGCACCCGAGCCCGGCCCCGGCCCCGTACCCAGGCCCAAGCCAGCGCCGTACGAACCCGAACCCGGAGCCGAACCCGAAGCCGCCAGCCGCAGAGCGCACGGGGCGGGGCGTTACGGGACCGTGTGTGACGTATGGACGCACCATGACCGCGGTGGAAAGCTCGAAGGACGCGGGTGTCTACCGAAAGGTCCAGACGCATGGGCGAGAAGACGGGTCCCCCGGCAGCAGCCGCCGGCAGGGCCGCGACGGCCGACCACCCCGGTTCGATCCGGAACGTGGTGCTGGTCGGCCACAGCGGAGCCGGCAAGACGACGCTGGTGGAGGCGCTGGCGCTGGCCACCGGGGCGGTGGGGCGGGCCGGCCGGGTCGAGGACGGCGGGATGCTCTCCGACTACGACGAGATCGAGCACCGCCAGCACCGCTCCATCCAACTGTCGCTGGTCCCCGTCGAATGGGGCGGCTGCAAGATCAACCTCCTGGACACCCCCGGCTACGCCGACTTCGTCGGGGAGTTGCGGGCCGGTCTGCGCGCCGCGGACGCGGCCCTGTTCGTGGTGTCGGCGGCGGACGGCGTGGCCGCCGCGACCCGCCTGGTGTGGGAGGAGTGCGCCGCCGTCGGCATGCCGCGGGCCATCGTCATCACCCATTTGGAGGCAGCGCGCGCCGACTTCGACGAGATGACGGAGATCTGCCGCGCGGCCTTCGGCGGCGACGACCCGGACGCCGTACTGCCGCTGTACCTGCCGCTGCACGGCCCGGCCGGCTCCGACGGGCACCGCCCCGTCACCGGCCTGATCGGGCTGCTGTCCGAGCAGGTCTACGACTACGCGTCGGGCCGGCGCACCACCCGCCCGCCGGACGGGGCGGAGCTGCCGCTGGTCGCCGCGGCCCGCAACCGGCTCATCGAGGGGATCATCGCCGAGAGCGAGGACGAGACCCTGATGGACCGCTACCTCGGCGGCGAGCAGATCGACGTCAAGACCCTCGTGGCCGACCTGGAGAAGGCCGTGGCGCGCGGCACCTTCCACCCGGTGCTCGCCGCCGCCCCGGCGGCCGACGGCTCCCGGCAGGGCCTGGGCACCAGCGAACTCCTCGAACTCGTCACCGGCGGCTTCCCCACCCCGCTGGAGCGCGCCGCCCCGGCCGTCACCACCCCGAGCGGCGCCCCGCGCCCCGCGCTCGCCTGCGACCCGGCCGGGCCGCTGGCCGCCGAGGTAGTGGCGACCTCGTCCGACCCGTACGTGGGGCGCATCTCGCTGGTCCGGCTCTTCTCCGGCACGCTGCGCCCCGACGAGACGGTGCACGTGTGCGGGCACGGTCTGAAGGACCGCGGGCACGAGGACCACGACGTGGACGAACGGGTGGGCGCGCTCTCGGTGCCGTTCGGGAAGCACCAGCAGACGGTGGGGCAGGCGATCGCGGGCGACCTGGCCTGCGTGGCCAAGCTGAGCCGGGCCGAGACCGGGGACACCCTCTCCGCACCGGAGGATCCGCTGCTGATCGCGGCGTGGGCGATGCCGGACCCGCTGCTGCCCGTCGCCATCGAGGCGCACGGCAAGGCGGACGAGGACAAGCTCTCGCACGCCCTGGCCCGGCTGGTCGCCGAGGACCCGACGCTGCGCCTGGAACAGAACCAGGACACCCACCAGGTCGTCCTGTGGTGCCTGGGCGAGGCCCATGTGGACGTCGTCCTTGAGCGACTGCGGGCCCGGTACGGGGTGCGGGTGGACGCGGTGCCGCACCGGGTGGCGCTGCGCGAGACGTTCGGCGCGGCGGCCAGCGGCCGGGGCCGGCACGTCAAGCAGTCCGGCGGCCACGGCCAGTACGCGATCTGCGCCATCGAGGTGGAACCGCTGCCGGCCGGCAGCGGCATCGAGTTCGTGGACCGGGTCGTGGGCGGCGCCGTGCCGCGGTCCTTCATCCCCTCGGTGGAGAAGGGGGTACGGGCCCAGGCGGAGCGCGGCGTCGCCGCCGGCTATCCGCTGGTGGACGTGCGGGTGACGCTGGTGGACGGCAAGGCGCACTCGGTGGACTCCTCCGACGCCGCGTTCCAGACCGCCGGCGCGCTCGCACTGCGGGAGGCGGCGGCGGAGTGCCGCATCGACCTCCTTGAGCCGGTGTGCGAGGTGCGGGTAAGCGTCCCCGACGAGCACGTGGGCGTCGTGCTGAGCGACCTGTCCGGGCGCCGGGGCCGCGTCGTGGGCACCGAACAGACCGGCACCGGCACCACCTCGGTACGGGCCGAGGTCCCCGAGGCGGAAATCAGTCGGTACGCGGTGGACCTCCGCTCCCTCGCGCACGGCGCCGGCCGCTTCAGCCGCCGTTACGCGCGCCACGAACCGATGCCGAGTCATCTCGCCGAGCAGCTTCACAAAATGACCAATAGTCAGGCATAGGGCGCACACCGGCGCGCTCGACGGCCCTCCAGCGGGCGGCTTTGCAGGCGGTGGGGACAGGCGGCACCCGCCACGGATACGCTGAAGGACGGCTCGGCGGCGAGCCGTCGCAGCACAGGACGTGTGTCGGGAACGGTAGTCGGGAACGAGCCGCAGCAAGGCATGTGTGGCATTGGGGGCGGTAGTGACGGCGGATGGATTCGACTTCAGTCCCGGGGCGCAGATTCCGCTCTCCGGCGCGGCGGGCCAGACGGCGGCGACCCAGGCGCTCGCCTCGGCCGCCTACCGTGACAGCGAGGTCAGCAAGCTGCTCGACGCCAACTCCGAGTGGACGGTGTCGGAGGTCAAGGCGCCCCGGTTCTCGCTGTTCGAGCCGAACCTCGGGGAGGCGTTCTCCCGTGCCGTACAGGTGCGGATGCTCGGCGGCGCCCGCGGCCAACTCATCCAGTCCTTCGGGATAGAGCCGCAGACGGTGGTCGAGCACTGCCTGGCGGCCAACGGCATCCGCAAGACCCGGGACATCAAGCTGACGATCGTCATGGTCGTCTTCGGGCTGCTGTTCCTGCCCGGTGTGCTGCTGTGGCTGACCGCGTTCCAGATACGGCGCACGCTGGCCGGCTCGCAGCACAAGCGGGCCGGCGCGCTGGGCGTGATCCTCGCCATCGTCGCCGGCGGTCTTGTCGCCTACGGCATGGTCAAGGCGCCGGTGCACAACGTCTGGTGGATCTACGCGCGGGTGATGCTCGTCGCGCCGGTGATCGGCTGGTTCATCGCCAAGCAGATCAGCGAGCGGACCGCCAAGGACCTGCGGGAGCGCTGGAGCGCGCTGCTGAGCGGCGGCGGCCTGGGCGCCAAGGTGCCGGAGGCGGTGCCGCGCAACCCGGGCGAGACGGCGGCCGAGCAACTCCGCAAGAACCTGGAGAAGCTCACCGCCGAGCAGCACAGCAACATCGTCTTCTACGCCGGCCCCAAGGGAATACTGGGCATGGGCACCCGTTGGGGAAGCTGGCAACTCGCCGAGGACCTGATCCCGCTCGACCCGGGCAAGGAGATCAACCCGTTCCGTAGCTGGGACGTCATAAAGGCCATCCACGACCAGCTCAAGCTCCTGGAGCGGGGCCCGCTGCACACCGGCGGCTTCCCCACCCCTTCGGTGCGGCACTGGGTCGTCTCGGCGATCGGCGAGGGCGCCAAGTCGGTCGCCCGCGGCGGCAGCACCGAGGAGGAGGGCTTCCAGGTCAAGGGCGTGGAGTTGCAGCGCATCTGCAACGACCAGCAGTTCGACAGCGGCGACCGGCACTACCTGGGCGTCCAGTTCGTCCTGTGGGACGGCCAGCTCGTGATCACCATGCTGATCACGGTGACGGTGCTGCACAAGACGCTGCGCATCGAGGTGACCGGGCACGCGCTCGGCCCGGTGCACCCGCTCTTCACCACCAAGCCGTCCCCAAAGACCAAGACGGTGAACAAGACCGTCAGGTTCTGGGAGACCAAGAGCATCCCGCAGCCGCTGGTCGAGCCCCAGGAGGTGGTGCGGCTCGCGGTCCGCGCCCCGTTCACCTGGTATCCGCCACTCCTGGACTACCTCGGCGGCAAGCTGAGCCTGCCGGAGCCGTTCGGCCTGCGGCACGCCTGGGCGGACAAGCCCTGGCGGCACCGGTTCATGGCCGATGACGCACTGCGCGCCGCCACCCCCGTACTGCGGGTGGTGCACGACGCCGCGCTGCGGGTGCTGAACGACAACGGTGTGGACACCGACCGCTTCGACAAGCGTTCGCTGGCCCTCAGCGGCGCGGTGCAGGACGCCTCGCCCCGCAAGGCCGATCTGTACGACGCCTGATCCACCACGTCCGCTCCCCCGCACCGGGCCGTACCGCCCGACCGGGACCAACCAGCGCCGAAGGCCCGCTCCCGCAGCAGTGCGGGGCGGGCCTTCGCCGTGTACGGCGCCGTGCGCGGGGGCCCGGCGAGCGGGCGCGGGGCCGGGCGAGGCGGGCGCCGGGCCGGGTGAGCGGGCGGCCGGCAGGCGCCGCGGCTCAGGACAGCGGCCACACCTCGGCGAGCAACTGCCGCGTGTCGGCGAGCAGTTGGGGCAGTACGCGGGTGGTGGCGACGACGGGCATGAAGTTGGTGTCGCCGCCCCAGCGCGGCACCACGTGCTGGTGCAGGTGGGCGGCGATCCCGGCGCCGGCGACGCTGCCCTGGTTCATGCCGATGTTGAAGCCGTGCGCGCCGGACGCGGTGCGCAGCGCGGTCATGGCGGCCTTGGTGAACTCGGCGAGCTCGACGGTCTCGGCCGCGTTCAGTTCGGTGTAGTCGGCGACGTGCCGGAAGGGGACCGACATGAGGTGCCCGGAGGTGTACGGGTAGAGGTTGAGCACCGCGTACACGTGCTCGCCGCGGGCGATGATCAGGCCGTCCTCGTCGCTCTTGGCGGGGATGGTGCAGAACGGGCAGCCGTCATCAGCGCCCGGACCGGTCGGCTTGTTCTCGCCCTGGATGTACGCCATCCGATGCGGCGTCCACAGGCGCTGGAAGGCGTCCTGGGTGCCGACTCCGATCTGCTGCTCCGGCTCACTCGTCATGCGCGCCAGCATATTCCCCGGTGGGAGCGGAAGGCGGGGCGGCCCGGGCGGCTTCGCCCGGGCCCGGCCGGCGGGTGCCGGGTGCGGGCCGTGGCCCCGCGGTTGCGGGGCCACGGCCGGCGATCACACCTGGACGCGGCGCTCCACGGCGTCCGCGATCTCCGCGATGGCCTCCGCCCGCGGGATGCCGTTCTTCTGCGAGCCGTCGCGGTAGCGGAAGCTGACCGCGCCGGCCGCCACGTCCTCGTCGCCGGCGATGACCATGAACGGGATCTTGGCCTTCTGCGCGTTGCGGATCTTCTTCTGCATCCGGTCGGAGGAGGCGTCGACCTCGATGCGCAGGCCCTTGGCCTTGGCCTCGGCGGCGAACTCGGCCAGGTAGGGCACGTGCCCGTCGCCGATCGGGATGCCGACCGCCTGGACGGGGGCGAGCCAGGCCGGGAAGGCGCCCGCGTAGTGCTCAAGGAGGACCGCGAAGAACCGCTCGATGGAGCCGAAGAGCGCCCGGTGGATCATGACGGGCTGCTGCCGGGAGCCGTCGGCGGCGGTGTACTCCAGGTTGAACCGCTTGGGCTGCTGGAAGTCCACCTGGATGGTGCTCATCTGCCAGGAGCGGCCGATGGCGTCCCTGGCCTGGACGGAGATCTTCGGCCCGTAGTACGCGGCGCCGCCCGGGTCGGGCACCAGCGGCAGGCCCTGCTTCTCGGCCGCCGCCCGCAGCGCCTCGGTGGCCTCCTCCCACTCCGCGTCCTCGCCGATGAACTTGTCGGACTCGGGGTCGCGGGTGGACAGCTCAAGCTCGAAGTCGTTGAGGCCGTAGTCGCGCAGCAGGTTCAGCACGAAGGTCAGCAGGTCGTCGAGCTCCTGCGGCATCTGCTCCTTGGTGCAGTAGATGTGCGAGTCGTCCTGGGTGAATCCGCGGGCCCGGGTGAGGCCGTGCACCACGCCCGACTTCTCGTACCGGTAGACGGTGCCGAACTCGAACAGGCGCAGCGGCAGCTCGCGGTAGGAGCGCCCGCGGGCCCGGAAGATCAGGTTGTGCATGGGGCAGTTCATGGCCTTGAGCCGGTAGTTCTGCCCGTCGAACTCCAGCGGCGGGAACATGGCGTCGGCGTAGTTCGGCAGGTGCCCGGAGGTCTCGAAGAGCTTTTCCTTCGAGATGTGCGGGGTGTTCACGAACTCGTACCCGGCCTCTTCGTGCCGCCGGCGCGAGTAGTCCTCCATGACCCTGCGGACGGCGCCGCCCTTGGGGTGGAAGACGGCGAGGCCGGAGCCGAGCTCTTCGGGGATGGAGAACAGGTCGAGCTCGGCGCCGAGCTTGCGGTGGTCGCGCTTCTCGGCCTCGGCGAGGAACTCCAGGTGCGCCTTGAGCTCGTCCCTGGTCGGCCATGCGGTGCCGTAGATCCGCTGGAGCTGCGGGTTCTTCTCGCTGCCGCGCCAGTAGGCGGCGGCCGAACGCATCAGCTTGAAGGCGGGGATGGCGCGCGTGGACGGCAGGTGCGGGCCGCGGCACAGGTCCTTCCAGCACAGCTCGCCGGTCTTGGCGTCCAGGTTGTCGTAGATCGTCAGCTCGCCCGCGCCGACCTCGGCGGAGGCCCCTTCGGCGGCGTCGGCCGCGGCACCCTTGAGCCCGATGAGTTCCAGCTTGTACGGCTCGTCGGCGAGCTCGATGCGGGCCGCCTCGTCGGTGACCGGCCGCCGCGCGAAGCGCTGGCCGCGCTTCTGGATCTCCTGCATCTTCTTCTCGATGCGCTTGAGGTCGTCCGGGTGGAACGGGTTCTCGACGTCGAAGTCGTAGTAGAAGCCGTCCCTGATGGGCGGCCCGATGCCGAGCTTGGCCTCGGGGAACAGCTCCTGCACGGCCTGCGCCATGACGTGTGCGGTGGAGTGCCGCAGGATGTCGAGGCCGTCCTTGGAGGTGATCTCGACGGGTTCGACCTCGTCGCCGTCGGCCACCTCGTACGCCAGGTCCTTCAGCTCGCCGGCGACCCGGGCGGCGACGATGGAACGGTCACCCTCGAAGAGCGCGGCGGCCGTCGTGCCCGTCGTGACCACGCGTTCTTCCCGCTCGGAATCGCGTTGGATGATCACACGGACGTCTGACACCGGTCTCTCCTGACGTTGCTGTGGTGCGACAGCGAGCGCTGCGCAGCACGAATCGTACCGAGCCGGATGCCCACCTCGCGAAACGGTTCACCGCGCGCCCGCCCTGACGTCGCCGGGGCGGCGCGGGTGGTTCAGCGCCCGGCGCGGCGGGCGGCGAGCAGCCCCGCACCGGCCGCGAGGGCGCAGACGCCGGTCATCGCGCTCAGCACGATCTCCATCAGCCCGCCGTCGAACGTCACCCCGATGATCACGTTGATCCCCACGCACAGCCCGAACAGCAGCCACAGCACGCCTTTGGTCGTCCCGCTCATCGCCCTCGTCCTCCCGTTTCCCTTGGAGTACGAACGGTAGGAATCAGCGACGGGTCCGCACCATGGAGCGCTCCCCCAGGTCGTGGTGTATCCAGCTACACCATCGCCCCGCGCGGGGAAAACACAGAGCGCCGCGCTCCCTTGCGGAGCACGGCGCTTGTTTTCTTCGGGGTGGGCGATACTGGGTTCGAACCAGTGACCTCTTCGGTGTGAACGAAGCGCTCTCCCACTGAGCTAATCGCCCCGATGTCCGGCCGTTTTCCCTGGGGTTTCCGGCGAACGAGTTGAACAATACAGGTCGCGGCGACCGTTGTTCAAACCGCGTTCTTCGCCCCGCCCCCGCGTGCCAGCAGCGACCGCAGCCCGCGGTGCCCGCCGCGCATCATCAGCGCGTGGTTGAGGATGAGGAAGGGCCGACAGCCCGGCCCGAGCCGACGCAGCAGCGGCTTGCGCAACTCGACTTCCTGCTCGAACACGGCCCGACTGCCCGTCCCCACGACCGCCGGCAGTACGGTCCACCGCGCCCACCCGTCGAGGTCCCCGGTCATGGAGATCTCCAGGACCCGGGCAGCGGGATCACGCCGCGCCTCACGGGCCTCGACAACGAGCTCGTAAGGCAGCACGGACCGAAACCGCATGCTCCCCCGCCGCCCGTCAATCTCCCGGACCTCCCGCACCTGGGGCCACCAGAGGGGATATTCCTCGATGCGCTCCAACACGGCGTACACGGCGTCGGGCCCAGCGATCAGCCCCCAGCAACTACGAAACCGATAGTGATGCCGCCCACCAACCATGCCCCCAGTCTGCCGACCCGCCCCCATCCCCACCGCGACATCGACACAACCACCCGCGCCAACACCCCAACCGAACCCCCGAGCCGAGCACACCCCGATGGCGAAGCCGAGCCCCCGCGAAGCCCAAGGGTGAAGTCCCCGCAAAGGCGAAGCCGAGCCCACCCACAACCAACCCAAACCGCAACGACGAACGCGAGCCTGAACGAAGGCGAAGCCGAGCCCCCAACCAATCGAAGCCAACCAACCCCGCAGCCAAACCCGAACCCAAGCAACAACGAAGCCCAGCGAAGCCGCAGGCGAGCCCCAGCGAAGGCGAAGCCGAGCACACCCCGATGGCGAAGCCGAGCCCCACGAAGGCGAAGCCGAGCTACCCCAACCCCACGCTCCCGGCCCACCCCACCCGACCCCCGGGGGTGCGGGTGGCGGAGCCCCCGCAACGCGATGGCGAAGCCGAGCAAAAACGACGAAGGCGACCCGGTCTGCGCAGTCCGCAGACACGAGTCGCCTATCGCTTTCGTGGGCGATACTGGGTTCGAACCAGTGACCTCTTCGGTGTGAACGAAGCGCTCTCCCGCTGAGCTAATCGCCCTCGGCGCGGCCAACATTACCGCATGTCAGGCCGTGCTTTTGACCATGGTGGGGCTGGTGGCCGTGCTGTTATTCGTCGATCTTCCAGGGCATGACGATGCCGAACTTGTAGATGTAGACCGCCAGGGCGGCGCCGATGATGATCAGCCCGATGGTGGTGAGGATGATGTTGCGGCGGCGGACTCGGGGGTCGAGGGCTCGTTGGGTTGCCTCGCTGACCTTGCGCTTGGTCCAGCGCAGGACGAGTTGGGCCCAGACGAATTCGGTTGCCCAGATGCCGATGCCGCCGAAGATGACGAGCCAGCCCGGTCCGGGTAGCGGCAGCATGATGATGCCCACGATGACGACCGCGAGCCCCACCACGAAGACGCCCACTTGCCAGCTCAGGTGTAGGGCGCGCGACTTTTTGATGAAGTGCGGCGCCCGGGATCCGAGGACTGGCGGCTCGGTTCCGGTTTTGCCCCCCGTATCGGACGGTGCGGGGGTCGTTGCACCCGCCTGCCGTCCGTCACTCTCCGCGTTCATACTCGCCAACCTACCGGATCGCGCGCCTTCACTGGAATGGCGGTTTTACGCGAACGGGGGGTCGGCCAGCCGAGCGACCCGAAGAGCCACAAAACGGGCAGAGGGGTTTACAACGGCACCGTAGGTGGCATGTCGATTTCGCCGACGTGCGAATCCCCGAGCGCACACTGAGCGAAAGGCCCTGGCGCTTATGAACACCACGGTCAGCTGCGAGCTGCACCTGCGCCTCGTTGTATCGAGCGAGTCCTCACTGCCTGTACCCGCGGGCCTGCGGTATGACACGGCCGATCCGTATGCCGTGCACGCCACCTTCCACACCGGAGCCGAAGAGACGGTCGAGTGGGTGTTCGCCCGCGATCTTCTCGCCGAGGGCCTGCACCGGCCCACGGGCACCGGCGACGTCCGTGTCTGGCCGTCTCGCAGCCACGGTCAGGGCGTCGTCTGCATCGCGCTGAGCTCCCCGGAGGGTGAGGCACTCCTCGAAGCCCCGGCGCGGGCCCTGGAGTCCTTCCTGAAGCGAACAGACGCCGCAGTGCCGCCCGGCACCGAGCATCGGCACTTCGACCTGGATACGGAGCTTTCCCACATCCTGGCCGAGAGCTGACTGCGCGTACGAGCTGACGTGGCGCGGCCTCGGGCCGCGGGCGCCGGTTCCCACCCGCCCAAGGGCCGTCCGACTCGGGGAGACGGTCCGTGACGCGGCGGGCGACCCACAACCTCACAGGAGAGACGGCGGTGCCGTCGCCCGGCTTGGCCCGTGGCGGCGGCACCGTTGTTGCGTCCGGCCGATCGCCCAGCCGATAGAGTCACCGGAATCGAAGGGCAGCCGCCGACCCACCCGGCCAGGGAGCGAATCGTGCTGATCAACCACGACACTCGGTGCGCACTCGACGCGGTCGTCGACCTGGTGAACACGGCGCCGGACGGTTCGGAGCCCGACGGGTTGCCCGATCTGGCGGCGTTGAGCGCCTTCGTCACCCGCCACAAGATCAGTGGTGTGGGGGCGCTGGGCGAGCGTGATCTGGCGGCCGTTCGAGTGACGCGGGAGGGTTTCGTCGCCGTCTTCGCCGCGCCGGACGCGCCGGGCGCGGCGGCGCTGATCAACACGATGGTCGCCGCGGCCGGTACCACTCCGCAGTTGACCGACCACGACGGCTACGACTGGCACGTGCACTACTTCGCACCGGACGCCTCGATCGCCGATCACCTGGCGGCCGACGGAGGCATGGCGCTGGCGTTCTTGCTGGTGGCGGGCGAGCAGGAGCGGTTGCGGCGGTGTGAGGCCCCGGACTGCCGGCGCGCGTTCATCGATCTGTCCCGCAACCGCTCGCGCCGCTACTGCGACAGCCGCACCTGCGGCAACCGTCTCCATGTGGCGGCCTACCGGGCCCGCCGGCGCGAGGCCGGCGTCTAGCGGCAGCCGCCGCGTGGGGCCGCACCGCCCGGGTCGTACGCGGCACTGCCGGGGTCGTACGCGACGGCCGGGCTCCGGACCTGCGCGCGTGGACCGCGGGGCATCGGGGCGGGTGGTGGCTCACCAGGGGTAGAGGTCATGGACCGCTGCGAGCAGCAGCAGGGTGGCGATCACGCTGAGGAAGAGCATCAGCGGTGGCTGGGAGAGCGCGAAGAGGCATCCGCGCGATTCCTGGTGTCCTGAGGCGGGGGTGGATTCCCCGGGTGAGTGCGGCATCGCTGCCCGATGATCCCGGAGTGGGATCATCGGTTTCAGTCAACGCCCCTCGCTCGGGGGATAGTTCGCTAGATTCCGTGCTTCTTGAGGATCGCCTCGATATCGGCGAACTCGTCGCTGCCGGCGCTCCCCTTGGCCTTGCGGCGGGGCTGGGTGCGCTCCGCTGCCCGGCCGGCGCCGAGCGGGGGCACGGTGGCCTGGGGGGCGAGGGCGGCGCGCTCGGCTGCCGCCGCGGCCTTGCGCTCCTTGCGGGTGCCGCCTTCACCGCGCTGCTCCACGCCCCTGACCACCAGGAACAGCAGTGCGGAGACGGCGAGCACGCCGAATCCCACCCACACCGACGGCTTGAAGACGAGGTCGCTGATCCAGTCCGCGATGCCGGTCATGGCCAGCCCCAGCGGGAGGAGGGCATAGGCGGCGATCCGGGTCGCCGCCAGGAACCGCTTGCGGTACGCCGTCATGGCGGCGATGCCCAGGCCCGCCGCCGACAGTGCGGCGCAGAGCGTCGAGGTCAGCATCCGGTCCTCCTGCTCGTGAGGTGCTGTCCCATCCATCGTGCACCGTGCGGCCCCGGATCAGCCACGATCGCTCGTCAATCGGTGCGATATCCGGGACATCTCCGGGGAGGGCTCCTCCGCAGGTGCCAGTGCGTGGATACGCCGGGGAGCTGAAAGACTGCTCGTATGAGCCCCACAGATGCCCCCGTAGACGTCCCCTCCCCTGCTTCCGCTCCTTCCGCCGTGCTCGACGTGTGGTGCGAGCTCCAGTGCCCGGACTGCCGGTCGGCCCTCGATGACCTGCATGCGTTGCGGGCCAGGTACGGGGACGCGCTGGAGATCCGGTTGCGGCACTTCCCGCTCGCCAAGCACCAGCACGCGTACGCGGCGGCCCAGGCCGCGGAGGAGGCCGCGGTGCAGGGTCGGGGCTGGCCCTATGTGGAGGCCGTCCTGGCGCGGGTCGCGGAGCTCGCCGAGCGGGGGAACGACCTGCTCGTGGAGGTGGCGCGGGAGATCGGCCTGGACGCCGACGAGGTGGACACCGCGTTGATCGACGGCCGGCACCTGCTCGTGGTCGACGCCGACCAGGCCGAGGGCCAGGCGATCGGCGTCACGGGCACGCCCACGTACGAGATCGGTGGCCAGCGGCTGGACGGCGGGAAGAGCCAGGAGGGGCTGCGGGAGCGGATCGTGGAGATCGCCGACGGGTTGCTCGGGCGGGCCTGACGGGCGGTGCGGCGCAGCCGCGGGCGGGTGGTGCGGGTGGCGCCCGGCGTCGCAGGTGGCGTCAGGCAATGCGGTGGCGCCCGGCCGCGGGGGGGGCCACGTGGTGCAGGAGCGCCGCGTCATGCGTCAGCCGGTCGGCCGGCGCGCTTCCACCTCGATCTCGATCTTCATTCGGGGGTCGGCCAGCCCGCAGACCTGCATCGTGGCCGCCGGCGGTACGGCGGCGAAGTGCCGGCGCAGCACCGGCCAGCACGGCTCGAAGTCCTCCCGGCGGGGCAGCAGGTACCGCACCCGCACCACGTCGGCGAGCGTGCATCCGGCCTCGGCCAGCACGGCCTGGATGGTGCGCAGGCACTGTTCGGCCTGGAGCACCACATCGTCCGGGATCGTCATCGTCGCGTAGTCGAAGCCGGTGGTGCCCGAGACGTGCACCCGGTCGCCGTCGACCACGGCACGGGCGTAGCCGATCTGTTCCTCGAAGGGCGAGCCGGTGCGGATCGCGCGTCGTTCTGCCATGGCCCGAACGCTAGGGGCGCGCCCGCCATACGTCTAATACACGCTGTGGCATCGACTGATATTGCTAGGCGTATGGACGTGTCGGATTCCGTGGCGCCAGCCGAGCGCCCCGAGCTGCCGTTGCCGCAGCTCCACGCCTTCGCGGTGCTCGCCGACGAACTGCACTTCGGGCGGGCCGCTGCGCGGCTCGGCATCGCCCAGCCGCCGCTGAGCCAGCAGATCCGCCGGCTGGAGGAGAAGGTCGGTCACGCCCTGTTCGTCCGGGAGCCGGGGCGGGTGGCGCTGACCGCCGCGGGCCGGGAACTGCTGCCCGCCGCGCAGCGTGCCCTGTCCGTACTGAGCGCGGGGCTCGAAGCGGCCCGGGCCGCGGGCGACGGGCGCTCCGGCCGGCTGCGCATCGGCTTCGCGGCCTCGGTCGCGCTGACCGTCCTGCCCGGCCTGCTGCGGACCTTCCGGGAGCGGTTCCCGGCCGTACGGCTGGACATCCGCGAGATGACCTCGGCGCCACAACTGGCCGCGCTGCGCGATCGGAGCATCGACGTCGGGCTGTTGCGCGAGCCGCCCACCGCCGCGGCGGACGGGCCCGAACTGGGCTTCCGTACCGTACTGCGGGAGCGGTTCGTGGCGGTGCTGCCGGCCGCGCATCCGCTGGCCGCGGGGCGCGTCGTCGCCCTGGACGCGCTGGCCGGCGAGCCCTTCGTCCTGCTGCCGCGGGCGGCCGGGCCGCAGTTCCACGACCAGATCGTCGCGCTGTGCGGGGCGGCCGGGTTCGTGCCGCGGGTGGCGCAGCACGCGGTGGAGTGGCAGACGGTCTGTGCGCTGGTGGAGGCCGGGTTCGGGGTGTCGCTCGCGCCGGCGGGCGTGCGTCGGATGCGGCTGCGCGGCGTCGCCTTCCGCGCCCTGGCGCCCGACACCGTACGCACCCGGGTCGCCCTGGCCTGGCGCGTAACGGACCCCAATCCGGCGGTGGCCCACCTGTTGGCGCTGGCGGGCGAGCACGGCCGCGCCGGGGCGGGACGCTAGAGCAGCGACTTGGTCAGATGGGTGTGGGTGTACCGGTAGCCCAGTGACTCGTACAGCCGGATCGCCGGGGCGTTGGTGGCGAAGACGTGCAGGCCGAGCCGGTTGAGGCCGGCGGCCAGGGTCTCGCGCTCGGCGATCTGGAGCAGGGTGCGGCCGTGTCCCTGGCCGCGGTGTTCCGGCTCGACCAGCACGGCGAAGACGTACGCGCCGTCCGCGTACCCGTGGTCCTTGCTGACGGAGACCCAGATGTTGCCGCGGTCGACGCCGTCGTGGGTGAGCACGCGCAGCACCGTGCCGGGGGTCGCCGGGCCGTTCGGCAGCAGCTTCGCGTAGTCGGCGTCCGCCTTGTTCTCGGCCTGTTCCCGGGTGACGTCGCGCTCCAGCCAGCTCTGGATGTATCCGGCTCGCTCCGCCGCCAACCACTGCGGGTACTCGGCGTCGGTGAGCGGGCGCGCGCTGCTGCCGGTCGGCAGGTCGGGCGGCTCGGTCAGCTCCTTGACCATGTTGTGGCCGCCGGGCGTGTAGCCGACCGCGGTGGCCAGGGCGATGCCCGTCGGCGCTTCGGCGGGGACGGTGGTGGTGATCCGGGTGCAGCCCCAACCGCGCAGCACCTCTTCGGCTGCCAGCACCGCCACGGTGCCGCGGCCCCGCCTGCGGTCGCCCTCGGCTATCTCCAGGTGCCGCAGTTGGCCGGATGCGGGGCCGAACCTCGGGTCGGTGCCCAGTTCCAGGGTGCCGACGGAGCGGCCGTTGTCGCAGACCTCGTACGTGCGCGAGCGCGCGCCGTCGGCCGCTTCGTTCAGTGGGCTGGTTGGTCGCAGCGTGGTGGTCACCTGCTTGTTGTACCGGCCGGGCCGGCGCGCGTCACGTCCTTTTGCCGGCCCCGGGCGCCGGTCGGGTGCGGCGGTGCGGCCGGCCGCGCGCCGGGGCCACCGGGACCACGCGGCTTGCCTCGCGCGTGCGACGCGTACGGCCGGGTCAGCGGCGCGCCCCGCGCGCGGTGCCGGGCGGTGGTCGCTCACGCGGCGGGGGGGGGGGGGGGGGGGGGGG
>NZ_JBLIWA010000070.1:0-7224 GCF_047525675.1 Streptomyces sp. 796.1 | reverse complement strand
TCACGCGGCGCGCGGCCGGCCGTACGGGGCCGGCCGCGCGTCAGGGCCTACGGGTCCACCGACGCTGGACGGCCGGTGGGCGGGTCAGCGGGGGTCGGGGTTGGCTGCCGCGCGTTCGGTGAAGGTGCGCAGGACCTCCCGGGTGATCTCGCCCGGCTGCCCCAGTTCGCGCCCGCCGTCCGCGGGGCCGACCCGGTGGACGCCCTGGACGTCGCGGAGCGTGGAGGTCAGGAAGATCTCGTCGGCCTCATCCAGCGCAGCCAGCGGCAGGTCCGTCTCCTTCGCGCCCGACCACTCCACGACCAGCGCCCGGGTGACGCCGGCCAGGCACCCCGAGGTCAGCGGCGGGGTGTGCAGTTCGCCGCCGAGCACCAGGAACACGTTGGAGCCGGTCCCCTCACAGAGCTGGCCGACCGTGTTGGCGAACAGCGCCTCGGACGCCCCGGCGCGGCGCGCGGCGCCGAGGGCGACCACGTTCTCCGCGTACGAGGTGGACTTCACGCCGGCGAGCGCGCCGCGTTCGTTGCGGGTCCAGGGGACGGTGATGACGGCGGTGCTCGCCGGGTGCTCGATGGCCGCTCCGACGGCCACCACCAGCGTGGCGTCGGCCTCGCCGCGGTCGGAGCCGAGCGGTGCGACGCCGCCGGTGTAGGTGATGCGCAGCCGGCCCAGCGGCATGGGGTTGGCGGCCAGCACCGCGTCGACGGCCCGGCGCACCTCGTCCAGGTCGGGTTCGGGCAGGCCGAGGGCGTGCGCGGAGACGGTGAGCCGCTCCAGGTGGCGGGTGAGCGCGAAGGGGACGCCGTGTACGGCCTTGAGGGTTTCGAAGATGCCGTCGCCGACCGTCATGCCGTGGTCGAAGACCGAGACCCGGGCCTCGCTCTCGTCGCGCAGTGCCCCATCGAGCCAGATCGTCACCGTACCGTCCCTCCAGTCGCCTGCTGTGCCCCTGACGCTACCGCGAGCAGTCGGGCCGCCTTCAGCTCGGTCTCCTGCCATTCGCGCTCGGGGTCGGAGCCCCAGGTGATGCCGGCGCCGGTGCCGAAGCGCAGCACCGGGGTGCCGTGCGGGTCGCCCTCCTGCGGGGTGCGGTCGAGCCAGAAGGTGCGGATGCCGACGGCCAGTTCGGCGGTGCCGCGGTCCGCGTCCACCCAGCCGACACCGCCGCAGTACGGGCCGCGGGGAGCCGTTTCCAGGGCCGCGATGATCTCCAGTGCGCTGGCCTTGGGGGCGCCGGTCACCGAGCCCGGCGGGAAGGTGGCGGCCAGCAGCTCGGGCCAGCCGGCGCCGGCCGCCAGCGCGCCGCGAACCGTGGAGACCAGGTGGACGAGGCCCGGGTGCGGTTCGATCGCGCACAACTCGGGGACGGTCACCGAGCCGGTGGCGCACACCCGCCCCAGGTCGTTGCGGACCAGGTCGACGATCATCACGTTCTCCGCGTGGTCCTTCTCCAGCAGGTCCGCCGCGACCCGCCCGGTGCCCTTGATCGGGCCGGACTCGACCACGGCCCCGCTGCGGCGCAGGTAGAGCTCGGGCGATGCGGTGGCCACCTCGACGCCGTGTGCGGGCAGCCGCACCGTGCCGGCGTACGGGGCCGGGTTGCCGCGGGCGAGCAGCGCGGTCAGCGCGTCGACGTCGGCGGGGGCGCCCCCGGGCGCGCGCGGCAGCGGCGCGGAGAGCACCCGGCAGAGGTTGGCCTGGTAGACCTCGCCGGCCGCGATGTGCCGGCGGATGCGCCGTACGCCCGCGGTGTACGCCGCCCGGTCGAGCGAGGAGGTCCAGGCGTCCGTCGCGGGGCCACGCCAGCCGCCCGGGATCGGGCGGGGCACCGGCGCGGGTCGTACGTCGCCGAAGCGGGCGCAGGTCAGCCGCCCCTCGAAGTCCGCGACGACGGCCCAGAAACCCGCCGATTCGAGGGCGGCCGGGTCGCTGGTGACGTCGCGCAGGTCGGTGGCGAGGAGCCCGCCGAAACGGGCCATGGGCGGCAGGTCGTACACGGTGGCGAGTCTATGACCGGGTCGCGCGGCGCGCTCTGGGGCGGTGACCACCGCAGCACGCTGCGGAAACGGAATTTGAGCTGGCCCAGGAATCCGCTAGAGTTCAACACGTCGCCGGGACGCGGAAGTGTTCTGGACAACGACAACTGCGGACGTGGCTCAGTTGGTAGAGCATCACCTTGCCAAGGTGAGGGTCGCGAGTTCGAATCTCGTCGTCCGCTCGATGTGGGGGATTTTTTCCCTCACTCCTGGTGGAGTGGCCGAGAGGCGAGGCAACGGCCTGCAAAGCCGTCTACACGGGTTCAAATCCCGTCTCCACCTCGGACGATTAGCTCAGCGGGAGAGCGCTTCCCTGACACGGAAGAGGTCACTGGTTCAATCCCAGTATCGTCCACTGGGTCTTCGGACCCCGTACGACCTAGGTCAACGCCTGGGGTGAGGCACCAGCCCTTCGGGGCGGGTGGTCCCGCGCGATTAGCTCAGCGGGAGAGCGCTTCCCTGACACGGAAGAGGTCACTGGTTCAATCCCAGTATCGCGCACACGGTGTACTGCACCATCCCGGACGATTAGCTCAGCGGGAGAGCGCTTCCCTGACACGGAAGAGGTCACTGGTTCAATCCCAGTATCGTCCACACCGCAAACGGCCGGTGATCGGAGCTCAGCTTCGATCACCGGTCGTTTTTCGTCCATGGCCGCGCCGTGTGCCGCAGGGCGCCTGGCGGCCCGTGGGCCGGACCTTGCGGGCCCGGTCCACGGGGTGGTCCGGCGGCCGGCGGCTCAGCGGGCCGGGCCGGTGTCGCCGGTGCTCAGGACGAGAAGAGCATGTGGCCGAAGCTCCGCCGGCGGTGGCCGTGGCCGTGGTGCCCTGCGCCCCAGGCGGGGGCGGGGGTGGCGGGGTACGCCTGCGGGGCCGGGGCCGGCGGGGGCGCCTGCTGCACCCACTGCGACTCAAGCTGCGTCAGCGACTCAAGCTCCCCGTAGTCCAGAAAGATCCCCCGGCAGCCACTGCACTGCTCGATCTGCACACCGCTGCGGTTGTACGTATGCATCGGTGCATGACACTTGGGACACTGCATGGTCCGCTCAACTCCTCAGCCTTCGGGCATCCGCGCCGCCGGAACAGACGTCCGACGACGATGAGTTCACCCTACGGCGTGACTCCGCGGCAACCGCCCGGGGCTCCACGGCCGGTGCGGACGGGGCCCGGCTTCTTCTACGGAGTGGGGCCCGGAACGCTTCGCGGAGTGGGGCGTTGGCCGCTTGGGGAGTCGGATGCGGGCCAGGACGTTCGCCTGGGACCGGGGCGGGTCAGCCGGCGGTCGGTGGGGCCTGGGGCGGCGGTTCGGGCAGACCCACCATGCGGGCGCAGGCCGCCACCATCGCCTCTTCCGCCAGGTCCAGGGCCCGGGCCGCGGAGGCCGCCTTGACCAGGCCCAGTGCCGCGCTCTGCACGGTGAGCGCCCTGGCCGGTACGTCGAGGTGGGGCCAGGGATCGCCGGCCGGTCCCGCCGCCGGGCCGCCGGCCGCCCGATAGGAGTCGAGCAGCCTGTTCCACTCGTCGGGGTCGAGCAGTCCGGTGGCGAACCAGGCCGCGGGGCGGGCGAGGTCCCAGGCCGGGTCGCCGGTGCCGAGGTCGTCGACGTCGATCAGCAGCCATCCGTCGCCCGCCGTGCCCGGGCGGCCGGCCGTTGGGGCAGCCGGGGCGGTGGGTGACGGGCCGTGCGGGGGGCTCGCGGAGTGGGTGTGGCCCGCGAGGTCGTCCGGTGCCGCGAGCCGGACCAACTGCCCGAGGTGCAGATCGCCGTGGCAGAGCCGGTCGGCGGCCGGGGCCGGGGCGTCGCCGCGCGCCCAGTCGGGCAGCGCTCGCGCCGCGGCGTGGACGGCGCGGGCGGCCGAAGACCGGGCCACGGCCGGCTGCGCGGCGCGCAGTCGCCGCAACGCGCGGGCCACCTTGGCCGGCCCGTACATCGGCGGTACGGGCCCCGGCAGCGTGTCGACCGGCACCCGGTGCAGCCGGGCGAGCAGCCCGCCGAGCGCCTCCCACGGCACGGCGTCCCGCTCGTCGGGCGCCACCGGCGCCCCGTACGGCCACAGGCTCACCAACCGACCGCCGGGCAGCGGCGCGAGCAGGGCGGGGGTGGTCGCCGCGCTCGCGGACGGTGCGGGGGCGGGGGCGCTGGGGGTCCGTTCGAGGTGGGGCGCGGGGTGGCCGGGCGCGGCGAGCGGGAGGGGCGCGAGCAGGGACGTGCGGAGCGACGGGTGGGCCGCGATCCGCAGCCGGGTCAGCAGGGCGTCGGGGTCGGCATCGGCGGGGTGTGCCTTGGCCACGCGGGGGCCTAGCCGTACGACCGTGGCGTCGGACCGGTCCGCGAGGACCACCGGCGCGGCGTTGGTGCGGGGCTCCGCCGCTCCGGACAGTCCGCGTAGGAAGGCTGTGACCTGCGCGGTCTCGGTGATGGGGGGCGTCTCGGGGGCCGTGGTCGTGAGGGGTGGCCGGGTCGTGCTGGGGCACCGGGGCGTTCTCGCGTCCGGGCGCGTGCTGGCGTCCGGGCGCGTGCTGGCGTCCGGGCGCGTGCTGGCGTCCGGGCGCGTGGTGGGGGGCGGGGTTGGCTTGGCGGTCGTGGGTGCTCCGGAAGCCGCGGGTGCTCTGGTCGGATCGGGCGAGCAGGGTGGGGCAGGGAGGCCGGTTAGCTCCGTCGGGGCCGGGGCCGGGGCCTGGGCCCGTTCCGTTGCGGCGGCAGGCCGTGCGGGGTCAACTGGGTTGGCCGATGAGGTGGTTGAGGTGTTCACGGCCCCCCTTGGTGGCGCTGCTCCGGGCTCGGTGGCACGGTCCGGACGGAATCGCGCACGGGATCGCGGGCCGGAGCCGCATCCGCCCTGGGATCGTACGCGCCGTGGGGCACCGGGCTCGCGCCGAGCGGGCAGCCCTCGGATCGACGGGGAACGCACAAGGGTCCTGGTTACCTCCCCAGGTAACCAGGACCCTTTGACCCGGTGCCGGTCGTGAGGGCGAGTTGATCGCCTTCACTCCCGGGCTGTCCGGGCTTCGTGCCGTCCGCCGCACCCCCGTCCCCACGGGGTTATGGCCGGAAGTCCCCGGCCCGGGCCGCTCTCCCGGGCCTGGGGCGACTAGCGCCCCAGTATTCCGGCCACGGACGACGCTTGTGTGACGACGGCTTCCCAACCGCCGAACACGACTGCGAGGAGGGCGGCGACCGGCAGCACCATGGCTGCTGCCACCAGTGGGTGGCGGCGGGTCCCGGGACGTCCGGTGCCGAGCGCGGTGGAGACTCGCTGCCGCTGAGCTTCGAAGTCCGTGCGGCCTGCGGTGATCGCCATCGTCCCCTCCTCTGTGATGGTGGGGCGGCGGGCGTTGACCTCGGGGGACGAGTGCTACGCCCGCCGCTTGACCTCAACATTAGGTCTGCGGGCGGGTACCCGGCGTCATGCCCTCGTATCGCTTTCCTGGCCTCCCGGAGGATGACGGAGGGGGTGGAGCAGTACTCCCCTGGTTGCAGACCTCGCGCCCGGTACCCGGGTCTTCCCTGAGAAGTGGCCCCGACATGGGGGACGAGGGGCCTGGTGGACCCCGGTGACCTGCGGTGCCGCGGCCGGAGCAGGTGCAGGCCGGCGGCCGGCCGGCCTCCCGGTGATGTATCCCGCGGATGTACGCCGCGGTACCGGGCAGCACGGCGCATCGCACGCGCGGCGGGGGCCGCAGCCGTGCCGGCGGGGCCCGCAGCGGGTGACTTCCCTCACGTGCGGGGGCCCGTGCCGCCGTGGTGGGGCGTGCCTGCGGCCGGACCCGCCCGCGGTGACCGCGCAGCCGTACGCCCCGTCCCCCGTGCCGGGTGGGATCTCCGTGCGACCTCCGCTCATACGCCCAAGGTCCCTACTCCGGCGGCCGTTTGGGAAGGCCGGGATGGCCGGGGACGTTCGGGGTCGTCGCGCCGGTCCGACGGGCCGGCGCTCCGGGGCCTGCTGACAATCCGTCTCCCGACGCATGCACGGCCTCTGCGCACACCGCCCCGTCAATCCGTAAGCTGTGGCACGTCAGACGGGCAGCAGCGTGGGGCCTCCCCACCGGAGGTAGGGGACGGACATGGCGATGATGCGGCTCCGACGCGAGGACCCGCGTGTCGTCGGCTCGTTCCGGCTCCACCGTCGGCTCGGTGCCGGCGGGATGGGCGTGGTCTACCTGGGCTCGGACCGGCGCGGCCAGCGGGTGGCGCTGAAGGTGATCCGGCCCGACCTGGCGGAGGACCAGGAGTTCAGGTCGCGCTTCGCGCGCGAGGTGTCGGCCGCCCGGCGCATCCGCGGCGGCTGTACGGCCCGGCTGGTGGCCGCGGACCTGGAGACCGAGCGGCCGTGGTTCGCGACCCAGTACGTGCCCGGGCCGTCGCTGCACGACAAGGTCGGCGACGAGGGCCCGTTGCCCGCCGCGCAGGTGGCGTCGATCGGCGCCGCGCTCGCCGAGGGGCTGCTCGCGGTGCACGATGCGGGCGTCGTCCACCGCGACCTCAAGCCGTCGAACATCCTGCTCTCGCCCAAGGGCCCGCGCATCATCGACTTCGGCATCGCCTGGGCGACGGGGGCCAGCACGCTCACCCATGTGGGTACGGCGGTCGGCTCACCCGGCTTCCTCGCGCCCGAGCAGGTGCGGGGCGCGGCCGTGACGCCGGCGACGGACGTGTTCGCGCTCGGCGCCACCCTCGCCTACGCCTCGATGGCGGACTCCCCCTTCGGGCAGGGGAGTTCGGAGGTCATGCTGTACCGGGTGGTGCACGAGGAGCCGCAGTTGGCCGGAGTGCCCGATGCGCTCGCCCCGCTGCTGTACTCCTGCCTGGCGAAGGACCCCGAGGACCGGCCCAGCACCCTGCAACTGTCGCTGCGGCTCAAGGAGATCGCCGCGCGCGAGGCGCACGGGCTGTCGGCCGGCCGTCGCCTCGGCCCCCAGGAGCCACTGCGGCAGCGCGGCGAGCGGCCGAGCGGGCAACTGGCCGAGGAGTACGCGCAGCAGCACACGGAGCGGCGGCCGAACGAGGCTCCCCCGCCGCGCGGGGCCGGACGCGGCGCCGCAGTGCGCGGTCCCGGCGCCCGTACCGGCCCGGGAACGGCCGGCTCCCGCGGCGCCACCCCCGCGCGCCTGGCCGGACCCAGGTCCGGACCGTCCTCGCGCGCGGGCGCCCGCACGGGGGGCGGCGGCACGGCGCCGCGCACCGGCGG
>NZ_JBLIWA010000007.1:0-193379 GCF_047525675.1 Streptomyces sp. 796.1 | reverse complement strand
CACCGGCCGCGCCCGCGGCACCGCACCGGCCGCGCCCGCGGCACCGCACCGGCCGCGCCCGCGGCACCGCACCGGCCGGGACGACAGAGAAGCCTCCGGCCGCGCCTGCCGCACCGCACCGGCCGCGACAGTGGCCAGCAGCCGGCACGGCGATGGACGAAGCCGCGGCCATAGCAGTGGACATGACAGCCGTCCACGGGGTGAATCGCGCCACGGCCGAGAACGCGTTCCGCGGGGCGGCGAATGCGGCCAATGCTGGTCCAGACCTATGCTGTCGCGCCCTGAACCCGCAGGCTGACCGGCGATTTCGTACGCTCGTTCTGGCTGAATCATGCGCTCCGCAACGCTGGGCTCTCCCTCACACTCGTGTTCGTACGGCCCACGCGCCACCCCCGCCACCCCGTCGTGGCCCCGTGCTCGGGAGGCTCAGCCGATGTTGCGAGACGCCCCACCGGACGGGGAGGGTACGACCGCGGAGCCCGAGCGTGACCGGCGCCCGGCCGACCGGATCGCGCTCCGCGCCGATCTGCGGGCCGCCGTGCCGGACGCCGCCGCCGCGCTGGTCGTGACGGCCGCGGTCTTCGTCCTGCTGTACGTCCGGATGGACGACGGCAGTTCGGACACGGTGTCCGTGATGCCGTTCATGAACGACTCCCGCACCTACTGGATGTACCTGCTCAGCCAGGCGTTCGGCTGGTCGGGGCTGCTGTGGGCGTGGGGCACGGTGATGCTGGGTCTGGTGCTCTCGGGCCCGGGGCCGGCAAAGCTCGGGGTGCGCCGGGCGGTGTGGGAACGCTGGCACCGCACCACCAGCCTCACCACCATGGCGCTGATGGCCGCCCACGCCCTGCTGTTCGCGGCCGAACTGGTCCGCTACGAGACCGACCTCGGCTGGCTGGATCGGCTGTGGGGCGGCTTCGCCGACAGCTTCGTGCCCGGCTGGTACGACTCGGGCACCGGCCGCACCGCCATCCCCATCGGGCAGGGCGCCCTCTACCTGGCGGTCCCGCTCGGCCTGCTCTTCTACGTACGGCACCGCATCGGTGCCAACACCTGGCGCCGGCTGCACCGGTTCGTCATCGTCATCTACGTGCTGAGCGTCTGGCACACCCTGCTGTACGGCACCAACGTCTGGTACGACGGCTGGCCGCGCACCGTGCTGTGGCTGCTCCAACTTCCCATCGCTGGGCTGCTGTTGCTCCGGCTGCTGCGGCCGGCCCGGCGGGCCGAGCGGCTGGGCGCGCCCACCCGCGGCGGCGCCGCGGACGCCCCGCGCTGGGCCGGACGGGCGCTCGGCCGCCTGGTCGTCGCCGCGGTCGCGGTCGGTCTCGTCGCCGTGGTGGCCTCCGGGCACGACGGCGGCCGGGCCCGCCCGGCCGAACCCCCGGCCACCGCCCCGCACGCCCAGCAGGCGGAGTAGACACGGCGGGCGCTGCGGGCGCCGACGGGGCGGGGCCGCGGCGGTGCGACGCGCGGAACCCGCGTCCGGGCCGCCCCGGCCCACCCATCGCGGCCCGGCGCACGCCGTGAGCCGCGGCCACGGTCGTACCGGCGCGGGGGACTGCGGGCGGTAGCCCCTCGCGCCGGTCGCACCCGTACCACGCCGCGTGACGCCGCACCGCGTGACGCCGCACCGCGTGGCGTCGGCCCGCATAACGCCGGCCCGCCCCGCGCCCGCTCGCGGCGGAGCACGGCCCGCGCGCCCGCCCCCGCGGCTCAGGCCGGCCGTACGGCCCGCAGGATCAGCCGCTCGGCGTCCTGGTCGTACGGGCGGCCGTCGAACCCGCCGAAGACCTCGATGCGCTCGAACCCCGCTTCCCGCACCAACTGCCGCAGCTCCACCGCGCTGTACACGAACCACACCAGCGCCGCCCGGGTGACCCGCTCGCCCCGTACCAGCACCCAGTCGCTGCGCAGCCGCGCCCACTCGTCAAGCACCGTGTCGGTCTGCACCATCAGGTCATCGCCGCGCCGCACCACCTTGGGCGGGGTGACCCGGCCGGCCAACTGCTCCTTGCCTGCCATGTCGAGCAGCAGCGTGCCACCGGGCGCCAGTGATGCGTACATGGTGTCGAGCGTCCGGGCGTTGTCGGCCGGGTCCTCGAAGTAGCCGAAGGAGGTGAACAGGTTGAGGACCACGTCGAAGGGTTGGCCGGGGCGGTAGTCGCGCACATCGGCCGACACGTAGTCGATCTCCACGCCGGAGCCGGCGGCGCGGTCGCGGGCGCGCCCCAGCAGGTCCTCGCTGCGGTCCACGCCGGTGACCCGGTGCCCGGCGGCGGCCAGCGGCGTGGCGAAGACGCCGGGCCCGCAGCACAGGTCCAGGATGCGGGCGCCGGCCGGGAAGGCCAGCAGCGGCGATCCGGCCAGCAACTCCTCGGCCTGCGTGAAGCGTTGCTCGGAGAAGAGGAAGTCGTAGAACTCGATCCAGAAGTCGTCGTCCTGGAACCCACCGGTGTCGGTCATGGTCGCGTCAGCGCTCCTTCGGTGTCGCCGTGGGGTCGGGGGAGGTCGGCCGCGGGGCGGCGCAGCAGCACCAGCAGCGGTGGCAGCAGCAGGCACTGGGCGGCGGCCCAGAGCCAGAACCAGCCGGCGTCGCCCGCGTGCTCGGCCGCGCCGTAGAGCTGCCCGCCGAGCACCCCGCTGGCGCAGGCGCCGATGCCGGCGGCCAGCCGTTGCTGGCCGAAGACCACGGCGTCCGAGCGGGGGCTGCGGCGCAGCGCCTCCAGGTCGTTCTTGAGGAAGAGCACGATGTCACCGAGGGTGATCAGCGCGCCGCCGGCCAGCAGCGCCGGCCGGTTGCCGACCGCCAGCACGGCAAGTCCCGCGGCGAGCCCGAGGAAGCCGACGGCCAGCGCCAGCCCGTACGGCATCCGCCGGATCGCCCCCGAGGCCAGCGGCTGCACGACGATGACCAGCGCGAAGCACAACAGCAGCACCAGGCTGTAGAACTCGCTGGACGCCCGCTCGACCGCGTACACGGCCAGGTAGTGCTGGAAGTGGAAGTACAGGTAGAACGCCAGCCCGTTGGCGACGAACGGCAGCAGCGCCACCCCGGACAGCAGGCCCTGCCGGCCCTCGTCCGCGATGGCCAGCGCCTCGCCCGAGGGCGCGGGCAGCCGCGCGTGCCCCGCGGTGACCAGTACGAACAGCGCCGTGACGGCGACGAACAGCCAGCCGGGCGAGGACAGTACGAACGGGCCCGCCACCAGCGGCCCCACCGCCATGCCCGCGTTCAGCGCCGCATTGCCGGCGGACAGGAACGCCGGCCGGCGCTCCTCGTCCACGCCGTGCACCAGGTACGCCTTGTTCGCCGGCAGGTAAAGGGCCGCGCCGCAACAGGTGAGGATCAGCGCGCCGACCGCCAGCGGCGGCCAGCGCAGCGCCAGCAGCAGCCCCACGAACCCGGCGGTGCGGACGACCAGCGCCCACAGCATGGTGCGCCGCAGCCCGATCCGCTCCGCGAGCGCGCCGCCGGCGATCCCGCCGGAGAACTGCACGAGCGAGGCCGCGGCCAGCACCACGCCGACCGTGCCGAGCCCCATGCCGAGCCGCTCGTGCAGGAACACCGACATGAACGGCAGCACCATGAAGCTGCCGAGCGGGATCAGGAACGAGCTGAGCAGCAGGAACCGCAGCGGGATGCTGAGCGTGCCGAGCGCGGTCCGCAGGCCCGGGCCGCCGGTGGGGCGCTCAGCCATCGTGCGCCGGGCCCGCCGCCGGTGGGGCGAACGGCGCGGTGTGCACCCGGACGCCACAGGCCGCGGCGACCGCCCGGTGGGTGGCGAGCTCCGCGCTCTCGCCCTCCGCGTACACGATGCCGGCGTAGCCGCGGCTGTCCGCCAGGTGCTCGATCGGGTCGCCGATCCGCTTGGTCGGGTACCAGGCCGGCGCGCCGGGCATGTCGGCCAGCCGGTCGAGCCCGGTGACCTCGGTGAAGGTGCCGGGCTCGGCCGGGTAGCCGAGGACGAAGGCGACGGCGGGCCCACCCGGCAGCTCGGCGTCCAGCAGCCCGGGCCGGCGCCCCAGCGCGGCCTCCACCATCGCCTCGTACACGTTGACGCCCAGCGCCCGGCACAGCCCCTCGCCGACCAGCGCGCCGCCGATCCGCGGGTTGACCTCCACCACCTCGGGCCCCGCGGTGGTGAGCACGAACTCCACGTGCGCGAACCGGTCGGTGTAGTCGAGCGCGGCCAGCACGGTGTCCAACCACCGCTCCAGTTCAGCGTGTTGACCGGCCGGGAAGGCGACCGGGAAGGCGGTGATCTCCTCGCGGAAGTACGGCTCGGGCGACATCAGCCGGCTGGAGACGCCGAGCAGCCGGGTGCGGCCGGCCCAGGTGAGGGTCTCGGCGCTGTAGAGGGGGCCGCTGAAGTACGGTTCGGCGAACGGCCTGCCCATCAGCTTCCGCCCCGCGACGGCGTCCAGCGCCGTCTGCCACGCGTCCTCGTCGCGGACCAGGAACACGTTCTGACTGCCGGTGCCCGCCGAGTCCTTGACCACCGCGGGCAGCCCCACCTCCTTCAGCAGCGCCGCCCGAAGCGCCGGGTCGTGCGCGGCGTCCGCCGCCTCCACGGCCCGGCCGCGGGTCAGCCCGGCCGCGTGCAGCCGGTTGCGCACGGCGACCTTGTCGCGGGTCAGCCGCAGCACGTCGGTGGCGAGGCCGGGCAGGCCGAAGCGGGCCGCGAGTTCGGCGCCGACCAGCGTCCAGGTGTCGGTCGAGCTGATCAGGCCGCGCAGTTCGGGCGTGCCGGCCAGCGCTGCGGCGACCTGCTCGGTGTCGAAGGTCTCCACCTCCACCACGTCCAGCGCGCCGGCCGGCAGCCGCGCCAACTCGTGCGCGTAGTAACCCGGGTCGCGGGTCAGCAGCCGCAGCCGCTCGCCGAGCCCGTCGGCGGCGCGCACCAGGTGGCCGAGGCCGAAGGTGAGCGATTCCAGGCAGACCACGCTCATGCCGCCTGCTCCTTCCAGTGCGCGGGGCACGCGGCGCGGTTCCACGCCATCGTGGACCAGGGCATGGTCATCTCCTCGGGGCTGCTGACGTCGACGGGGGCGAGGGTTGTGAGGTCGCGGGCCTCGGCGTGCCGGGCGAAGACCCGCTCCACGTAGCGGTGTCCGGTGTCGGCGCCGATCACCAGGTGCAGCCGGTCCGGGTCGCGGCGCGCGGCGTCGGTGGCGGCCAGATAGCCGGCGCCGGTGGACAGGCCGGCGAAGACGGCGTGCTCGCGCAGCAGCGCCACCGACCCGGACAGGGCGTGCACGAAGTCCATCCAGTGCAGGGCGTCGTAGAGGTGGTGGCGCACGTTGTCGAAGACGATGGAGGAGCCGATCCCGGCGATGATGGCCTCCGGGTCGTGGTGGTCCTGGCTGCCGAAGGTGACGCTGCCGAACGGCTGCACCCCCACCAGTCGCACGCTGGGGTCGGTGCGCCGCAGATGGGTCACCAGCCCGCCGGTGGAGGCGCCGGAGCCGACGCCGCCGACCACGGTCAGCGGCCGGCCGGCCAGCGTGTCGGCCAACTCGGCGGCGACCGCGTCCGCGATCTCCCGGTATCCCAGGTAGTGGATGTCGTCGTGGTACTGGCGCATCCAGTGCACCTCCGGGTGGTCGGCGAGGATCTCGCGCACCCGGCGCACCCGCAGTTGCTGGTCGAGCTTGAGGTTCTCGGACGGCTTCACCTGCTCCACGGTGGCGCCCAGCACCTCCAACTGGGCGAGCGTGGTGGCGTCGACGGTGGTGGAGGCGACGATGTGGCAGTGCATGCCGTAGCGGTGGCAGGCGAGCGCGAGGGCGTGCGCGTAGATGCCGCTCGAACTGTCGATGAGCGTCTGGCCCGGGCGCACCACGCCCCGGTCCAGCAGGTCGCGGACGGCGCCGAGCGCCGAGTAGATCTTCATCGACTCGAAGCGGAGCAGCACCATGCCGTCGGTGAGGCGGATCAGATCGGGGACCTTCAGGGCGTCGGCGATGTGGGGGTGGATCACCCGTAGCCTCCTTGGGCGAATGAGCACTGGTGGCCGAGCGAACGGAAGAAGGCGGAGAGTTCGGACTTGACGTCGCTGGGTGGGCGGTCGACGAAGAGGTAGCCGACCAGCGAGCCGGTGTGGGCGACGAAGACGCCGTCGGCCCCGAACCGCTCGCGGTGCCCGAGCACGCTGGCGAACGTCTGCTTGGGCAGCGCCTCCTGGGAGAGCACCGCACTGGTGGTGGCGGCCCGGGCGACGACGGCCGGGTCGCCGGTGTCGAACCCCTTCAACAGGTCGGACAGGCACCGCTCGTACTCCTCGCCGCGCCGCCGGTAGTGGCGCAGCAGCAGCGCGGTGACGGCGCCGGTGTCCACGGTGCCGGGCTCGGTGACGAACGCGGTGTGGAAGCCGATGGCGGTGCCGAGGGTGCGCACCACCCGGTGCCGGGCGCTCAGGTGCAGCGCGAACTCGTCCAGGAAGACGCTGTCGGCCCGCTCGATCGCGGCCAGGATGCCGAGCACCACCTGCTGGTCGTACGGCAGCAGGAAGAGCCGGAACAGACAGCGCAAGGTGGCCACGACGTCGGCGGTCGAACTCGCCATGCCGACGCCGATCCGCAGGTCGGAATGGGTGCTCCAGTGCCCGGGCGGCAGTTGGAGGTCGAACCGGTCGAGGAACAGCCGCACCGCCTTCGCCGCCTTCGCGCCCAGCGGCAGCGGCCCTGGTGGTCCTGCGCCCGGCGTGAAGTACACCCAGGAGTGCCGGTCCACCGGGAAGGAGACCAGGGCGATGTCGGGCGTCGGGCCGGCGCGCAACGGGCCCTGGTAGAGCTCGCCCAGGGTGCCGTGGCAGACGCCGGCGGCGATGGCCGGAACCGGGGTCGTGGTGGGGGCGCCGGGCGGGGGCGCGGGCGCCGTGCGTGGGGGTGGCGCGGGTGCGCCGGACGGAGCTGGGAGCGCGGGCACCGTGGCCGGGGGCGTGGTGGGTGCGGGCGCCGTGTCCGGGAGTGCGGTGGGGGCGCCGGTGGGGGTACGGGGGCGATGCGCCGATCGGCCCGGTTGCGGATCTCCGTGGCCAGGCATGCGTCCTCCCTCGTCATCCCGTGCCCCGAGCGATGACGGGGGAGGGGCGAGGGCGAAGCGCGGGGTGAGGCCCCGCGCAGCCACCTGTACCGCCGACCCAGTCCACGAGGCCACCGTGCACACACCACGTGCACCACGCACGTGAGCAGCGGCAGGTCTTCGGACTCATGGGGCCTGCCGGACTTCCGACGGACAGCTACCGGCCACCGCTCCCGGGCCCGCCGCTGCGGGTCGGACGTCGACGGCGTGAGCTCCCACTCACCGTTGCGGGACAGTCCCGGACTCACACCGGGTTCCCTCTTGCGTCACGCCACTGGTGGATGGCGTGAACCAACTGCGCCTATCAGCGTAGGGGCGCCGCTCCGCAGGGGACAGAGCGAGTTCGCCCGTTGTCCTGATGTAGCGGTGTTGTCCTGATGCAGACGGTAGCTGGAGTGAATCTTGTGGGTGACACTGCTGGGTTGGCCAGGGAAGGGAGGGGCGCGTGGGGGCGGTGTGGTTGTCACCCGCCTGCCCACCGCCCACCGCCCGCCGACTGCCCACCGCTCACCACGCGCCGCCCGCAGGGCACCCGGCCCGCCACCGCCCCGGCGCGATCATGATGGGGCAGCCGGTACGACCGTCGTGGCCGGCATCGAGGGAGGCACCCCGTGGACATCAGGACCCGCGTCTCTGCGTACGCGATCGTCGTGGAGGCCGACCGGCTGCTGCTGACCCGGCTCTCCGCCGCCTCGCCGGTCTTCGCGCCCGGGCTGTGGCACCTGCCGGGCGGCGGCATCGACCCCGGCGAGCAGCCGGCCCAGGCGCTGGCCCGCGAACTCCACGAGGAGAGCGGCCGTACGGCACGCGCCGTCCGGCTGCTGGACGCCAAGAGCTACACCGCTCACCGCAACGGCACGCACTGGCACCTGACCGGCCTCTTCTACGCGGTCGAGCTGGCCCCGGGCACGCTGCGGGTCACCGAGACGGACGGCGCGACCAGCGCGGTCGCCTGGCACCGGATCGCGGACCTGACCCCGGAGGTGCTGTCCCCGGCCGCGATCGACGCACTGGAGTTGCTGCCGCGGGCGGCTGGTTGACGCACCGGGGCCGCCGGCTCGGTTGACGTACCGGGAGCGCCGACGGGCTGGCGTAACGCCTGTCCCACCCCGTCTCGCCCCCACCGCCCCGTCGGCGGCCCACCCGCGGCGCCCCGGCGCCTACCTGCACTCCGTGGTGCGCTTGAGGTCCCTGAGCCAGACCGTCAGCGACTGCGTCAGCTCGGCCCGCAGGCCGTACGGGTCGGCGTCCACGCGCGGGCCCGACCAGGTCTCCTCGGTGCGGGCCAGCGTGTTGTCGCCGATGGCCGTGAACGTCCAGCGGTGGACCTCGTGGATGCCGGCCGCCGGGCTCTCCCAGGTGATGTGCCGGCCGGGGGTGAGCGCGATGACCGTCGAGCTCACGGCCAGCCCGTGGCTGCGCCAGCGGAAGCTGGAGCCGACGGTCAGCGTGCCGGTCGGGGCGACCCGGTCGATCCCCGAGTTCCACACTGGCCAGGCGGCGACGTCGGTGTGCAGCCGCCACACCCGCTCCACCGGTGCGTGGATGAGCAGTTCGCGTTGGCCGCGGATCATGCTGGGGCCCCGTACTTGGTCAGGGCGTGTGCCGTGACCCCATCGTCCAAGGGTGCGAGATATCGGCTGCGGTAGGGGTCGGCAGGAATCGGAGGCATGGTGCACGTCCTTTGCGATGGCGCGGGGAGTCGTACGGCAGGGGTTCGCGGCGTGGGGCGCGTGGGGTGGTGGTGGGCGGGCTAGGGGGTGGCTAGGGGGTCAGTGGCTGACGGGTGGGGGTGCGGGCACGTCAAGGACAGGGGGCAGTGATGAGTGGTGAATTACTCTTGGTGGCACGCCGGTGAGTGCCACGGCGCGTAGTGGCGAATATGGCCATTTAGCTCTGTATGTACGGCAGTTGGCGGGACGGAATGCGTCCGTGATGGGCAACGCGGGGAGGGTCGTTGAGCGGATGCGGGCCATCGCACATCTGCTAAGAGTAATAAATCACTCACATCTAACGCGGTCAAGAGAAGTCCGAGAATCCGGCGGGCCGCGGTCCGTGTCGGCGCGGAGGTCGTCGATCGGCGTTGCCGGCTTCGGAAGTTGAGATGCACGGTCGGCGGCGGGGGTTCACTGCGCGCCCGGCAAATCCGTCCGACCACCCCGCGCCGGCACCCTGCCACTCCGCGACCCCATCAACCGTCACCGCGCGACCCGGCCCTGGCCAACCGCGACCGGCCAACCGCTCCCCGCGGCGGGGTCCCGCAACCGGCATGACCCGCGGTCAACTGCGGAATGAGCTGCCCGTGTTGCCGGTTGGATCGACCATGACTGTGGGAATCTCGCTGAACGCGGCGGAAGCCGCCAACCAGATCGACGCCACCGTGCAACTCGCCACCGAGGCCGCCGCGGCCGGACTGCGGTCCGCCTGGTTCGGGCAGACCTTCGGCGCCGACTCGCCCCAACTGGCCGCCCTCGTCGGGCGCGCCGTGCCCGAACTCCAGGTCGGCACCTCGGCCATCCCGGTCTTCGGACGCCACCCGCTGACCGTGGCCAGCCAGGCACTGACGGCCCAGGCCGCCACCCACGGCCGCTACCACCTCGGCCTGGCGCTCGGCAGCAAGCTGGTCGTCGAGGAAGGTTTCCGGCTGCCCTTCGAACGCCCCGTGGACCGGTTGCGGGAGTTCTTGACCGCCATCCGCCCGCTCCTGGAGACCGGCAACGTCGACTACCGCGGCGAACTCCTCGGCGCGGCGACGCCCATCCCGGCCCGGGTGGCCGGCGCCGATGCCGGCGTTCCGCTGCTGGTGGCGGCCATGGGCCCGAAGGCGCTGCGGGTCAGCGGCGAACTCTCCGACGGCATCCTGCCGTTCCTGGCCGGCCCGCGCGCCCTCGGCGAGCACATCGTGCCGGCCGTCACCAAGGCCGCCGAGGCCGCGGGCCGCCCCGCGCCGCGGATCGTGGCCCTCGTGCACGGCGTGGTCACCGACGACGTGGAGCGCGTCCGCGCCGAGACCGCCGAGCGGCTCGCGTTCTACGAGCAGATCCCCTCCTACGCGCGGGTGATCGAACTCTCCGGGGCCGAACGCGCCGTCGACGTCGCGGCGATCGGTGACGAGGCGGCGATCGCCGCCGAGGTGCAGCGCTACCGGGACGCGGGGGCGACCGAGGTGGTGTTCGCCGGTACGGAGACCGCGGGCGAGGAGAGCCGCCGCCGCGCCTGGGCGGTCCTTGGCGAACTGGCCGGTACGGTCGGCTGATCCGACGCCCCCGGCCGGGCCCCGCGGAATCTGGCCACGCCGCGTACCTCTGTTGCACGTTGCGGGTCGCAGGTCGCAGGTCGCAGGTCGCAGGTCGCCGGTCCCACGCCGCAGGTCGGCCGTACGGGCTGGCTGCACCGGACGCCCGCGGCCGTGCGCCCGCACCCGTCCGGCCGCACCGTCCGGCCGCCCCGACCGGTCGCCCGCCAGCGCGCCCCGCCCCGTTATGCCGAGTTGGCATCTCCACGGGGCGGGGCGCGCTGGCTACCTTCGCTGGTGGTGCCGGTGTGCTGCCGACACCCGATCCGGCCGGCGCCCCCACGTGCCCGGCCGGACCCCCACCCCCACCCCACTCACCCCGCCGGCGGTCACCGTGCGCCGGCTCGGGCCCGTACCGCCGGGGCCGTACGGGCAGCTCGTACGGCCAGGACAGCCAGGGCGACGACGCGCGCCGTACCGAACGCTTTGGCGCGGGGCGCGTCCACACCGGCTGTGTCCCGGCCGATCGCGTCCGCATGGGGGGCGTCCGTGGGGCTCGTCCGTCCCCTCACAACGAAGGAGCAGCACCATGCCTAGACGACGGTTCTCCCTGGTGGCAGCCCTGTTGACGACGGTCACCTGCGCGGCCACCGTACTCGTCACGCAGCCGGCCGGTGCCGATGCGCAGGGCCAGGCGCCGGCTCCGGCCGGCCGGGGCGCCGCGCTCGCCACCTCGCCCGGCGCGCTCGACGCCCTCCAGCGCGACCTGGGGCTGACCCGTGAGGCGGCGCTCGACCGGCTGGCCGCCGAGGACCGGGCCGGCGCCGTGGACCGCCGGGTACGGGCCGAGCTCGGTCCGCGGCTCGGCGGCACCTGGTACGACGCGCGCACCGCCCGGCTGGTGGTGGCCGTCACCGACCCGGCCGACGCGGCGGCGGTCCGCGCGGCGGGCGCCGAGCCGCGGCCCGTCGCGCACTCCGAGGAGGTGCTCAAGGCGGCCGTCCGCGCCCTGGACGCGGCCGGCGACCCGGCTCCGGGTACCGTCGCCGGATGGCGCACCGACCCGGTCGGCAACGCCGTCGTGGTCCGGCACCGCACGGCGGACGCCGCAGCGGCCCGGGCGTTCGTCCGCGCGGCGGGCGTACGCGCCGAACTGGTGCGGTACGAGCGGGCGCGGCAGGCGCCGCGCCCGCTGCTCGACGTGGTCGGCGGCAACCGCTACTGGACCTCCCAGTACGGCTGCTCGGTCGGGTTCACCGTCAACGACGGGTTCGTCAGCGCCGGCCACTGCGGTGAGGTCGGCGAGCGCACCACCCAGCCCAGCGGCCAGTTCACCGGCTCCAGCTTCCCCGGCGACGACATGGCGCACATACGGGTGGCCGCGGGCAACACCCTCGTACCGGCGGTCAACCGCTACCGCAACAACGAGCGGGTGACCGTGGCCGGTTCCCAGGAGGCGCCGGTCGGTGCGTCCCTGTGCCGCTCGGGCGGCACCACCGGGTGGCACTGCGGCACCGTCATCTCCTGGGACTCCTCCGTCGACTACGGGGACCAGGGCCAGGTCACGGAGTTGTTGGAGACCAATGTGTGTGCCGAGCCGGGTGACTCGGGCGGCTCGGCCATCGCGGGGCAGCAGGCGCAGGGCGTGACCTCGGGCGGTTCGGGCGACTGCACGCGGGGCGGCAAGACCTGGTTCCAGCCGGTCAACGAGATCCTCCAGACCTACGGGGTCACCCTGGCCACCGGCACCGGCCTGGCCCTCCACCCCTGATCGCCCCCGGCGCCGGCTCCCGCCTGTTCACATCGGCGCCGGCTCCCGCTTGATCACTCCAGCACGGGCTCCCGCCGGCCGAGCCACCAGTCGTCGTACGCGCCGCTGCACCCGAGCCGGTCCCGGTAGGCGTCGGCGAGGTGGTGCAGGACCTCGTCCAGGTGTCGGTGCGGGAGGCTGTGCCGGCGGTAGAACAGGTGCAGTTCGAGACGGAGCGGCTGGTCGGCGAGCGGCCGGATGACGATGTGTCCCGGATGGTCGCTGCTGGTGGAGAACGCCGGCGCGATCGCCTGCTCGTCGGCGACCAGCTCCAACACGGTGAACAGGCTGACCGTGCTGTGCCGCTGGTCGAGCGAGACCGCCGCCTCGTGGCAGGCGCGGCGCAGATAGCTCGTCCACAGCGTGTAGCCGGGCGGCTCGTCGACCCACGGGAAGTCGGCGAGCCGCTCCAGCGGCACCGGCGCGCCGCCGCGGGCCAGCGGATGGTCATGGGCCAGGGCGATGAACACCGGCTCGTCGGCGTGCACCACCACCCCGCCGACCGCGTCCGGCACCGTGAGCCTGGCCTGCGGCGGCAGATAGACCAGCGCCAGGTCACAGGCGCCCACCGCGAGCCCGTCCACCGCGGCCTGCGGGTCCAGGTCCTCGCGCAGCGCCACCTCGGGGCACCAGGGCAGGCCGCGCAGCCGCCGGGCGAGGGCCACCTGCGGGTAGCCGCAGTGCCCGCCGAGGGTCAGCGGGTCGCGCGGCCCGCCCCTGGCCCCCCACGCCTGCGCCCGCTCCCGGATGCCGCTCATGCCGCGCAGCACGCTGTGCGCCTCGGCCAGCACGTCCGCGCCGAGCGGGGTGGGCACCGAACCGCTGCGGGTACGGACGAACAGCGTGTCGCCCACACAGCGCTCGATGCGCTGGAGCAGCTTCGACAACGCCGGCTGGGACATCCCGAGTTGGCGCGCGGCCAGCGTGAGGCTGCCGGTGTCGCTGATGGCGGCGATGGCGCGCAGGTGCCGGACTTCCAGTTCCAAGGTGAACCTCCCGTGCGAACGCGGCCGGTGGCCTACCTCGCCGGTCAGCGCCCGGCGCGCGGCTGGTCAGTCCCGGTGCGGGGAAACCGTGACGGAAACTCTGCGGGAAACTCTGTGGGAACGAACGGTCCGAGGGTAGTCCCAGATCGTCATCAGCCGCGCCTATGCGGACCGGGCCACTGTGCACCGCGCCCGTGCGAACCGCGCTGGTACGGACCGGTTCGTACGCACTCGCCCGCGCATTCGCCCACGCACTCGGCCGCCCCCGCAGCCGCACCCGCACCCGTGCCCGCCCGCTGCGGTGGGCCGCCGCCGGTCAGCGCCGCCGGCGGCCCAGCAGGGAGAGGTGGTGCAGGACGAACTCCAGCGGGCCGCGGCGGAAGAACCGCGACCAGGCGTACGCGGACAGGCTCACGGCGGCGATGAAGCCGAGCAGCAGGCCGATGGAGAGGTCGTCGCCCTCGATGTCGATGTGCAGCAGGCGGATGCCCACGATGTGGAAGACGTAGCTGCTGAGCGACATGCTGCCGACCGCGATGACCGGCACGGCGGCCGGGCGCAGCCGCGGCAGCAGGTCCATGGCGGTCAGGGCCGCGGCGACCACGGTGAGGGCGACGCCGGTGTTGGCGACGACGGAGAGCGTGGTCTCGCTGTGCGGGGCGGCCAGCAAGAGCAGGCCCGGGTTGAGGTCCTCGGGCCACTCGTCGGTATCGGCCCACCAGCCGTGCGGCATCCCGGCCCGGTCCCCGACCGCCGGGACCTGGAGCGCCAGCCAGGAGGCGCCGTAGCCGAACGCGGCGAGCGCTGGCCCCAGCACCGCGAGCCGGGCCCGTACCCGCGGGGCGCGCAGGTCGAGCCGGCCGACGGCCATGCCGGCGAGCACGAACGGCATCCAGGCCAGCGCCGGATAGTTGCCGGTGACCAGGAGCCGGGTCAGGCCCTCGCCCTCGGCGTAGTGCGCGAGTGGGTCGTGGGCGGCGATGCCCCGCTCCAGCGCACTGTCCCAGAACACCTGCTGCGCCATGTACCACAACTGCGGCCCCACCAGCGCCCAGCCGACCGCGAGTGCGGCCAGCGCCCGGCTGGTCAGCCGCACGAACGGCAGGGCGAGCAGGAAGTACAGGCCGTAGTAGGCGAGGATCACCTCGACCTTGGTGCCGCTGGCCGTCAGTACGCTGCCGAAGGCGAGCAGGACCAGGGCGCGGATGGCGATCCGCAGCGCGGCCCGCCGCCCGTCGCGGGCGTCGGACGGCGGCTGCCGGCCCGCGAGGAAGACCAGCGTCACCCCGGCGAGCACCGCGAACAGCGCCGATGACCTGCCGTGCGCCAACTCAAGGAGGAAGCCGCTGGGTTCGCCGAGTTCGGGCTCGGGCCCCAGGTGCGCCGCGTACATGCCGAACACGGCCAGCCCGCGCGCGAGATCGAGCCCCACGAGCCGCACGGCACCGCCGCCTGCGCCGGCGCGGGAGGGGGCCCCGCCGACTTCGACGACCGGTCCGGGGCGGGGTGTGCGGGTGCTGGTACCGGATTCGGCGATGGGGGCGGGGGTGGTGCTGGTGGGGGGTTCGGGGGCGGGAGTGGTGGTGGGTTCAGGGGCGCTGCCGGGGTCGGCGTCGGGTTCGGCGGCGGATTCGGCGTCGGGGGAGGAGCTCGTGCCGAGGTCTCCACGGGCTCCCGCGGCGACGCCCGTACCGGCTCCCGCCCCGTCGCCCGTATCAACGCGCGTGCAACCTGCGGCGCCTGACGTCGCACCGGGCCGCACGCCGACCCCCGCGTCAGCCCCCGTACCGTCGCCAGCCGGTCGCGGCGGATCGCCCTCCGCGGCGGCGCGTGTGCTGTTTGCCATGGCTCCACGCTCGGCCATCGGCGCCGCCGAAGCCACCGGGCGGCACGCTGTCGATCCCCGCCGGTCGGCTGGAGTGGCTCCGCCACCCGGCAGGGCCGGCCGGTTCGGCGCGCCGCCGGCCCGGTGCGCGTGGTAGGCAGGTCGGACCACAGGGCGTGGGCGGGGGCGGAAGGGGGCGGCGTGGTCCGGGTACTGGTGGTCGACGACGAGGCGTTGATCCGGAGCGGGTTCCAACTCATCCTCGACGCGGCCCACGACATCGAGGTCGTCGCGGCCGTGCCCGGCGGCGAGGCCGTGGCGGCCGTCCGCGCACACCACCCCGACGTGGTCCTGCTCGACATCCGGATGCCCGACGTGGACGGGCTCACCGTCCTGGAACACCTGCGCGCCCTGCCCGAACCGCCGGTCGTCGCCATGCTGACCACCTTCGACACCGACGAGTACGTGGCCACGGCGCTGCGCTCGGGCGCGGCCGGCTTCCTCCTCAAGGACACCGACCCCGAGCAACTCCCGCACCTGATCCGCAACCTGGCCGCGGCCGGCGTCGTCCTCTCCGCCCGCGTCACCCGCCGGGTGGTGGGCGGCTACCTGGACGGCGCGGCGGCCGGCCCGGACGCGCACGCCGTGGCCCGGCTCACCGACCGCGAACGCGCCGTCCTCGTCCTGGTCGCCGACGGCCTGTCCAACACCGACATCGGCCAGCGGCTCTATCTGAGCACCGGCACCGTCAAGGACCACGTCAGCGCCATCTACGCCAAGTTGGGCGTCACCGGGCGCATCCAGGCGGCGCTGGTCGCCCAGCGCGCCGGCCTGCTGGGCCCCGGCCGGGGCGGCGCGTGAACCCCCGCCGGATACCCGCGCCCCTGCTCGACGCCCTGCTGGTCGTGGTCGGCCTCCTCGACCTGTGGATCAACGTCGACCTCACCGACCGCACCGGCGTCGGCTGCGCCCTGCTGGCCGCCTGCGCGCTCGTGCTGCGCCGTACTCTGCCGCTGCTGGTGTTCGTGCTCTCGCTGCCCGCCGTGCTGGTCACCGCGGCCACCGCCGCCACCCTGGTCACCCTGGCCACGCTGGCCGCCCGTACCCGCAGCCGGGCCGTACTCGGCGGCTGCACCGCGGCGTTCGCCGCCTGCTACGCACTGCCCTGGCCCACCGGCCGGTTCGCCGAGGGCGACTACGGGATCTTCACCGCGCTCACCGCCGGCCACGGCCTGGCCTCCGCCGTCGCCGCGCTCTTCCTCGGCCAACTCGTCCAGACCCGCCGCGAGCTCTCGGCCAGGCTGGCGGAGATCACCGAGGCCAGGGAGACGGAGCGGGTGCTCACCGCGCAGACCGCGCTGGCCACCGAGCGCGCCCAACTCGCCCGCGAGATGCACGACGTGGTCTCCCACCAGGTCAGCCTCATCGCGGTGCGGGCCGGCGCGCTCCAGGTCAGCACCCGTGACCCGGAGACCAAGGAGGCGGCCAGCACCATCCGCCGGCTCAGCGTGCAGACGCTGGAGGAGCTGCGGCACATGGTGAGCGTGTTGCGCGGCGCGGGCGGCGCCCCCACCGAACTCACCCCACAGCCCACCCTGGCCGGCCTGGAGCGGCTGGTCACCGGTAGCGGCATCGAAGCCGAACTCCGGCTCGACCTGCCGCACGAGGTGCCGCCGCCGGTGCAGCGCGCCGTCTACCGCACCGTGCAGGAGGCCCTGACCAACGTGCGCAAGCACGCCCCCGGCGCGCGGGCCGAGGTCCGTGTGCAGCACACCGCGACCGCCCTCACCACCGAGGTCACCAACACCGCCGCCACCCGCCCCGCCCTGCGCCTGCCCAGCTCCCAGCACGGCCTGGAGGGCCTGCGCCAGCGCGCCGCCCTGCTCGGCGGCAGCCTCACCGCGGCCCCCACCCCTGCCGGCGGCTACCGCCTCACCCTCGAACTCCCCCTGGAGACGTGAGGCCGCCCGGTGCGAGGAACCGGCGTACGGGGCGGCCGGCCGCGAGGGGCCCCGTACGAGGAGATCTGCGTGCGCCGAGCCGCGTGCGCCCAGCCGCGTGCTCCGAACTGCGTGCGAGGAGGCACGTGCGGCACGTGCGAAGAGGCGCGGGCGTCCAGCCGGGAGCGGGAGCGACATGCGAAGAACCGCACGCGAAGACCGGGGCCCCGCATACGAAGACCGGGGCACGCGTCCGCGTGGTGCGGAGGCGTGCCCCGGTGGGGGAGCCGGCGGGGGATAGGGCCCTGCGCGCTGTCAGGTGGTGCGCGGGGCGTTGGGTGAGAGGGGGGAGTCGGCCTCGGACGCGGAGTGTTCGGCGGGCCGGTCACTCAGGTCCCCGAGTGCCTCGGACCGACTCAGTGCCTTGCCCCAATCGATGCCGGGCAGGTCGTCCTGGACCAACGGAGCGCCCACAGCCGTGACGGCACCTGCGACGACAGATGCCACGGTGAATAGGTCGAGCATCTTCATGTCCGGACCAACGCCTACGAACACGTCGAAGTCACGCCCAAATGGCCGCTGATGGGGCTGATTTACCCACCACGAACCGCCCTGGCCATCCGTTTCGCCCCACCCGCCCCACCTACCCCAAGCGCCCTGTCGTGCCCCCGGTGACGTTCCGTACCACGCGCAACAGGTACTCCTTGCGGTCCAACGGGTCGTGATCGGTGCGCTGCCGGGTCGGTGGGGCGCCGTGGACCGGGCGGTAGCCGGCGAAGGAGTAGTCCAGCAGGGCCTCGCCGCGGGTCAGCCCGGTCAGCCGCTGCTCCAGGGCGTGCACCGCAGCCGCCGGGATCTCCCCCTCCAGTACGCCGTACTCGCCGCGCACGGCCTGCGGGCGCGGCACGGCCCCGAGCCGGGCCAGAACGGGCAGCACCACGCCCACCGTGTCGGCGGGCACCTCCAGGTGGAAGTGGTGCATCGGCTCGTGCACCCGGGTGGCGGCGCGGCGCAGCGCCGTCAGCAGCACCAGCGGGGTCAGCTTGCGGAAGTCGCCGGCCGTGCTCGACATGCTCTTGTCGAACACCCCGTGGGCGTGGCTCTGCCGCGCCGCGTAGCCGGAGCGGGTGAGCGTGACGACGCAGTCGGGGACCGCCCAGCCGTACAGGCCCTGTCCGAGGGTCTCCCGCACGGTCTCCTCGATGGCTTTGGTGAACGCGTGTGGCAGGGCGCCGAGTTCGACGGCCAGCCGGAAGGCGACCCCGCTGCCCTCGGCCGCCGGTTCCACCCGCAGCCCCACCGTGGCCAGGAAGGGGTTGCCCGGCGCGTGCATGACCTCCACCGCCGAGCCGCTGCCGATCACCCGCTCCACGTGGATGGTGCTGGTCCGGCGGAAGACGACCGCCACCCCGAACTCCTGCGCCAGCGTTGCCTCGATGACCTCCTTCTGCACCTCGCCGTAGAGGGAGAGGAAGAGTTCCTGCCGGTCGCCGCCCTGCCGCAGGTTGATCAGTGGGTCTGCCTCGGCGAGTTGGGCGAGCGCCAGGTGCAGGGCGGGACGGTCGGTGGCGCGGTGCGGGGCGATGACCGTCTCCAGCGTCGGCGGCGCGAAGTGCTGCCCGGTCGTCCCCGCGCCTGCGGCCCAGCCCCGAGGGCGGTTGTCCACCGCCCCTGGCCCCGTGGGCGGCGGCTCGGCGCCTGGTGGCGCGCCAAGGGGGGCCGCGGCCGGTGCTGCTGTGGGCGTCGGTGTCGATGGCTGGGCTTCCACCGCGCTGATCACGTCGCCGATCCGGACGCCGGTCAGCCCCCGGACCGCGCCGATCTGGCCCGCGGTCAGCACCGCGGCCTGCCCGCCGGGCCCGGGCGCGAACACCCGTACCGCCGTGACCTTGGCCTCGCCCCGCGGGGTCGCGGCGCGCGGCTCACCGAACCACAGGCGGTCCCGGGCGCGGACGGTGCCGGCCAGGAGGCGCAGATAGGCCAGCCGTTCGCCGGCGGGGCCGCGTTCGACCTTGAAGACCGTGCCGGTGGCCGGCGCGTCCCGCTCGCCCCGCGCGCGGGGCAACAACTCCGTGATCCCGGCGGTCAGCTCCGCCACCCCGGCCCCGGTGTGCGCAGAGCCGAAGAACACCGGGTGCAGCAGCCCGCGACCGGTCTGCGTGACCAGCTCGGCCCGCAGCCGTGCGTCGTCCAGCCGCGCCTCATCGGCGACGAACTCCGCGAGCAGCCGTTCGTCGTAGGCGGTCAGTGTGTCGAGCAGCGCGCTCCGCAAGCCCGCGTCCGCACTGTCGTACGGCAGCGAGCGCGCGTCCCGGGTGCCGAGGCCGCGCACCGTGTTGAGGGCGAGTACGGCCGGGGTGAGCTTCGCGGCGAGTTCGCGCAGCAACGCGCCCTCGCGCGCACCGGAGCGGTCGATCTTGTTGACGAAGACGAGCGTGGGGATGCGCAGCCGGCGCAGGGTGCGCATCAGCACCCGGGTCTGTGCCTGCACGCCCTCGACCGCGGAGACCACGAGCACCGCCCCGTCCAGGACGCTCAGCACCCGCTCGACCTCGGCGATGAAGTCGGGGTGCCCGGGGGTGTCGATGACGTTGACCGCGAGGTCGCCGATGGGGAAGGAGACCACCGCGGCCTTGATGGTGATGCCGCGCTGCCGCTCAAGGGCGAGCGAATCGGTCTGGGTGTTGCCGTCGTCCACCCGGCCGACCTCCGGGATGACCCCGGCGGTGTGCAGGAGCCGTTCGGTCAGGCTGGTCTTACCGGCGTCGACGTGCGCGAGGATGCCCAGGTTCACGGTGTGCAAGATGTGTCATGTCCTTAGCAGAGTTGGTCATTACCTGCGAGTGGGACATGGCTGTGAGTCGCATGATCGTCTCCTGGGGACGCCGCTGCACGGCGGATGGCTGGGAAGCGCGGCCTACGGTCCGTACCCGGAACGCGCAGCGCGTACGGGCGCCCGCCGACCGGGCACGCCAAAGGGTGCGGGGCCCGATCCGGCCGCCAAGGAAAAGTGCAACAGAGCCCGACCGCGGCGGGCAACTGAGTTATGGCGCCGGTGCTGCTGTTGCTGCTTCGCCGTCGCCGCCGTCGCCGTCGTGCGCCGTGCCGCCCGCTCCCTGGTACGGCGCTCCGCGTTGCCCCACGCCCGCCGTGCTGCCTCGCTCCGTAGTGCGACGCCTCGTGCTGCCGCACCCGGCCGGCGGCGCTCCATCCGGTCCGCGCTCCCCGCCGCACGCCAATGCACCTCACAGTCCGCGGCGGCGGCCCGCGCGACCGGCCGTGGTCAGCGCGACCTGCTGCGGTGGTGACCGGCCCCGACCTAGGGTGACGGCCATGAACCTGTCACCCATTCAGCCCGGTCAGCTCGGTCAGTCCGGTCAGCCCGCCGCCGTCTCCCTCGACCTGCGGGGACGTACGGCGCTGGTCACGGGAGCGGCCAGCGGCATCGGGCGGGCCTGTGCGCTACGACTGGTGGCGGCCGGCGCGCAGGTGCGGGCGGTGGACCGGGACGCCGAGGGGCTGACGGCCCTGCTGGCCAGCGCCAACGCCGCCGCATCGGCCGCATCAGCCCAATCGACTGCATCAGCCGAAACCACAGCCGATGCCGGCGCCACCGGGAGCGCGACGAACGGGGCGAACTCCGGGAGCACAACGAGCTCCGCGAACGCGGCGAGCGCCGCACCGCCCGCCGGCGAGATGCTGCCCGTCCCGCTCGACCTGACCGACCTCGATGCCGCGGAGCGGGCCGCGGAAGGCGTGGACGTGCTGGTCAACAACGCCGGGCTGCAACTGGTCCGGCCGATCCACGAGTTTCCGCCCGAGGTCTTCTCGACCGTGCTGACGGTCATGCTGGAGGCGCCCTTCCGGCTGATCAGGGGCGCGCTCCCGGGCATGTACGAGCGGGGCTGGGGCCGCGTCGTCAACATCTCGTCCGTCCACGGGCTGCGCGCCTCGGCCTTCAAATCGGCGTACGTGGCGGCCAAGCACGGACTTGAGGGCCTGTCCAAGGTCACCGCGCTCGAAGGCGCCCCGCACGGCGTCACCTCCAACTGCGTCAACCCCGGCTACGTACGGACCCCGCTGGTGGAGCGCCAGATCGCTGACCAGGCCGCGGCCCACGGCATCCCGGCCGACCGCGTGGTCACCGACGTACTCCTCGCCGACTCGGCGATCAAGCGCCTGCTGGAACCCGCCGAGGTCGCCGAGGCCGTCGCCTACCTGTGCACCCCGCAGGCGTCCTTCCTCACCGGCGCCTCGCTGCCGCTCGACGGGGCCTGGACGGCGAGCTGACCGAGCCGGCCGGCGACCCCCGGGGCGACCGCGGCCCGGGGCCGCGGGCGGTCGCGGATTGGTCCGAGCGAGGGGTGCGCCGCAGCGCCTGCGCGTGTCGGGTCGTACGGGCTCCGCCCGGGCGCGCACGGTGTTGCCACCACTCGCCTCGGAAAGGAACGCCATGCGCTCTGTCATCCGCCCCGTCCTGATCACGCTCGCCGTCGCCGGTCTCTCGCTGGCCGGTGCCGTATCGGCGGAGGCACACAGCGGTCAGGCGGTGCACAACGACAACGACACCACGAACGTGAACGTGTGGAAGCGCATCTGGAGCACGGAGGTCGAGACCTCGATCGACGACAGCTTCAACCACAACGCCATCAACAGCTTCAACGGTTCCATCATCTTCGGGAACCAGTGAGCCCTGGCGCCCAGAGCGCCCCACGGCAGGCACGGCCCGCCGCACACCAGAGCGGCCCCGGGAGGACACTCCGGGGCCGCTCTCGGCTGCCCGGCCCGGCACCGCACGTGGCGGGCACCGCACCGGAGGGGACGGACGTAGGAGCGTACGCGGCGGGAACCGACCACCGCACGAAGACCGCGCCGCCACGACGGAACCGGACCAGATCGAGTCGCACCCCATGAGACCGGGCGGGGCCGGATGAGGCCGTACGAGATCGGACCCGACCGGACCCCTCAAACGGGTCAGCCTCAACTCAACCAGCCCCAACCGGCCCGGCCTGAGCCAGGGTTAACCATTTCGAACCGGGCCCGACCGGACCGCGTACGCGCCTACACCGTGCCCGCGGGGTCGGGCAGCCCCAGCAGCCGCCGGGCACTGAGCACCATCGTGGTGCGCAACGCCTCCTCCTCGGCGGGCGTGTGCTCGCGGCTGAAGAGGATGTAGCAGTTCCGTTCGACCATCCAGTGCGCCGCCACGGCCAGCGCCCGGGCGTCGCCGCCCGGCTTGACCAGACCACGGCCGCGGTCGCGTTCGAGCATCGCGGCCAGTTCGACCGCTCCCGCCTCCAACGCGTCCCGCCACGCTATCCGCGCCTCCATGTCCCGGCCCACGTAGTCGATGGCGGCGCAGAACAACGAACCGTGCTCCACCCAGGTGTCCAGGACGTTGTTGATCAGACCGTCGAGCGAAGCCTGGAGCGTGACCTCCTCGTCCCCGGCGACGGCCGCCGCGGTCGACAGCAGAGTGCCCATCACCCGCTGCACGGCGGCGTCGATGATGGCCTGCTTGCTGTCGAAGTAGAAGTACACCGAGGGGCGGGAGAGCCCGGCGCCCTTGGCGATCTCCTCGATGGTGATCTTCCGCGCGGGCCGCTCCCGCAGGAGTTCGACGACGCTGTCGAGGATGGCTGCCTCCCTACGGTCCCCCCGGCTGAGCCGGGGGCGCCGTCGCCCCCTGACCTCCGCCGGCGGAGGCAACGTACTGTGCAGCGCTTCGTCCCCGTTGTCGTCCATGCGGCTCACCGTAGCTGTTCGAATGGCTCGTAACGCAGTTTCGACAAAACTCAACACGACGTTGAGTTTTGCCCCGTTGGCATGTGATGCTGCGGGGGCAGAGGCGGCGGTGTCGGGGGAAGCAAGAAACGGGGGCTCACTGCCGCCTCTTCCCATTCGCGCTGCCCCGGGACGGGTTGCTCCCGGGGACGGCGCTCTGGACGGAGCCGGCGCGACGTGCCGGTGGCCACGGCGGTACGGGGGGTCGGCGGGGACCTACCCGCGCCGGCTCAACCGTTGGGCCACCGGGCCGACGTCGCCCCGGCCCCGCGTCCGAGCACCGGCGCGCATGGGCCGCGCTGGTGGCTGGAGCCACAACGGGGGAGGTGCCGACGGGGGTCGGCACCTTCAAAGCTCCAGCCACACGGCGTGGAGCGGGTACGACGGGACCGCGGAGCCTGCGGTGCACGGCGTCGGGGGACGCGGTGCGCGGCGGCCCCCCAAGGTCGCCGCGCCGGGGCCGCACCCCGGCCCCGGTCCCGTCCCCGGCCGTTGCCTACGTCACTCCCGCCGCCACCACCTGTGTCGGTGTACGAGGCACGGCCGCACATATACCTAGAATCGCCCGATGCAGATATCCAGCGAGCACGCCTTTGGGGTGAACCGGTGAACCGTCACGACGTCACCGACGAACAGTGGGAAGGGCTCGCCGAAGTCGTCCCGCTGCGCAGCAACAACGCCTGGCCGTCCTGGCCCCACCACCGGGCCCTCCCGGACGACGAGCCCGAGGAGGACCTGCGCCAGTTCGTCGTCCTCCGCGTACAGACCTTCGCCGACGCGCGCGAGGTCGCCGAGTACCTGATCGCCCAAATACCCGTCCTGCTCGACCTGACGGGAGCCGAGGCGGACGTCGCCAAGCGCATCCTCGACTTCTCCAGCGGAGTCGTCTTCGGGCTCGGCAGCGGCATGCACCGCGTGGACACCAACGTCTTCCTGCTCTCCCCGGTCGGCACCGAGGTGGACGGCCCCGAACTGCGCCCCGCATTCACCACCGTGACAGGGGCTTCCGTCCCCCGTTCGTAGGAAACCGTCAACGAGCAAACGGTTCGGCGAAAACCGGCGGCGATACCTTCCCCGCCATGAACGCATCAGGCCAGCGGCCCGCCGTAACCGAACTGAGGCTCTCGGCGTACAAGACGCACCGGCGCGCGGTCTTCCCGCTGGGACCGGTGACGCTGTTCACCGGCCCCAGCGGCAGTGGCAAATCCAGCGCACTCGAAGCCTACGGAGCCCTCGCCAGGCTCGCCGCGGGCGACGGACTCGCCGACGTCTTCCCCGACCCCGTCGGCTGCGTCCCCCACCAGGCACGCCCCGACGCACAGGGCCGCCGCGGCTTCCGCATCGGCTGCACCGTGGACGGCACGGTGGGCCCCGTACGCCTGGACGTCGCCGTCCAAGCCGAACCCGAACTGCGCATCGTGGGCGAGCGCATGACCGGCGCCGGCGAAGTCCTGCTGGAGACGGCGCTCCGCGACCCGGGCCGGCGCACCGTACAGGCCGCCTGGTACACGGCGGGCGCCGTCCCCGTCACCCGCGCCCCGCTCCCCGACGACCGCCTGGCCACCGCCCTGCTGCCGCTCCGCATCGCCGGCAAGACCGCCGGCCAGCGCCTCGCACTCGCCGCCGCGGAACAGATCGTGGTTGCGCTGCGCTCGGTCTTCCCCTGCGACCCGCGCCCCGAATCCATGCGAGGCCCCGCCATGCGCTCCGACGGACAACTCCGCAGCGCCTGCGACAACCTGGCCGCCGTGCTGTACCGCACCCACAAGGAGTGCGGCACCCGGCACGCCGCGCTGGTCACCGCCGTACGGGACGGCTGCGCGGGCCCGGCGGTCAAGGAACTCACGGTCGAGGGCGCGGGAGCGGACGCGCGTACGGGCGCGCGGAGTGGCCCGACGGAGAGCGACGGCCGCATCGCACCCCACGGCCCGCGCACCACCGGCGGCCAGGCCCGCACGGGCGACGGACGCGGCAGCGGGGGCGGCACCGGCACCGGGCGCAGCGGCGCCGGCCTGCGCGCGGTGCTCGGCCGCGGCGAGTTCGGAAGCATGCCCGTGGACCGGCTCGGCGACGGCGAACTGCGCTACCTGGGGCTCGCCCTGGTCCTACTCACCGGGCCCGGCGTACTGGACGTCGATCCGGTGGCCGACGTGCTGCCCGCACTCCAGACGCTGACCGTCCTGGCCGACGGCTTCGACCGCTGCCTGGACGCACGACAGGCGCGACTGCTCCTCGAACTCGCCGGGCGGATGTGCGAACGCGGCCACATCAGGCTGGTCGGGGCCGTCCACGCAGTACCGCTCCCGGTGCCGGACGCCGCCGCGGAACGGCCCCCCGAGCCTGCCGTGCCCGGTGCGCGTGCCGCGAGCGGTGGGGCGCGCGGCGCCGCAGCCGCCGGGGCGCCCGGGACGTCCGTGTCGGCTGGGGCGCCCGTTGAGGCCGGTGCCGCCGTGGCCGGCGGAGCGGGCCCCGTGCCCGCCGCGGTGGGGGCGGCGGGCACGGGGCGTCGGAGCGGCAGCCGGCGGGACGGCGGGGAGGCGGGCTCGTTCGGGGTGCGCGGGCTGACAGTGGTAGACCTGGGGCGTGACCAAGGCACCCCATACCGATCCTGACCTGCACGCTCTCCAGCGTCGGCTGGCCGAATTCGCGGCGGCCCGCGACTGGCAGCGCTTCCACACGCCGAAGAACCTCGCCTCCGCACTCAGCGTCGAGGCGGCCGAACTCGTGGAAATCTTCCAGTGGCTGACGCCGGACGAGTCGGCCGAGGTGATGGCCGACGCCGGAGCCGCCGCCCGCGTCGAGGACGAGGTGGCCGACGTGCTCGCCTACCTCCTCCAGTTCTGCCAGACCCTGGGCATCGACCCACTGACCGCGCTCGCCGCCAAGATCGAGCGCAACGAACTACGGTTCCCGGCACGCCGCATGGCCGCACCCTCCAGCGAAGATCGTCACTCTATGTAGTGAGAAAGTTATCTGCGGCGTAACTGTTGTCCACAGATTCCTGAATTCCCCTGGCTTTCCCGCCTGTCATTCATCACTCTGGGTAGCAGACAGTTGGCTGCTCGGTGACACGAGCGACGTGCTGGACGCGGCGGACGCGGTGCATACGGCGGAGAGGGGCAGGGGTCATGGAGGCGATGCGGCTCATCGAGGCCACTCGATCGGCCCTGACACGGTCACAGACCGTGCAGGACATCGTGGCCGAAGCATGGCAGGCGCAGGCCCTCGCGGAGGTGATCGGGGGATATTTCGCGGGCAGCGCCTCCCCCGTGACCCGCTGGGAGGCCGAGGGGCTCAGCGAGGCGGGCGGCCGGGCGTGCGGCGCCCTGCGACGCCCCGCATCCGGTCATACGACGCTCCAACGGGGCGGTGCCATACGTGCCTCCCAGTTGACGGAAGTGCGCGATCCCCAGCGCGTCCTGCTCGCACTGGGGGTCCTGCTCGGCGACGTGGGCATAGCCCTGGTCGAGGTGGCCTGCGTGGCCGACGAGGGGCTGTACTGGCAGTGCGTGGAGGCCGTCGACGCCGCCGACGAATCGCGGGACCGCGTCTTCGGCATGTTGCGCGAGTTCTCCACCCACCGGGCAGGCGGCGCCGCCTGACCAGGGCGCACCCCGCACGCCCACCCCCTGCACGGACCGCCCCCTACCCCGCCCTCGCCACCGCCCGACCACGGCTGGGCGCCACCACGGCACGCGCAGCCCAGCCCCGGCACGCCCGCGCGGCACCGCACACCTGACACCACGACCTCGGCCCGAGCACGCCGGGCCTGACGTCGACACCCCGTTCGACACCGACACCGAGGCCGGTGCCGGTATCGGCTCCGGCGCCACGGCCGGCCTGGCGGGCACCGTGCCCGGGAAAACCCGGGCACACCCCGGGCCCCGTACGGGCGCCGCCGCACCGGCCCGGACCCACCGGTTCCGCGACCGGTCTGACACGGATCGGGGCATGTCGGCGGCATGCCCCAAAGCAGGCAGGATGGAGACCATGGATCTACGCATCTTCACCGAACCCCAGCAGGGCGCGAGCTACGACACCCTGCTCACCGTTGCCAAGGCCACCGAGGACCTGGGCTTCGACGCCTTCTTCCGCTCCGACCACTACCTGCGCATGGGGAGCGTCGACGGCCTGCCCGGCCCGACGGACGCCTGGATCACCCTGGCCGGCCTCGCCCGCGAGACCAGCCGCATCCGCCTGGGCACCCTGATGACCGCAGGCACCTTCCGCCTCCCCGGCGTGCTGGCCATCCAGGTAGCGCAGGTCGACCAGATGTCCGGTGGCCGGATCGAGCTGGGGCTCGGCTCCGGCTGGTTCGAGGAGGAGCACCGCGCGTACGGCATCCCCTTCCCGAAGGAGAAGTTCGGGCGCCTGGAGGAGCAGTTGGCGATCGTCACCGGCCTCTGGCAGACCCCCGTCGGCCAGACCTTCAGCCATGACGGCACGTACTACCAGCTCACCGAGTCGCCGGCGCTGCCCAAGCCAGCCCAGCAGAAGGTGCCGGTCCTCATCGGCGGCCACGGCGCGGTGCGCACCCCGCGCCTGGCCGCGCAGTACGCGGACGAGTTCAACATCCCCTTCGCTTCCGTCGAGGACAGCGACCGGCAGTTCGGTCGGGTGCGGGCGGCGGCCGAGGCGGTCGGTCGCAAGGCCGATGACCTGGTGTACTCCAACGCCCTGGTGGCCTGCGTCGGCAAGGACGACAGCGAGGTGGCCCGCCGCGCCGCGGTCATCGGGCGCGAGGTGGACGAGCTGAAGGCCAACGGACTCGCCGGCTCACCGGCCGAGGTGGTGGACAAGATCGGGCGGTACGCGGAGATCGGCGCCTCCCGCATCTACTTCCAGATCCTCGACCTGGACGACCTCGACCACCTGGACCTGATCGCGTCCCAGGTGAAGACACAGCTCGGCTGAGGACCGCGGCCGTGACACCCGTCGCCGAACCGCCAGCCACCGGACCGCGGGGGGCCGAGCCGCCCGCCGGGCCGGAGCGGCACGCTCCGCAGCCCTGCCCCGCGGCCCCTCCGCCCTCCCTGGCCGAAGCCCTCGCCCGGGGCCCGGTCGTCCTCGACGGCGGGCTGTCCAACCAGTTGGCGGCGCAGGGCTGCGACCTGCCGGACGACCTCTGGTCCGCCCGGCTGCTGGTGGACGATCCGGCGCAGATCGTGGCGGCCCACGCGGCCTACGTACGGGCGGGCGCGCGGGTGTTGATCACCGCCAGCTACCAGGCCAGCTATCAGGGCTTCGCCCGCCGGGGCCTGGGCCGGAGCCAGGTGGACGCACTGCTCCGACGGAGCGTTCACCTGGCCCGGCAGGCGGCGGCAGAAGCAGGAGCCGAGGCCACGACGCGGGCTGGGCCCGGGGGCGGGGCCGGGCCGCACGGCCCTGGTGGCTCGGGTGTGGGTGCGGATGCGGGTGTGGGGCCGGGGGCGGGGGCTGGAGGCGTGTGGGTGGCGGGGTCCGTGGGGCCGTACGGGGCGATGCTGGCGGACGGGAGCGAGTACCGCGGCAGGTACGGGCTGAGCGTGCGGGAGTTGACGGAGTTCCACCGGCCGCGCATAGCGGCCCTGGCCGCCGCCCGGCCAGACGCCCTGGCCCTGGAGACGGTGCCGGACGTCGACGAGGCAGAAGCGATGCTGCGGGCTGCCGAGGGATGTGACGTGCCGGTGTGGCTCTCGTACAGCGTGCAGAGAAACCGCACGCGGGCCGGCCAGCCGTTGGAACAGGCCCTTGCACTGGTGGCCGGCCACGACCAGGTGATCGCGGTGGGCGTGAACTGCTGCACGCCGGCCGATGCGGACGACGCCGTGCGGCTGGCGGCGCGGGTCACGGGGAAACCGGTCGTGGTCTACCCGAACAGCGGCGAGGAGTGGGACGCGACCGCGCACGACTGGCGCGGTCGGAGCACCTTCGACCCGGCGCGGGTCGCCGCCTGGCGGACCCACGGGGCGCGACTGATCGGCGGCTGCTGCCGAGTGGGCCCAGGCCACATCGCGGAGCTTGCGCTTGCGGTCGGGGACGGGTGAGGGGCGGGCGGGTGTGGGGTGGGGTGGGGGTGGGTGTGGGGGCGGAGAGGGGGGGGAGGGGAGGGGAGGGGGAGCCCCCCGCCCCGGGGGGAGAGCGAAGCCGCAACCTCAGCAGGCCAGACAAAGCCTCCGCCTGAGCCCCCACCGGAATAGAAGCGGAAAGAACAGCAGAGCGAGGCAGCAGGACCCGGCAAGAGGAAAGCGACAGAGAAGCGCGGCAAGGAGAAGAAGCGGGAAGCGCGGCGGGGGAAGGCAGCAAGAGAGCACAGCAAGGGAACGCAGCAAGGGAACGCAGTAAAGGAATTCGGTGGGGTGAGGGGCCGTTCCCGGCGATACTCGGGCGTGTGTTCTTATCTCTGACCACCACTGGTGGCTCCGAACTGCCCGCGACCGACCTGGGTTTCCTGCTGCACAAGCATCCGGAGAAGGCCCAGCGGTTTTCCACCGCGCACGGTGTGGCGCATGTCTTCTATCCCGAGGCGTCGCCCGAGCGCTGCACTGTGGCGTTGGTGTACGAGGTGGATGCGGTGGCGTTGGTGCGGGGCGGGCGGGGGAAGGGTTCGGGGGCCCGGCGTGGTGCGGGGCCGACCGCGGCGGACCTGGGGAGTTATGTCAACGACCGGCCGTACGCCGCCTCGTCGTTGCTGGCCGTGGCGTTGCGGGCGGCCTTCGCGACGGCGCTCCAGGGCCGGTGCGTGGCGCGTCCGGAGTTGGTGGAGCGGTCGTTGCCGCTGCGCATCGAGGTGCCTGCGGTGGCGGTGAGTGGTGGGGCGGAGCTGGTGCGGCGGCTGTTCGCGCCGCTGGGGTGGCAGGTGCGGGCGACGGCCGTACCACTGGACGCGGAGTTTCCCGAGTGGGGCGATGCGGACTACGTCCACCTGGTCCTCACGGGGCGGGCCCGGCTGGTCGATGCGCTGCGGCAGTTGTACGTGCTGTTGCCGGTGCTCGACGGCGGCAAGCACTACTGGGTGGCGCCGGACGAGGTGGAGAAGCTGTTGCGGTCCGGGGAGGGATGGCTCGCCGGGCACCCGGAGGAGGAGCTGATCGCCCACCGCTACCTGGCGCGCAGTCGGGCGCTGACGCGGGACGCGTTGGAGCGGCTGGAGCTGGTGCGGTTGGCCGTGGCGGACGACACCGCGCCGGAGCAAGTGGACAACGCGGTGGACGAGTGCGCGGACACGGAGCAGGCGCCCGTTCCGCTGGCGGCGCGGCGCCGGGCCGCGATCGCGGAGGTGCTGCACGAGGTGGCGGCGGCGCGGGTGCTCGACCTCGGGTGCGGCTCGGGCCAACTCCTGGCCGAGCTGCTGCCGGATGCGCGTTTCACGGAGTTGGTGGGCGTCGACGTCTCGCAGCGGGCGCTGAGTGCCGCGGCCCGCCGGCTGCACGTCGACCGGCTCTCCGAGCGGGAGGCGGCCCGCGTCAGGCTGGTGCAGGGTTCGTTGGCGTACTCCGATGCCCGGTGGCAGGGGTACGACGCGGCGGTGCTCAGTGAGGTGATCGAGCACGTCGACCCGCCGCGGCTGCCCACGCTGGCCCATGCCGTGTTCGCGACGGCCCGGCCGCGCGCGGTGATCGTCACGACGCCGAACGCGGAGTACAACGTGCGCTATGCGGGCCTCGCCCCCGGGCAACTGCGCCACACCGACCACCGCTTCGAGTGGACTCGCCGGGAGTTCCGGGCCTGGGCCGATGCGGTGGCCCTGCGGTACGGGTACGGGGTGGAGTTCCGGCCGGTGGGCCCCGATGACCCCGAGGTGGGTGCGCCGACCCAGTTGGCGCTCTTCATCCTGCGCGCGCCGGAGGAGACGTCCCCGGGCACGACACGGAGCGCGACCACGGGTGCGGCCCCGGCACGACCGACCGCACCACCGGCGTCGTCCCCACACCCAACCGCCACACACTCGACCACCTCACTCCCAACCACTCCACACCCAACTGCCCCAGAAGCCACCTCACACCCAACCATCACCCCACCCCCACCCGCCGCGCACCCCGCGGCGGAGCGGCAGCGGGGCGAGGGGGACGCGCGATGAGTGGGGCGAGTGGGGTCAATGGGGCGAGAGGGGAAACGGTGCGTGAGGAACAGGTTCTCGGGGTGCCTGATGTGGCGCTCGTGGTGCTGGTAGGGGCCACGGGGTCAGGCAAGTCCACCTTCGCCGCACGGCACTTCAAGCCGACCGAGGTGGTGTCGTCGGACGTCTGCCGCGGTCTGGTGAGCGACGACGAGAACGACCAGGGGGCCAGCGCCGACGCGTTCGACGTGCTGCACTTCATCGCGGGCAAGCGGCTGGCCGCCGGGCGGCTGACCGTCGTCGACGCGACCAACGTGCAGTCCGCGAGCCGCAAGGACCTGGTCGCGCTGGCCCGGGAACACGACGTCCTGCCGGTGGCGATCGTGCTCGACGTGCCCGAGGGCGTGTGCGCCGAGCGCAACGCGGCGCGCCCCGACCGCGCCGGACTGCCGCGCCACGTCATCCAGCGCCACCAGCGCGAACTGCGCCGCTCGCTCGGCCACTTGAAGCGGGAGGGGTTCCGCGCGGTGCACGTGTTGCGCGGCGTTGCCGAAGTGGAGTCGGCGACCGTCGTGCGCGAGCGGCGCTACAACGACCTGCGGCACCTGACCGGCCCGTTCGACGTGATCGGCGACGTCCACGGCTGCCGGTCCGAGTTGGAGACCCTCCTCGGCGACCTGGGGTACGAGTTGCGCCGCGACGCGGGCGGGCGCGCGGTGGACGCCGTGCATCCGCAGGGCCGCACGGCGGTGTTCGTCGGTGACCTGGTCGACCGCGGACCGGACAGCCCGGGCGTGCTGCGGCTGGTCATGGGCATGGTCGAGTCCGGTACGGCGCTCTGCGTCTGCGGCAACCACGAGAACAAGCTCGGCCGCTACCTCGCCGGCACCACCGTGAAGATCGCGCACGGCCTGACCGAGACCATCGAGCAGTTGACCAGGGAGGAGGCCGTCGACCCGGAGTTCCGGGGCCGGGCCGCGGCCTTCATCCGCTCGCTGGTCAGCCATTACGTACTGGACGGCGGCGCGCTGGTGGTCGCGCACGCCGGTCTGTTGGAGAAGTACCACGGCCGACAGTCGGGCCGGGTGCGGTCCTTCGCGCTGTACGGCGAGACGACCGGCGAGACCGATGCGTTCGGGCTGCCGGTGCGCTACCCGTGGGCCGAGGACTACCGGGGCCGGGCCGCCGTCGTCTACGGCCACACGCCCGTGCCGCGGGTGCGCTGGCTCAACAACACGGCCTGCATCGACACCGGCTGCGTCTTCGGCGGTGCGCTGACCGCGCTGCGCTGGCCGGAGCGGGAACTGGTGAGCACGCCCGCCGAGCGGGAGTGGTACGCCCCGGTCAAGCCGCTGGCCAGCGACGCTTCGGGCGGTGCGGACGGCCGCCCGTTGGACATCAACGACGTCATCGGGCGGCGCACGGTGGAGACCAAGGAACTGGGTCGGGTCACCGTGCAGGAGGAGAACGCGGCGGCTGCGTTGGAGGTGATGAGCCGGTTCGCGGTGGACCCGAACCTGCTGGCGTACCTGCCGCCGACCATGGCGCCGTGCCCCACCGCCACGGCGGACGGCTATCTGGAGCACCCGGCCGACGCGTTCGCCGCCTACCGCGCCGAGGGGGTGCGCCGGGTGGTGTGCGAGGAGAAGCACATGGGTTCGCGGGCCGTGGCCCTGGTGTGCCGGGACGCCACGGTGGCCGGGGAGCGCTTCGGAGCCACCGACGGCGTGCCGGGCGTGCTGCACACCCGTACCGGGCGCCCCTTCTTCACCGACCCCGGCCTGACCGCGTCGCTGCTGGACCGGCTGGCCGCTGCCGTCGAAGGGGCCGGCCTGTGGGCAGAGCTCGACACGGACTGGCTGTTGTTCGACGCCGAGTTGATGCCGTGGTCGTTGAAGGCCGACGGGCTGCTGCGGACCCAGTACGCGGCCGTCGGCGCGGCCTCCCGGGCCGCCTTCCCCGGTGCCGTCGCGGCCCTGGAAGCGGCGGCGGCCCGGGGCGTCGACGTGACCGAACTCCTGGACCGGCAACGCGGACGTGCGGCCGACGCGCAGGCGTTCACCGACGCGTACCGCCGCTACTGCTGGCGCGTGGGCGGTACGAGCGGTACGAGCGGTACGAGCGGTACGAGCGGTACGAGCAGTGCGGGCGATGCGGGCGGTGCGGGCCTTCTGGGCGATCTCGACGGGGTGCGGCTCGCCCCGTTCCAACTCCTGGCCGGGCAGGGGCGCAACCTCGCGCTGCTGCCGCACGACGCGCAACTGGAGCTGATCGACCGGCTGGTGGCGGCCGATGCCGCTGCTGCGACCCCTGCGACCCCTGCGACCCCTGCGACCCCTGCGGCCTCTGCGACTCACGGGACCGGCATGGCCCACGTACCCGACGCACCCCACGTATCTAACGCACCCCACGCCCCCGTCGCACCTGATGCACCTCACGCACCCGCAGGGCCAGCCGCCGCAGGGCCCGGCCGCGGCGGCCTGCTCGCCCCCACGCGTCGGCTCTTCGTCGACACCGAGGACGAGGCGTCGGTGGCGGCGGGCGTCGAATGGTGGCTCGAACTGACCGCGGCCGGTGGCGAGGGGATGGTGGTCAAACCGGTCGAAGCGGCTGCCCGTACCGCGGCGGGCAAGCTCGCCCAGCCCGGCCTCAAGTGCCGCGGCCGGGAGTACCTGCGCCTGGTCTACGGGCCCGAGTACACCCGGCCGGAGAACCTGGAGCGGCTGCGGTCGCGGCACCTGCACCGCAAGCGTTCGCTGGCGCTGCGCGAGTACGCGCTCGGCCTCGAAGGGCTGGACCGGCTGGCCGCGCAGGAGCCGCTGTGGCGGGTGCACGAGGCGGTGTTCGCGGTCCTGGCGCTGGAGTCCGAGCCGGTCGACCCGCGGCTGTAGGCCGGTGTGGGGCCGTACGGGCGAGCGGCGTTCGCCCGTACGGCGGCGGCAGCCCGCGGTGAGCGCCCGGCGGTCGGTGCTGCGTGCGACAGGCAGGCAGGCAGACGCCGCGCCGGGCCGCCCGTCAGGGCCGTTCGGGTTTCCGACAGATGTCGGCAAGTGGGCCCGGCGGGCCCGGCCGGGGCGCGTCGGCGTCGCCGGTGCGCCCGGCGCGGGGTGGTGTGGGGCGGGCCCGCAGGCACCGCGCCGCACCACCTGTGACCGGGTGGCCCGGGAACCCTGCCTGGTCCACCGCGTCCGGCCGGGGGCGTACGCCGGGCGCACGGTCCGTGTCGCCAGCGATGTTCAGGGCGCTGGCTTGGGGTGAGGATAGGGACATGGGATTCCATGTCGACTCCGAGGCCGGGCGGCTGCGCCGCGTCATACTGCACCGCCCCGACCTGGAGCTGAAGCGGCTCACTCCGACCAACAAGGACGCACTCCTCTTCGACGACGTGCTGTGGGTGCGCCGGGCCAGACAGGAGCACGACGGGTTCGCCGACGTGCTGCGCGACCGGGGCGTCGAGGTGCACCTCTTCGGTGACCTGCTGGCCGAGAGCCTCGCGGTGCCGGCGGCGAGGGCGCTGGTGCTCGACCGGGTATTCGACGAGAAGGAGTACGGGCCGCTGGCCACCGACCATCTGCGGGCGGCCTTCGACGAACTGTCGGCACCGGAGTTGGCGCAGGCGCTGGTCGGCGGGGAGACCAAGCGCGAGTTCCTGGAGCGCCATCCGGAGCCGGTCTCGGTGCGCTTCCACGCGATGGACCCGGACGACTTCGTGGTCCATCCGCTGCCCAATCACCTCTTCACGCGCGACGCCTCGGCCTGGGTGTACGACGGTGTGTCCATCAACGCGATGCGCTGGCCCGCGCGTTGGCACGAGACCGTGCACTACGAGGCCGTCTACCGGCACCACCCGCTGTTCGCCGCCGGTGGTTTCCACGTGTGGTCGGAGGGGCAGGCCGCGTACCCGTCCACCATCGAGGGCGGTGACGTGCTGGTCATCGGCAACGGCGCGGTGTTGATCGGGATGAGCGAGCGGACCACGCCGCAGGCGGTGGAGATGCTGGCGCGCGGCCTGTTCGCGGCCGGGTCGGCCCGTACGATCGTGGCGCTCGACATGCCCAAGGGGCGGGCGTTCATGCACCTGGACACGGTGATGACGATGGTGGACGGCGATACGTTCACCCAGTACGCGGGCCTGGGGATGCTGCGCTCGTACACCATCGAGCCGGGCGTCGAAGAGCGCGACCTCAAGGTGACCGACCATCCGCCGGAGCACATGCACCGGGCGATCGCCGCGGCGCTCGGGCTCGACTCGATCCGGGTGCTGACCGCGACCCAGGACGTGCACGCGGCGGAGCGCGAACAGTGGGACGACGGGTGCAACGTGCTGGCCGTCGAGCCGGGCGTGGTCATCGCGTACGAGCGCAACGCCACCACCAACACGTATCTGCGCAAGTGCGGCATCGAGGTGATCACCATCCCGGGCAGCGAACTCGGCCGCGGCCGGGGCGGCCCGCGCTGCATGAGCTGCCCCGTGGAGCGGGACGCGGTGTGAGCACGGGGCCGCCCCGGCCGCTCCCGTAACCACTCGCCCCACCGGAACAGGAACCCGAGCAGGAACCCGAGCAGGAACGGGAAGCGGGAACGGGAAGCAGAAGCGGAGGGAGAGAACAGGAAGCAGCGACAGGAAGCAGAAGCGGGAACGGGGACAGGAACAGCAGCAGGCACGGGAACTGGGGCAGATACAGGGGCGGAAACCGGGGCAGGGGCCGGGGGCGGGGAGCGGCCCCACACCCGCTTGCATATAAATGCTGTTATTCGTATATGCTTCCGGAGTTCCCGAACGCTGCGACCTAGGAGCCTGCCATGGCGACAGACCTCTACGGCCGTCATTTCCTCAAGGAGCTCGACCTCACCGCGGGCGAGTTCGTCGGCCTGGTGGAGCTCGCTGTCGAGCTGAAGGCCGCCAAGCGCGCCGGCGCCGAGGTCAAGCGGCTGTCCGGCAAGAACATCGCATTGATCTTCGAGAAGACCTCGACGCGTACGCGCTGCGCGTTCGAGGTCGCGGCGGCCGATCAGGGCGCCTCGACGACCTACCTCGACCCGGCGGGTTCCCAGCTCGGGCACAAGGAGTCGGTCAAGGACACCGCCCGCGTGCTGGGCCGGATGTTCGACGCGATCCAGTACCGGGGCGCGGGCCAGTCCGTCGTCGAGGAGCTGGCGGCGCACGCCGGCGTGCCCGTGTACAACGGGCTCACCGACGACTGGCACCCCACCCAGATGCTGGCCGACGTGCTCACCATGGTCGAGCACGGCACGAAGCCGCTGGCCGAGACGGCGTACGCCTACCTCGGCGACGCGCGCGCCAACATGGGGCACTCGTACCTGATCACCGGCGCCCTGCTGGGCATGGACGTCCGCATCGTCGCGCCGCGGGCGCTGTGGCCGGCCGAGGGGATCGTGGCGCACGCGCGGCGGCTCGCTGCGGGTTCGGGCGCCCGTGTCACGCTCACCGAGGACGTCGCCGAAGGCGTGCGCGGTGCGGACTTCGTGGCCACCGACGTCTGGGTCTCCATGGGGGAGTCGACGGAGGTCTGGGACGAGCGGATCGCGCTGCTCCGCCCGTACGCGGTGACCATGGACGTGCTGCACGCCACGGGCAACCCGCAGGTGCGGTTCCTGCACTGTCTGCCCGCCTTCCACGACCTGGGCACCGGGGTCGGCCGCGACATCCACGCGCGGTACGGGCTGACCTCGCTTGAGGTCACCGACGAGGTCTTCGAGTCCGCCTACTCGGTCGTCTTCGACGAGGCGGAGAACCGGATGCACACGATCAAGGCGGTCCTGGTCGCCACCCTCGCGCATGAGTGAATAGTCATACGCCGCGGTGATCATTCATGCGGCGAGCGGGTCTAGAATGGTCGTATTACGTGTCGTATTACGTGGGGTTCGGGCGCGCCGGCTCGGGCCCCACTGGGCTGTCCGGGGCGGGTGAGACCTGCCGGCCCGCCGCGCAGACCGTGCGCAGCACGCACGTGCGTCGTAGGCGCCCTGCGGTGTGTCGGACGCCGCCCGCCCCACGAGATCCACGCGCCCCACCTACGCCACCCAACCCGCCTGCTCCACCCGTTCCACCCGTTCCACGCGTTCCACCAGAGAAGAGACCCACCCATGCGCGCGCACCTGCTACGCATCAAGTCCCCCGATGTGCTGATCGCCGAATCCGGCGCGGACCTCGCGGGGCACGGGCTGCGACGCACCATGGGCCTGTTCCAACTGGTGTGCTTCGGCGTCGGCGCGATCGTCGGCACCGGCATCTTCGTCGGCCTTTCGGACACGGTCGCCGAGGCCGGCCCCGCCACCGTGGTCGCCTTCGTGCTCGCCGCGGTGACCTGCATCCTGACCGCCTTCTCCTTCGCCGAACTGGGCGGCGCCATCCCGGTCTCCGGCAGCTCGTACTCCTACGCGTACGCCACCCTCGGCGAGGGTGCGGCGTTCATCACGGGCTGGTGCCTGCTCCTGGAGTACGGGGTCTCCGTGTCGGCGGTCGCGGTGGGCTGGGGGCAGTACCTGAACGAGCTGCTGCACAGTGTGTTCGGCTGGCAGTTGCCCGCGGCCCTGTCCAGCTCGCCCAGCGAGGGCGGGATCCTCAACGTGCCGGCCGTCGTGGTGATCATGTTGGCGGCGTTGCTGCTGGTGCGCGGCGTGCGGGAGAGCGCCCGGGCGACCGCCGCGATGGCCGTGCTCAAACTCGGCGTCCTCGCGCTGTTCTGCGCGATCGCCTTCGCGGCGTTCGAGGCGGGCAACCTGACGCCGTTCGCCGCGCACGGGCTGGCCGGCGTGACCTCCGGCGCCTCGGTCGCCTTCTTCTCGTACATCGGCTTCGACGCGATCACCACCGCCGGCGAAGAGGTGAAGAACCCGCGCCGCACCATCCCGCTGGCGATCATGGTCTGCATCGGCGTGGTGACGCTGCTGTACTGCCTGGTCGCGCTCGCCGCGATCGGCGGTCTCTCCGCAGGTGAGGTCGCTGGCAAGCCGGCTGCCCTGTCGCTGATCGTCAACCAGGTCACCGGGTCCGCCTGGGGCGGCGGCATCATCGCCTTCGGCGCGGTCGTGGCCATCGCGTCGGTGGTCCTCACGGTCACCTACGGGCAGACCCGCATCCTGATGTCGATGTCCCGGGACGGTCTGATACCGCCGGTCTTCGCACGGATCTCGCCGAAGACGGCGACGCCGGTCGCCGGCACCTGGATCGTCGCCGTGGTCTTCGCGGTGCCCGCGGCGCTGGTCCCGCTCGATGTGGTCCTCGACCTGACCACGATCGGCACGCTGACCGCCATGGTCGTGGTCAACGTCAGCGTCCTCGCACTCCGCCGCTCCCGCCCCGACCTGCCCCGCCCCTTCCGCGCCCCCCTCTTCCCGTTGCCCCCGCTCCTCGGCATCGTCTGCTGCGGCTATCTGATCTACGGCACGGGCTCCGCCGCCTGGCTACAGTTCGGGATCTTCCTGCTGGTCGGGGCCGGTCTGTACGTCGGGTACGGGCGCCGCCGCTCCCGGCTGCGCGGCGTGCCGCAGGACGCGGCTGCGGCGGGGCGTGCGCCGGCGGCCCGAGGGGCGGGCGGCGCGGTGTCGTCGGGCGGGTCGGTCGGCCGCGCGGCTCAGAGCGGGGTGGTCGACCGTGCGGCTCCGAGTGGGGCGATGGACCCCGCGGTGACGGATGGGTCGGTTGGCCGTGAGGGCCCTGGGGCAGCGGTGGCCAGTGGGGCGGGGAACGGCCGAGCCGGTCAGTAGGTCGATAGGTCGATAGGTCGGTAGGGCGACTGCGCGGCAGGTCGGTAGAGCGCGAGGTCGACCGGGTGGAGCGCTGCGGGGACGGTGCGCGTTGTGGGGGCGGGGGCTCCACGGCGCGAGCCGGTTTGGTGCTTCTGGTTCTCCTGGTGCCCCTGGTGTGTTGGGCGGCGCCGCCGGCCCACGGCGGTGTGGGCGCCAACGCTGGCGCTCGCACGGCTGGCTGCCCACGCGACCCATACGTACGGGCGTGCGATTGCCTGCCTCGCGCCGGCCCGTGCTTTCCGTCCGCGCGCCGGTCCGCACCCCCTCCCGCCTATCGCGTACTCGTGACGGCAGTCACGAAGGGGTGATAACTTCAAAGCGTTACGGGCACCTGCCGTACGGCTCAAGGAGGCCATGCGTATGAGTCCGTTCAGCGGTTCGGCGTCGGGGACGACGAGGTGGCGGCATCTGCACGTCACTTTCGACGGCGCCGTGGCCACCGTCACCCTCGCCCGTCCCGACAAGCTCAACGCCCTGACCTTCGGCGCCTACGCCGATCTCCGTGACCTGCTGGCGGAACTGTCCAGGACCCGTTCCGTGCGGGCCCTGGTGCTCGCCGGCGAGGGGCGCGGCTTCTGCTCCGGCGGCGACGTGGACGAGATCATCGGGGCGACGCTCGGCATGGCCACCGATGAGCTGCTCGACTTCAACCGGATGACCGGCCAGGTCGTCAGGGCCATAAGGGAGTGCCCGTTCCCGGTGATCGCGGCGGTGCACGGGGTGGCCGCGGGCGCCGGTGCGGTGCTCGCGCTGGCCGCCGACTTCCGGGTGGCCGACCCGAGCGCCACATTCGCGTTCCTGTTCACCAAGGTCGGCCTCTCCGGCGGCGACATGGGCGCCGCCTATCTGCTGCCCCGCGTCGTCGGGCTCGGGCACGCCACCCGGCTGCTGATGCTCGGCGAGCCGGTGCGCGCCCCCGAGGCCGAGCGGATCGGGCTGCTCAGCCAACTCACCGACGAGGGCCGGGCCGACGCCGAGGCCACCGCCCTCGCCCAGCGCCTCGCCGCAGGCCCCGCGCTCGGGTACGCGCAGACCAAGGCGCTGCTCACCGCCGAGCTCGACATGCCGCTGGCCGCCGCCATCGAACTCGACGCCGCCACCCAGGCCCTGCTGATGAACAGCGCCGACTACGCCGAGTTCCACGCGGCGTTCACCAGCAAGCGCCCGCCGAACTGGCAGGGGCGGTGACCATGGCAGGGCCGGGGCCGGGTGCAGGGCCGGTCGCCCGGCGGGTCGCGATCATCGGCGGCGGCCCCGGCGGGCTGTACGCAGCCGCGCTGCTCAAGCGGCTGCGACCGGAGCGCGAGATCACCGTCTGGGAGCGCGGCGAGCCCAGCAGCACCTTCGGCTTCGGCGTGGTCCTCTCGGACGAGACGCTGGGCGGCATCGAGCACGCGGACCCGGTCGTCTACCAGGAGCTGAGCCGCGAGTTCGTCCGCTGGGACGCCATCGACGTGGTGCGCGGCGGTCAGGTGCTGACCTCCGGCGGCCACGGCTTCGCCGCGCTCGGCCGACAGCGCCTGCTGGAGATCCTGCACCGGCGCTGCCACTCCCTCGGCGTCCACCTGCGTACCCGTACGGCCGCGCCGCCGGCCGCCGAGCTCGCCCGCGACCACGACCTGGTCATCGCGGCCGACGGCGTCCACAGCGCCACCCGCACCGCACACGCCGACGTCTTCGCCCCCCACCTCACCACCCACCGCTGCCGGTACATCTGGCTGGCCGCCGACTTCGCCTTCGACGCCTTCCGGTTCGAGATCGCCGAGACCGAGCACGGCGTGCTGCAACTGCACGGCTATCCGTACGCCCGCCCCGCGCTGCCGACCAGCGGGCCGTTCACCGGGCCGCCCGGCCCCGGCGGGCAGGCAGCGGCCGGCGCCAGCACGGTCATCGTGGAGGCCCGTGAGGAGGTGTGGCGCGCAGCCGGGCTCGACCAGTGCGACGAAGGGGAGTCGGCGCGGGCGTGTGCCGCGCTCTTCGCGGACGCGTTGGGCGGCCGTCCCCTGCGCGGCAACGCCTCCTCCTGGACGGCCTTCCGCACGGTCACCAACGAGCGCTGGTCACACGGGCCGATCGTGCTGCTCGGCGACGCGGCGCACACCGCGCACTTCTCCATCGGCTCCGGCACCAAGCTCGCCGTCGAGGACGCCCTCGCCCTCGCCGCCTGCCTGGAGGAATCGCCCACCGTGGCCGAGGCACTGACCGCGTACGAGGCGGAGCGGCGCCCCGTCGTGGCCTCCACCCAACGGGCCGCCGGCGCCAGCCTGCACTGGTTCGAGAACCTCGCCGACTACCTCGACCAGCCGCCCCACCAGTTCGCCTTCAACCTGCTCACGCGCAGCCGCCGGGTCACCCACGACAACCTGCGGCTGCGCGACGCGGACTTCGTCACCGCCGTCGAGCGTGAGGCCGGCCTCGCCCGGGACACGCCGCCGATGTTCACACCACTCACCCTGCGCGGCCTGACCCTGCGCAACCGGGTCGTGGTCTCGCCGATGGACATGTACTCGGCCCAGGACGGCACCCCGGGCGACTTCCACCTCGTCCACCTCGGCGCCCGGGCGCTGGGCGGCGCGGGCCTGGTGATGACCGAAATGGTGTGCGTCAGCCCCACCGGCCGTATCACCCCCGGCTGCACGGGCCTGTACGCGGAGGGGCACGAGGCGGCGTGGCGGCGCGTCACCGACTTCGTCCACTCCGCATCGCCCGGGGCGGCGATCGGCGTGCAACTCGGCCACAGTGGCCGCAAGGGCTCCACCCGGCTCATGTGGGAGGGCATCGACGACCCGCTGCCCGACGGCAACTGGCCCCTGGTGGCCCCCTCGCCACTGCCCTACCGCCCCGGCATCAGCCAGGTCCCGCAGGAAGCGGACGGCGCGACCCTGGCCGAGATCCGCGACCAGTTCGTGCGCTCGGCCCGCAGCGCCGCCCGGGCCGGCTTCGACCTCCTCGAACTGCACTGCGCCCACGGATACCTGCTCTCCGGCTTCCTCTCCCCGCTCACCAACCGGCGCACCGACGGGTACGGGGGCGACCTCAGCGGCCGGCTGCGCTATCCGCTGGAGGTCTTCGACGCCGTGCGCGCCGTATGGCCGTCGGACGCGCCGATGACGGTCCGCATCTCCGCGACCGACTGGGCCGAGGGCGGCACCACCCCCGACGAGGCGGTCGCCATCGCCGCCGCCTTCGCCGCCCACGGAGCCGACGCCATCGACGTATCGACCGGCCAGGTGGTGGCCCACGAGCGCCCCGAGGTGGGGCGTTCGTACCAGACCCCGTTCGCCGACCGCATCCGCAACGAGCTCGGCGTCCCGGTCATCGCGGTGGGCGCCATATCGTCCTGGGACGACGTCAACTCCCTGCTGCTCGCGGGCCGCGCCGACCTGTGCGCACTGGCCAGGCCGCACCTGTACGACCCGCACTGGACGCTGCACGCAGCCGCCGAACAGGGCTACCGCGGCCCCGGCGCCCCCTGGCCCGCCCCGTACCGGGCCGGCAGCCGACGCCCACCCACCGGACGCACCGACGACCCCAAACCACGCCTCACGCTGCACACCACGACCCCACCCATACCCCCGGCCCCGTCCCCGGCTGCGGCGTCCGGGCCCGGCACCCGGGCCCAGTAGCCGCACGCCGGTGGGGGCCGGCTCGGCCGGGCAGCGGGCCACCCCGGGGCAGGGGAGCGCGAGGGTAGGGGAGTTCGGGGCTGGGCCGTGCCGCCGCTGGTGGCGGGTTCTCAGCCGTCCGTGGAGCGTACGGTCTCCATGATCTTCTGGATCTCGGGGGCGGTGAGGGCGTTGGGGACGCCCTGGTCGGCGTAGATCACCCAGCCGTGCATGGTGCCGTCGGGCAGCTTCTGCGCGATGGAGTGCACGACGGCCGACGCCGGCACGCAGGCGCTCGGCCGGTGGGTGACGGTGACCTTGGCGGTCGCGGTGTACCCGGTGATCCCGCCCCGGTTCCACGGCTTGGCCTGGCTGACCTCGATCTTGGGCTTGTGGTCCGGGCCGCCGTACGCGGCGAAGCCCCAGTTGCCTGCCCAGTTACGGGCGTTCTCCTGCAACGAGCCCTCCGTGCCGCCGCCGGTGGTGCCGACGGTGGCGAGCTGGCCCTTGCCGGCCTCGCCGAGCGCCTTGGGGTTGGGGCTGGAGGCGCAGCCGCCCTCGCGGTAGTTGGCGGCGCCGGTCATGACGACGATCGGCTGGCCGTCCTTGTCGGTGTAGGACAGGGCGGTGTCCTCGCCGATGACCCGCCACTTCTGCGCGGCGCCCGGTACGTCGTACCGGAAGTGGTGTTCGGCACGGGCCTGCGTCTGCCATCCCGGTATCTGCGGCTGGTCGCCGGCGGGGGCCGCGGACGAGGACGAAGACGAGGACGGGGCGCCGGCCTCGGATGCGGCGGGTGCGGGCGAACTGGCCGCCGGCGACGTGGACTGGGCGCCCCGCGCACCGTCGTCCGTGCCCCCGTCGGCATCGTCGTTGCACCCGCTCAGGGCGAGGACCAGACCGAGGCCGGCCGCCGCGCACAGCACCCGGTTCCGGCGCGAGCGGACCGGAGCGGCAAGCTGGGGCTGCTGGGGCTGGTGGTGCTCTTGAGGGCTGTGTGACATAGGCATGATCAGTACCCTAAGCGGTGCGCGCGGCCGAACCGTACGGGCGACCGGGCAGCACGACCGAGGCCACCCGCCCCGCCCCGGGCCCCGGCCCCGCCCCAGACCTACTGCCCCCGCAGACCTGCCCGGATCGCAGGCCCCGGCCCGTACCGCAGGTTCGCGGCCACCACACCGGGCGCGGTGCGTGCCCGGGCGAGGGAGGCGCGCGGGCGGGCAGACGGTCGGGCAGCGGCGGCGGGAGGGGTCAGCCGGCCTGGTTGCGTACGTAGGCCGCGCCCGCTTCCCGTAGCCGTTGGTGGAGTTCGGCGAAGACGCGGGCCGAGCGTTCGCCCGGCCAGTCGGCGGGCAGCAGCGCCGGCGGGAGCCCCGGGTCGGCGTAGGGGAGGGCGCGCCAGGAGTCGAGGGCCAGGAGATAGTCGCGGTACGCGTCGGCCGGGGTCCCGCTGCCCTGCTGTGACCAGCGCTGCAACACCGGTTCGTGGGCGGCCAGGAACGCACGGTGCCGGGCGGCCAGCGCGTCCAGATCCCACCAGCGGCGCACCGCCTCGGCCGTGGGCTCGAACCCGGTGTGCGCACCGCGGAAGAGGTCGACGTAGCCGGCGAGGCCGAGCCGTTCCAGGGTGTGCCGGGTCTCCTCGTACAGCGCGGCCGGGGCGATCCACACCCCCGGCGCCGCCGTGCCGAAGCCCAGTCGGGCGAGTCGGGAGCGCAGCAAGTGACGCTTGTTGCGCTCCTGTTCGGGTACCGAGAAGACGGCCAACAGCCAGTCGCCGCCCCCCTCGGCCCCGGCCGTCCCAACGCCTCCGTCGGCCTCCTCGCCCCCATGGGCCCCATGGGCCGCCTGGCTCTCGTGAACCCCCTGGCCTTCGTGAACCTCGTGGCCCTCGTAGCGCCCAGGAACTCCGCGAGCCGCGCCGCCCGCACCGCTCGCGCCGCCCGTACTGCCCGCGCCGCCCGTACGAACCCCGCTGCCCCCATTGTCCCCGCGCCCCTCACCACTCGCCCCGTCCGCAGCAGCCACCCCACCCGCTCCGAACCCCCAGGACTTTCCGGACTTCCCGGACTCCTCGCCCGTCCCGTACGCGCCAGCCGTCCCGCTCGTCCCGCGGTGCTCGGCAGCCCCGCCGGCCGCGGCCTCCACAGCCCGGACGGCACCACCAGCTCCACCAGCCGCACCAGTCAGGGCAAACCCCTCTCCACCAGCCCCTCCGGTGGACCCCGCCGTCCCCGCCGTCCCCGCCGTTCCCGCCGCGCCGGCTCCGTGCACGGGCGACAGGTACACCTCCAGCCGCCCGTAGATGCGCCGGTCACCGTCGTCCAGCAACTGGACCGCGTCCGCGGACGGCGCGTAACCGGCGGCTCCCTCGGCGGTCTTGGCGGGTACCAGCAGCCCGCGCCGCTTGAGCCGGGAGACCGCCGAGCGCACCGACGGCGGGTCCACGCCCACCGTGCCCAGCAGCCGGATCAGCGTGGCCACCGGCACGGTGTCGGCCGCCGCGCCGTGGCCCGAGCCTCGGCCGTAGGCGCCGTAGTACGTCACGATCAGGGAGCGCGGGGTGTGCTGGACGAGCGGATCGGTCACCCGGTCACTCTAGAGCGGCCTCGGCGCCGGCCCCGCGCAGCCGGTACCGCTGGAGCTTGCCGGTCGGCGTGCGCGGCAGCGCGGCCACGAAGTGGATCTCCCGCGGGCACTTGTACGGGGCGAGCTCCGCCTTGGTGAACGCGCGCAGCGCCGCCACCGTCTCGGGGCCGTCCGGCACGCCCGCGCGCAGCACCACGTGGGCGACGACCACCGCGCCGCGCGCCGCGTCGGGCCGCCCGGTGACCGCTGCCTCCACCACGTCGGGATGGCGGGCGATGGCCTCCTCCACCTCGGGCCCCGCGATGTTGTAACCGGCGGAGATGATCATGTCGTCGCTACGGGCCACGAAGCGGAAGTAGCCGTCGGGTTCGCGGACGTAGGTGTCGCCGGTGACGTTCCAGCCGTCGCGCACGTAGCTGCGCTGCCGTTCGTCGGCGAGGTAGCGGCAGCCGATGGGGCCGCGCACCGCGAGCAGTCCGGGTTCGCCGTCCGGCAGCGGGGCGCCGGACGCGTCGACCACCCGCGCCTGGAAGCCGGGCACCGGAACGCCCGTGGTGCCAGGGCGGATCGCCTCGTCGGCGGCGGAGAGGAAGATGTGCAGCAGTTCGGTGGCGCCGATGCCGTTGATCAGGCGCAGCCCGGTCGCGGCGTGCCAGGCGTGCCAGAGCGCGGCGGGCAGGTTCTCGCCGGCCGAGACGCACCTGCGCAGCGAGGACACGTCGTGCTCGCCCAGCCGGTCCAGCATCGCCCGGTACGCGGTGGGGGCGGTGAACAGCACCGACACCCGGTGCCGGGCGACGTCCGCGAGCAGCCGTTCGGGGCCGGCCCAGGGCACCAGCAGGGCGGATGCGCCCACCCGTAACGGAAAGATCACCAGGCCGCCGAGGCCGAAGGTGAAGCCCAGCGGCGGGCTGCCGGCGAACACGTCGTCCGCGGCCGGCCGCAGCACCTGCGCCGAGAACGTGTCCGCGATGGCCAGCACGTCGCGGTGGAAGTGCATGCAGCCCTTGGGTTGTCCGGTGGTGCCCGAGGTGAAGGCGATCAGCGCCACGTCGTCGGCCGCGGTCGGCACCGGCTCGAACACGGCCGGCCGGGCCGCGGCGAGACGCAGCAGGTCATCGGGGTCGTCCGAGCCGTACGCGGCGATGCGCAGCCCCGGCACCCGGGCCTGCACCAGGTGGTCGAGTGAGTCAGCCGAGCACACCGCGTGCCGCACCCGGGCCAGTGCGCAGATGGTGGCCAGCTCCTGGGACCGCTGGTTGGCCAGCACGGTCACCGCCACCGCGCCCGCCTTGAGCACCGCGAGCCAACAGGCGGCCAGCCACGGCGAGGTCGGGCCGCGCAGCAGCACCCGGTTGCCGGGCCGCACCCCCAGGTCCGCGGTGAGCGCCTGGGCGAGCTGGTCCACCCGGCAGCGCAACTCCCCGTACGTCCACACCACCCCGTCGGCGCCCCGGAGCGCGACCCGATCGGCCGCGCGCCGGTCGGCGGTCTCGGCGAGGAGTTCGACCGCACAGTTGAGCCGGTCGGGGTAGGCGGGCGCGGGCGGGTCGCGCAGCAGTACGGGCCACTCGGCGGCGGGCGGCAGATGATCACGAGCGAAGGTGTCGACGTGCGCCGACGGCGTGAGCTCCATGGCGGATGCGCCCCCTCTGACCGATGGAGAAGTGCGGCAGTCCTGTCCCGAAGATGCTCCGTCAGCGTAACGTGTTGGTGACGACAGTCAACATGCCGCGATAAAGGAGGGGTGTCGATGACCGCCTTCGCCCTCGATCCGCACCAGCAGAAGTGGTGCGCCGAGCTGCGCACGATCGCCGCCGAGCGGCTGCGCCCGCTGGCCGAGCGCGGGTTGCCGGGCCGGGTGAACCGCCCGCTGGTGGCGGCGCTCGGTGAGCTCGGGCTGCTGCGCCGGCTCTTCCCCGCCGCCGGCCCGGCCCAGGTCAGGGCGCTGGACCTGTGTCTGCTGCGGGAGTCGCTGGCGAGCGAGTGCACCGAGGCCGAGACGGCGCTCGCCCTCCAGGGCCTCGGCAGCTATCCGGTGGTCCAGTCCGGCACGCCCGAACAGCAGGCCCGCTGGCTGCCGGAAGTGGTGGCCGGGCGCGCGGTGGCGGCGTACGCGCTGAGCGAGAGCGCGGCCGGGTCCGACGCCGCGGCGCTCACCCTCGCGGCGGAGCCGGTGCGGGCCGCGGCGGGCTCTGGTGCGGGGTGGGGCCCGGGGTCTGGTGCGGGGGCCGCCGCGAGGGTGAGCGCGGGGGCCGCTGCTGGGCCCGCTTCCGGGCCGGCTGTGAAGTCGGCCGCGGGGTCGGCGACCGGGCCGACCGCCGAGTCAACCGCCGAGTCAACCGCCGAGTCGACCGCAAGGTCGGGCAAGGGGCGTGCCGCCGGGCCCCTCGCGCACTGGCGCCTCACCGGCGAGAAGTGCTGGATCTCCAATGCGCCCGAGGCGGACTTCTACACCGTGTTCGCCCGGACGACCCCGGGCGCGGGCAGCCGCGGGATCACCGCCTTCCTGGTCCCGGCCGACCGCCCCGGGCTGGTCGGCGAGCCGTTGGAGATGCTCAGCCCGCACCCGATCGGCCGGCTGACCTTCGACGCGGTGCCGGTCAGCAGGGCCGACGTGCTGGGCGAGGTGGACGCCGGCTTCCCGGTCGCCATGCAGGCGCTCAACCTGTTGCGCCCCAGCGTCGGCGCCTTCGCCGTCGGCATGGCGCACCGCGCACTGGAACTCGCCCTGGCGCACGCCGGGGAGCGCACAGCCTTCGGCGGCCCGCTCCGCGACCTCCAGGCCGTCTCCCACCAACTCGCCGAGATGGCCACCCGCACCGAGGCCGCGCGGCTGCTGGTCTACGCGGCGGCAGCGGCGTACGACGCGGGCGAGCCCGGCATCGCCCGCCGCTCGGCGATGGCCAAACTGCTGGCCACCGAGACCGCCCAGTACGTCGTCGACGCCGCCGTCCAGATCCACGGCGCCCGCGCCCTCCAGCACGGGCACCCCCTGGAGCACCTGTACCGCGAGGTGCGCGCACCGCGCATCTACGAGGGCGCCACCGAGGTCCAACGCACCATCATCGCGAAGGAGTTGTACCGGTGACCAGTCCGCTGCACACCCCACAGCCCGGCCCCCGCGAGCCGTCGGCCCCGCCCGTCCAGCCATCGAGCCCCGCACGCCAGGAGCCCGCATCCCCAGGGCCCGCACCTCAGGAGCCCGCCGCACCCCAGGAGCCCGCGCCGCGGAAGCCGGCCCCGCAGGCGCCCACGCCCCAGGCGCCGGCCCCGCAGGCAACCGCCCCCACCCCCGCGCAGCCGCCCCTGCACCGGGTCAACCCCGCCGAACTCGCGCCGCCCACCGGCTTCTCGCACGCCGTCACCGCCACCGGCGCCCGATTGGCCTTCCTGGCCGGCCAGACCGCGCTCGACCGGGCCGGGCACCTGGTGCCGGGCCCGCTGCCGGAGCAGTTCGAGCGGGCCCTCGGCAACCTGCTGGTCGCCCTGGAGGAAGCCGGCGGCCGGCCGGAGCACCTGGCCAGGGTCACCGTCTACGCCACGGACGTCGCCGACTACCGCACCCACGCGGCCGAACTCGGTCGCATCTGGCGGAAGTTGGTCGGCCGCGCGTACCCGGCGATGGCCGTGGTCGGAGTGGTACGGCTCTGGGACGAGGAGGCTCGGGTCGAACTCGACGGGATCGCCGTCCTCCCCTGACCCACCCGCAACCGGCGACACCCAGCCACCGGACGCCCCCCGACTGGCCAGCCCGGGCCCGCGCCCCGAGCGCCCCGGACCTCGACCCGCACCCGGGCCCACACCCAACACCCAGATACGGCCCCGGACGCACTGGCCAACGCCAGCCCCAACCCCAGCCCCCACACCTCACGGTGGCGCTCCGGCCGATGCTCGCGACTGCCCAACCTCAACCCCAACCCCAACTCCAATCTCAACCCCAACACCCCACGGTGCCGCTACCGGCCGATGCCCGCCACGAGCCGGCGCGCGGCCACTGCCGCCCCGTCCGTACGGATCGTGCCGGCCACGGCCCGCGCCCGCGCCTCGCTGCCGGGGGACAGGGCCGTGGCCAGCGCGGCCGTCAGGGAGGCGACGGTCGGCGTGCGCCCCTCGTGCGCCGTGCCGATGCCGAGTTCGGCCACCCGCCCGGCCCACTGCGGCTGGTCCGCGATCTGCGCCACCACGACCTGCGGCGTGCCGGCCCGGGCGGCGGTCGTCGTGGTGCCCGCGCCCCCGTGGTGCACGACGACGGCCACCCGGCGGAACAGCGCCTGCTGGTTGACCTCGCCGACCACGAAACAGTCCGCGCCGTCGTCGACGGGCGCCAGCCCGGCCCAGCCGCGGGCGAGCACCAGTCGCCGGCCGAGCCCCCGGGCCGCCTCGACGGCCACCCGGGCGACGCCCTGGGGCGCGTGCGCGGCCATGCTGCCGAAGCCGACGTACACCGGGGGCTCGCCGGCGGCCAAGAACGCCTCCAGGTCGGCCGGGAGCGGCCGGTCGTCGGGCAGCAGCCACGCCCCGGTCTGCACCACGTCCAGGTCCGTCTTGCCGGCCGCCGGCCAGAGCGTCTGATCGGCGGCCAGCCACGGCCGGTCGGTGAAGACGTGGCCGCGGACGTCGTCCACCGGCGCCAACCCGAGCGCCGCCCGGTGTTCGTTGAGCGCCGGGCCGTACAGCGCGTTCACCCGCTCCGCGTCCTGCTTCCACAGCACCCGGACGTCCGTCTCGCCCTCCGGCGACGGGGTGCCGGGCCGCGCCCCGGGCCTGAAGTGCCGGGAGGGCAGCCCCAGGGTGTGGAAGCAGGCCAGCACGTACGGCAGCCCGAACCTCTCGGCGACGTCCCGCGCCCCGGCCGGCAGCAACCCCGTCGCAAGCACCGCGTCACAGCCGCCCGCCACCGCCCCCAGCACCTCGAACCGCGCCGCGACCAGCGCGGGAGCCAACCGGAACGCGTCCTCACGGGTCGGCGGCTGCGCCCCGGCGACCACCGAACGCACGGTCGGTCCGAGCGGCACGGCCTCCACGCCCGCCCGCGCCAACAACGACGCGAACTCCTCGTCCGGTGGCACGCACACCAGCGCGTCCACCCCGAGTCCGCGCAACTCCACCGCGAGACCCGCCAACGGTTCGACATCCCCGCGCGATCCCCACGACGTCAATAGCACCCGCACTTCGCGACTCTCCCTCGCACCTGAACCCGCACCTGAATCCGCGGTCGAATCCGCACCCGAATTCGACTTTCGGCCGCCGATTGTGCGGTACGGGCCGGGCCTTGCGGCAAGCCCCCCAGTGCGCTATACGTTGAAAAGGGTAAGGAGAACGACTCCTTACCCTTTTCGCTGCCCACTGCTTTTGCCGGCCCATCTCGGGCCCATCCCGGCCCCGCATCGGACCCCGTCGTGGTTCGGCCGCGGCCCGCCCCCAGCTTGATTCCGGCCCGACCCGGCGGGCCCAGGACCTTGACGGGCCGGGCGATCAACGGCCCGTACGGTTGACGCGCGATCACCGCCCCCAGGATTTACGCGCGATGCCTGCCCGAGCCCGGTCGCAAGCGGTTCGCCTGCGTCGCAAGATGGGCGGAGAACGTTCCGATGACGCCGCCCAACGTATTGAAGAGCAGATCGTCGACGTCCGCCGTGCGGCCGGCTGCCAGCAGGAACTGGGCCGTCTCGATGGACGCGCTGAGGGCCAGGCAGCAGCCGATGACGGCAATTCCGGAAAGGGCGGGGAAGGCGAGCGACGAAAGGGCGGCCAGCGGAATGAACATGGCCGTGTTGGCCACCTGGAGGCGCAGTACGTTCTCGCGTTCTTCGGCGAATGCGCCGGCGCCCTGGTAGCCGCTCGGCTCCCATAGGCCCTCGCCCGGGACCCAGGCCACCTCATGGCTCCCCGAACCCGGCGCCTCCATCGGCAGCACGGTCGCCACGAAGACCACCAGACCCCAGCCGACCAGCAGGAACCTGGCCACGGTCAGCAGCCGGCGGGCATCGGCCCGGGAGCGCCACCACACGCCCAGCAGACACAGCCCGACGGTTGCCGTGAGGAATGCGGCGACGGACAACGGGCTGATGTAGAGGATCACTTGCCACATGCAGGAAACGTCCCGATCTGAACTGCGGCGCGCCGTACCCGGGTGCCACCCTCACGAGTGGCGCCCGGCTCCGTACGGAATTACGGGCAGCGCCATTTCGTGTAGTAGGTGTTCTTCCGGTACTCCATGACACCGCGAATGCATTCGTCCCGGTTGATCTCATGCCGTCTGCGGAGTTCGGCAACGCCGTGCCGGGTCTTCTTGCTGCCGAACCACAGGGGCCACGCCGTGATCCTGGAATCCTTGCGCTGCGATCCAAGACGTACGGTGATCTCGTTTCCCTGATGGCGTACGTAGCGGACCCGCCAGGTGTACGTTCCGGTGCTGCCGATCTTGCCGCCCTTGACGCAGAGCGATCCCTTGGAAAGGTCGCCGCAACCCGCGGGCGTGGCACTCGCCGCGGGCGCGAGGACCAGGGTGCTCCCGAGAATTCCGGATAGGGCTACGGCTGTTCCCAGACTTCTTCGCGTAGGCACGTGCCCCCCATGCGCATCCCAACGACCCCGGGCCGGGACCAGGCCGGCGGAGCGTGGCATTGCCTCACGCCCGGGAGCCGCATCTGATATGGCGGCAATCAGAGTAGCAACTAGCAGAGTATGGGCGTATATCGCAAATAAGTCAGAGGTAAGCGACCATTCCTGCGTAATTCTGGACGAGGTTGAGGGAATGCGACTCCACCTGACCGGCTTCGACCGCGCTCCGATCGAAGCCGGCCACCTTCAACGCAGCACCCACGGGGAGCGGTGCGGTGGGTCAGCGCCCGAGCGCGGCGGCTTCCCGTACGGCCGCGACGAAGGCGTCCGGGCGTTCCTGGGGGAGGGTGTGGCCGGCCCGGTCGACCACGTGGTGGCGGCGGGGGCCGGTGAAGTGGGCCCGGGACGCGGTGCCGTCGGTCCACGGGGTCACCCCGTCCTCGCGGCCGTCGAGGGTGACGGCGGGGACGGTGATCGGGGGCTGTGCGGCGAGCCGGCGTTCCAACTCCTCGTACGCGGCGGCGCCCGGCGCGGCGGCCAGCCGGTGCCGGTAGCTGTGCAGCACGACGTCGACGTAGTCCGGATTGGTCCACTGCTCGGCGGCCTCGTCGAGCTCGGCCTCGGTGAACTGCCACTGCGGCGAGGCGCGCCGCCAGATGACGCGGGCGAACTCCTTGGGGTCGGCGGTCAGCCCCTTCCGGCCGCGCTCGGTGAGGAAGTAGAAGAAGTACCAGTAGCCGCTCTCCAGTACGGGCGCCAACGGCTCTTCGGCCGTGGCCAGTTGCTGGATCAGGTAGTTGTTGACCGAGACCAGGCCGAGGCAGCGCTCGGGCCACAGCGCGGCGACCACGTTGGCCGCCCGACCTCCCCAGTCGTAGCCGGCCAGCAGGGCCCGGTCGACGTCGAGTGCGTCCAACAGGCCGATCAGATCGGCGCCGATGGCCGACTGCTGCCCCGACCTCGGGGTGTCCGCGGCCAGGAACCGGGTGGGCCCGTGACCGCGCAGATAGGGGACGTAACAGCGGTATCCGTGGCGCGCCAGCCGCGGCGCGACCTCGGCGTACGAGCCGGCGGGGCTGTACGGCCAGCCGTGCAGCAGTACCACCGGGGTGCCGTCGACGGGGCCCGCCACGTGGTAGGCGACGTCCAGCACGTCCGTCCGCACCCGGTGCAGCGGTCCCAGCCGGGGCGGCCTCGCGGTGGCCGTCGCCGGCGGGGCGGCGGGAGTGGCGGGCGGGGTCGGCGCGGCCGATGCGGTGCCGGCGGGCGGCGGGGCGAGGCCGGCCGCCGGGAGCACGAGCGCGCCCGAGGCGACCGCCGCCGTCTGGGCGAAGTTCCGTCTGCTGATCATGGGGGGTCCACCTTCGCGGTACGGCGTTGCGTCGTGCGGTGTCGGGTGCGTGCGTGCGGCGGGTGCGTACGGGCTGGTGCCGGGGTGCGCCGCCGGCCCCACGCCGCCCCGGCCGCCCGCCTCCTACAGGCCCAAGTCCACGGCCAGGCAGGAGAAGTGGGTCCAGCTCCGCTCGGCCTGGTACGTGCTCGGTGCGCGACCCTGCGGTGTGGCCTGCTCCGTGACCATGTCCTCGTACCGGATGCGCTCGGGCAACGTGCCGAACTTGGCCCTGCGGGCCGCGCCCGCGCCGTCCCCCGTGTCCTCGGTGTGCGCCATCGTCCCCAGCTCCCTCCCGTCCCGCCCGGGGCCGTACGCCCCGGGTTCGGCCTCCAGGCTGCTCCCTCCTCGCGTCACCAGTCAAGCCGGTGACGCAATGCCGCCGGCGGGGGCGGGTGGGCGGACGGGTGGGCGGGGCGCGGATCGGGCGGCTGGTGACGCGAGTGACGAACGGGGCGAGGAATGGCCGAAGTTGGCCCTGTGCGGGGAGGGGGCGTGGTGCGTAGCGTACTCCGCAAGCAGAACGACCGTTCTTTCTCCCTGAGGAGTGACGCATGATCGACCGTCGTGCCCTGATGCGGTCCGGTGGCATCGCCGCGGCTGCCTTCGGCCTCTCCGCCGCCGTTCCGGCCGCGCACGCCGCGGATGCGGGCCCCGGCGCCGCGCACGGCCACGGCTGTCCCGGCGGCCACGGCCAGGACCGCCCGCCGGGCGGCCCGATCGACCCGTGCGACCTGACCTCCGGCGTCACCCGGGTCGAGCTCCAGCGCAACCCGTCGCCGGCCAAGGGCTGGCTCACCGTGCAGACCCTGGTCGAGATCCCCCGCCACAAGGAGTCCGGCCGGCACAGCCATCCCGGCGTGGAGGTCGGGTACATCGTGCGCGGCGACGTCCTGATGGTCTTCGACGACGGGCCCGCCCAACGGCTGCGCACCGGCGACCCGTTCTTCATCCCGTCCGGCGCGATCCACAACGCCCGCAACGTCGGCACGGTGACGACGATGATGCTCTCCACGTACGTCATCGACGAGACCAAGCCGCTGGTGACGACCTACTGACCGGGCGCCGCGGGCGGCAGGCCGGGGCCGGTGCCCCACCCGCGCGCCACCCCGGGTCCGCCGCCCCGGGTCCGCCGCCCCGCGGCCCGCCCCGTCGTCCGACCAACGGCCCACCCCGCCGCCCCGGCCCGCCAGTCGGTGCGGACGGGGGGCGGAGCCGTGCGCTCGGGGCGTCCGTACGCTGGTGCCCATGACTTCGGGGACCGATGCGACCAGCCATCCGCGGCAGCGACTGCTCGACGCCGCGGGGGAGTTGTTCTACGCGAACGGCATCCACACCGTCGGCGTGGAACAGCTCGTCCGGCAGGCGGGGGTCACCCGAGCCACCTTCTACCGCCACTTCTCCAGCAAGAACGGCCTGATCATCGCCTATCTGGAGGAGCGCGACGCCCGGGTGCGGCGCGGTGTCGCAGCCATCCGCGAGGTGCATCAGGGGCGCACGGCGCTGTTGGAGATCGTCGACATGGTGGCCCGCACCATCCTGCTCCGCGAGTTCCGCGGCTGCGGGTTCCTCAACGCCGCCGCAGAGTTCGCCGACCCGCAACACCCCGTGCGCCGCTACGTGGACACGCACCGCCGGTGGTTCCGCGGCGTGCTGCGCGACGTGGTCCAGGAGACCGGGCACCCCGACCCCGAGCGGGTGGGGCGGGCCCTGATGGTGTTGCGCGACGGGGCGATGGCCGGCGGCTACCTCGATGACGAACAGGACGTCGTCCGCACCCTGCGCGAGGCGGCCGAACAGGTGCTGGACGCCTGAGTCGGGTGCGCGCCGCCCGCACGGTCGCCCCGGCGGGGACTCACTGAGCGTGCTGGGTTCTCCGTGACGCCGTGACGCGGTGACGTCGCGGCGCCGTGACGTCACAGGGCTGCCGAGATCCCCGGCGGGGCGGCGGTCGTCGGGTGGTGGCCGGAGCGGGCGGGGCGCAGGAGGCGGGAGACATCTCTTGTGGCTTGAATCGCTCTACCACTTTCGTTGAAGATGCAAGCAAAGTGCTGTCAGGGCGGCGGAGTCGCCCCCTCCGGAGCGTTCCTGCTCCGTATCCGACCGACCGAGAGGAACGACATGTCGACAGCGTTCAGCAGGTGCGCGGTGGCGGCGGGCGGCGCGCTCGCCAGTGGGCTGCTCGTCCTGGGGGCCGCCGGCGCGCCCGCCAGCGCCGGCCAGCTCCCCGGCGTCACCTTCTACACCGGTGCGCACGGCACCGGCACGGCGATCTCCGCCGACCTCGACACGGTCGGCGCCTGCCACGAACTGCCGGCCGGCGTCCACTCCTTCCGCTCCATCTCGGAGCGCGGCGTTGAGGTCTTCTTCAACTCCGGCTGCCGCCCCGGCGCCCCGGGCACCACCGGTGACCTGCGGTACGTGGTGGGCACCCTGAACACCGGCGACTTCCCGTACACCGCCGTGAGCTACCGCGTCCTCGGCTGATCAGCTCGGCCGCCGCCGGGCCGACGTGCGGCCGACGTGCGGCCGACGTACGACTGACGCGCGGCCGGCGCACGGGTCGGCGGCCGGCCGGCGCCGTCGGGCAGCCGGCCCGGCGACGGCCGCGCCGGGTCCGCGGCGCTCCGTCAGCGGGCACCCGACCCGGCAGGGACGTCGGCCGCCGCATCGGGAGCCGCCCTCTTGCGCGCCCGGTAGGCGGCGGCCTTGATCTTGTTGCCGCAGGACTCCATGCCGCACCAGTGCCGCCGCATCCCGCGCGAGCGGTCCACGTAGACGCGGGTGCACTCGGGGTTGCCGCACTCCTTGAGCAGCGGCACGTCGGGGCCGCTCAGCAGCTCCACCGCCTGTCGGGCGACGGCGGCCAGCGCCTGTTCCGGGGTGGCGTCGGTGCGCCGCCCGGCCCGGGTGAGCTGCGGGGCTGCGGTGGGCGTGCGCGCGGCCTCGTTCAGCACCTCAAGGGCCGGCTCGCCGAACGCCTCGCCGCGGCGGCGGGCGGTGACCAGCGCGTAGATCGCCTCCCGCACCTTCCGCGCGTGTTCGACGTCGGCCGGCCGGCTGCGGGTGACGGTGTCCACGATCCCGGACTCCACGTACCACGCGTCCAGCCGCTCCGGCGTCGCGAACATCTCGAAGCGCAGCGACCGCCGGGCGCGCAGCGTCGCGGCGAAGTCGAGGGCGGGCTGTCCGCAGACGAAGACGTGGTCGAGGTTCACGCTCCCCATCTTGCGGGGCGAGCGCCGGCCCGGCCAAGCGCCCGGCCGCCCGGACGCGCGCTCGGCCCCGCAGCGACCCCTGACGTACGACGCCCGGACGCGGACGACCGCCGGCGGGCCGGGCACCCCGTCCACCAGCCGGAACAGCCGGGCAGCCAGCCAGTGGGCCACTCAGCCAGCCGCCCGGCCCAACACCGCCGGGGCCCAACACCGCCAAGGCCCAGCAAGACCGAGCCCCGGCCAAGGCCGGGGCCCCGCCTCACGCGGCCTGCCGCCGCCACTCCCGTACCAGCAGGTAGCCGAGGTAGGTGCCGCCGACGGCCATGGTGTACAGGCCCACCGGCAGATCGTCGAAGAGCGGCAGTTGCTGGGCGGCGAGGTCGGCGGCGACCAGCAGCAGGGCGCCGAGCAGCGTGGAGACCACCAACTGCGGGCCGGTGGTGCGGGTGAGCCGCTTGGCCACCTGCGGCGCCGTCAGCGACACGAACGCGATCGGGCCCGCGACGCTCACCGCCCCGGCCGACAGCACGATGGACAGCAGCACCGCCGCGGTCTTGGCCCGCCCGGGGCGGGCGCCGAGCCCGGTGGACAGGTCGTCGCCCATCTCGCCGATGGCCAGCGGCCTGGCCAGCAGCGCGGCCAGCGGCAGCGCGCACAGCAGGACGGTCCAGATGACCGTCGCGTCGTCCCAGGAGCGGGCGGCCAGACTGCCGTTGACGTACGCGGACAGTGAGCTGGCCTTGTCCCGTTCCACGGCGTACACCACGTACTGGGTGATGGCCGTCGACATCGCAGCGACCCCGATGCCCGCCACCACCAGCCGGCCCGGGCTGCGGAAGCCGGTGCCGGTGGACACGTACACCAGGCCCATCGCCACCAGCGCGCCGAGCAGCGCGCCCACCGAGACCGGCAGCACGTCGGGCAGGAAGAGGGCGACGATCGCCGCGCCCGCGCCGGCCCCGGAGCCCAGGCCGATCACGTCGGGGCTGCCGAGCGGGTTGCGGGTGACGGACTGGAAGAGCGCGCCGGACAGGCCGAAGGCCGCGCCGGTGGCGATGGCCACGCTCAGCCGCGGGCCGCGCAGCCGGTCGAAGACGAAGGCGTCCTTGCCGGTGGCGTCGCCGAGTACCGCGGCCGGCAGGTCGGGCAGTGCGATGCCGAGCCGGCCCAGGGAGAGCGTCGCGGCGCCGGCCACGACCAGCAGCACCAGCGCCGACACCGCCACCACCAGGGCGGACAGATGGAAGGGCAGCGCGATCCAGGGGCCCATCCGCAGCATCCTGCGGCGCGGGCCGGCGCGCCGTGCCAGCGGGCGCACGGTCATGACGTCCCCCTCATCCGACGCACCGCGATCAGCAGCGCGGGCGCCCCGACACAGGCGGTGACGACCCCCACCATCAACTCCTGGGGCCGCAGCAGCACCCGCCCGAGCACGTCGGCGAGGAGCAGCAGCGACGGCCCGGCCAGCGCCGAGAAGGCCAGTTGCAGCCGGAAGTCGGCGCCGACCAGCACCCGCACCAGGTGCGGCACGGCGAGCCCGACGAAGGCGATGGGGCCGACCGCCGCGGTCGCCGCAGCGCTCAGCAGCGTCGCAGCGAGCAGCCCCAGCCCCTTGATCCGGGCCGGGCTGATCCCCAGCGAGGTGGCCTTGTCGTCGCCCATGGCCATGGCGTTCAGCCCCGGCCCGAGCAGCAGCGCCACCACCAGACCCGTACCGGCGAACGGCAGCACCGACCAGAACACGTCAAAGCTGCGCCCGCCCAGCGCACCCACCACCCAGTAGCGGTAGGTGTCGAAGACCCGCGGCTGGGAGAGCGTGACGGCCTGGATGAAAGCGACCAGTACGGCGCTGAGCACCGCACCCGCGAGCACCAGCCGCACCGGGTCGGTCCGGCCGCCGGCGGTGCCGATCACGTGCACGACGAGCCCCGCGAGCAGCGCGCCGGGCAGCGCCCACCACATGGTTTCGCGCTGTCCGGCGGCCCCGAAGTAGGCGGTGGCCGCGACGATGCTCGCGGACGCGCCCGCGTTGATGCCGAGCAGCCCGGGTTCGGCCAGCGGATTGCGGGTGATGCCCTGCATCAGCGTCCCGGCGACGGCCAGGCACACCCCGGCCAGCACGCCGAGCGCGGTCCGCGGGTAGCGGCTCTCGACGACGGTGCGCAGGTAGGTGTCACCGCCCCCGGTGACGACGTCCAGCACGTCGGATGCGGGGGTCGGCTTGCTGCCGTACATCACGCTGGCGAACAGCGCGACGAGGAGCAGCAGCAGACACCCGACCAGGGCGAGGGAGAGCCCGGCAGGGCCCCGGCGACGAACGCCGGGGCCCTGCCGGGCCGAGACTGTGGTCACGCTTCCGGGCCCCCGGGAGTTACTTACCGGCCTTGGCGACGGCCGCGTCGATCATCGGCAGGTAGCGCTCGATGCTGTACGGCACGGTCAGCGGGTTGATCATCGAGGAGGCCGTGACGAAGGGCTGGTCCTTGCTGGAGACCAGGGCGCCCTTCTTGACCGCCGGGATCGCGGCGTACAGCGGCTGCGCCTCGACCTCCTTGCGGCTCTTGTCGTCCGTGTAGAACGTGAACGCGACGTCGCTGCCGGCGAGCTTGTCGGCGTTCTCCAGGCCGATCAGCGCGGAGTCGGTGCCCTCGGTCTCCTTGAAGGTGTTGACCACCGGGTCGACCTTCAGGCCCAGCTTGGAGACCATCTCCACGCGCTGCTCCTTCGGCTTGAAGACGCCGAGGGTGCCGGGGCCGGTGTTGTAGATGTACGAGAACGTCACGTCCTTGTACTTCGGCCGCTTGGCCGCGGCGTCCGCGAGCTGCTTGTTGATCGTGGCCGTCAGCTCCTTGGCCTTGGCCGGCTGACCGAGGGCCTTGGCGATCAGGTCGATCTGCTGGTCCCAGTCGGTGCTCCACGCCTTGTCCGGGTACGCGACGGTGGGCGCGATGTCCTTCAGGATGTCGTACTGCTTCTGCGTGATGCCCGACCAGGGGGCCAGGATGACGTCGGGCTCCAGCTCGGTGATGGCCTCGATGTCGAGTTCCTCACCGCCGGTGAACTGCTTGGGCAGGTCCTTGCCGGCCTTGGTGACCGCCTCGTGGACCCACGGCAGGTAGCCCGTCTTGTCGCTGCCCCACTCGTACTTCTCGATGCCCACCGGCACGTTGCCCAGCGCGATGGCGGTCTCCGTCGAGCCCTGGCCCAAGGTCACCACGCGCTGCGGCTTCTCCTTGATCACGGCCTCGCCGAGCGCGCTCTTGAGCGTGACGGGGAAGGCCCCGGCCTCGGCCGAAGCGCCCGCCGCGTCCTTCTTGGTGTCCTTGTCGTCCTTCTTGTCGTCCGAGCCGCAGCCCGTGACCAGCAGGGCGAGCGAAACGGCACCGGCGGCGGCCACGGCGGCCCGGCGGCGCAGGGAGGTCAACGGAAGGGGCATTGCGGCGGTCCTCGTTCTCAGGCATCAGGTGTCGACTGCCGCCTTCCGCGCATCGGCCCAAGGACGTGTTTCGGCCTACGGGAACCAGCGCGACGACAGGCGGCCGACGGCGATTTTAGGTGAGCCTAACCTATGTAATTCCCGGGGTGCATGGCGCCTAGCTGGTCGAGCGGTGAAGAGCTGACGACGGCCCGAGAGCGGCGGGGCTGGCGGGACCGCACCAAGTCGCGGATCTCTTTGGCCGGTATGGGGGTTGTGGGGGAGGGGCGGGGGTGTTCTCCGTATCAGCCGGTGCGGGGCGGAAGGGGCCGGTCGGGGGCCCGTCCGCACGGGATGGTCGTACGGGCCCGTCGGGCGCCGGGCGGTCGTATGGGCCGCCGGGCGTTGGGCGGTCGTACGGGGCGTACGGGGCGTACGTGCCGCCGGGCGTCGCGCCGTCCTCTCGCCGTACCGCCGTGCAGGAACGGCCGCCGCCCGGCCTGCGGGGGTGCAGACCGGGCGGCGGCGAGGTCGGAGAGTCGGCCGGGCGGCCGGGCGGGGGGGCGTTGGTGCGCGGCCGGGCCCGTCGGGCGGCTAGATGTCCCGGAAGATCTCGATCTGCGCCCCGATCGAGTTCAGCCGCTCCGCCAGGTCCTCGTAACCCCGGTTGATGACGTAGACGTTGCGCAGCACCGACGTGCCCTCGGCCGCCATCATGGCCAGGAGGACCACCACGGCCGGCCGGAGCGCGGGCGGGCACATCATTTCGGCGGAGCGCCAGCGGGTGGGGCCCTCGACCAGGACGCGGTGCGGGTCGAGCAGTTTGACGCTGGCGCCGAGCCGGGTCAGGTCGGTCAGGTAGATGGCGCGGTTGTCGTACACCCAGTCGTGGATCAGGGTCGAGCCCTGGGCGCTGGCCGCGATCGCCGCGAAGAACGGCACGTTGTCGATGTTGATGCCGGGGAACGGCATCGGGTGGATCTTGTCGAGCGGCGCGCTCAGCTTCGACGGGCGCACCGTCAGGTCGATCAGCCGGGTGCGGCCGTTGTCCGCCGGGTACTCCGCGCTGCGCTCGTGGTCGAGTCCCATCTCTTCGAGCACCGCGAGCTCGATCTCCAGGAACTCCACCGGCACCCGGCGGATCGTCAGCTCGGACTGGGTGACCACGGCCGCCGCGAGCAGGCTCATCGCCTCCACCGGGTCCTCGGACGGGGCGTAGTCCACGTCGCGGTCGATGTGCGCGACGCCGTGCACGGTCAGCGTGGTGGTGCCCACGCCCTCCACCCGTACGCCCAACTGCTCAAGGAAGAAGCACAGGTCCTGGACCATGTAGTTGGAGCTGGCGTTGCGGATGACGCTGACGCCGTCGTGCCGGGCGGCGGCCAGCAGCGCGTTCTCGGTCACGGTGTCGCCGCGCTCGGTCAGCACGATGGCGCGGGTGGGGGAGACGGCGCGGTCGACCTCGGCGTGGTAGATGCCCTCGGTCGCGGTGACTTCGAGGCCGAAGTGGCGCAGCGCCGTCATGTGCGGCTGGACGGTGCGCGTGCCGAGGTCGCAGCCGCCCGCGTACGGGATGCGGAACCGGTCCAGGCGGTGCAGCAGCGGGCCCAGGAACATGATCACGCTGCGGGTGCGGCGGGCGGCGTCCATGTCCATGGCGGCCAGGTCGAGTTCGGCCGGCGGCACGATCTCCAGGTCGTTGCCGTCGTTGATCCAGCGGGTGCGGACGCCGATGCTGCCCAGCACCTCCAGGATGCGGTAGACCTCCTCGATCCGGGCGACGCGGCGCAGCGTGGTGCGGCCGGCGTTCAGCAGCGAGGCGCACAGCAGGGCGACGCAGGCGTTCTTGCTCGTTTTGACGTCGATGGCGCCGGAGAGCTGCCGCCCGCCGACGACCCGCAGATGCATCGGACCGGCGTACCCGAGCGACACGATCTCGCTGTCCAGGGCCTCGCCGATCCGAGCGATCATCTCAAGACTGATGTTCTGATTTCCCCGCTCGATGCGGTTGACGGCGCTCTGACTGGTACCGAGTGCCTCTGCGAGCTCCGTCTGGGTCCAGCCACGGTGCTGGCGGGCGTCGCGGATGAGCTTGCCGATGCGGGCGAGATAGGCGTCTGTCATGAGATCGATATTATCTCAGATATGAGATGTACTCATGTTGTGGCTGGTGCACGGCGTGCCGCGGGTGAGTAAGCGACGGCCGGGGCGTGCGGGGGCGTTCGTGGCGATAGGCGGTGGTTGTCAGGGGGCATACGGGTACGGGGCGTATCTCCTCGGCGTGGCGTGCCGGTCGGGTGCCTCGGCCAGATGGGCCAGTCGCGCGCGCCGTGGCTTCGGCGCGCCGAGCGTGCCGGTCCGGCGCAGCGGTGGGTCCCTCGGTCCGGCGCGCCGGCCGAGCGCCACGGCCCGCCGCCGGTGGTGCGTCCGCCGGTCGTCCCACCGCCCGGCGGCGTCTCCCCACCCGGTGGCCGGCGCTCCGGCCGTACGGCACTGATCTGGGGCAACGCCCGCTGCTCGACGCGTCGTTGACGGCGCGGGCGGACATTCGGCGGGGAGGGTGCTGCGGGCAATGAATTGCCAAAGGACTGTCATTGTTGCGTGCCGCAGGCGCCTCTTACGGTGCTGGTGGCTGGAGTGCCCACGCCACCCACATGCGCGTAGCTGTCCGTACTTCCGTAAGTCGCTGCACTTTCCGTAAGTCGCCTGCACTTTCCGAAAGAGGTCTCACCATGCGCCATTCCCTTGCCCACCGTGCCCGGGCCGTCGTCACCCGCCGTCCGCGGCGGACGCTCGGCGTGGCGGTCGGCGCGGGTGCCGTGCTGTTCGGACTGGTGGCGGTGCCCAGCGCCGGCGCCGCCGATGAGCAGAGTTCGCCGGAGACCGCCTCCGCCGTGCGGTTCCCCGCCAGCCCGCGTGCCGGCCAGGCCGCCCCCGCGTCCGAGGAGATCTCCAAGGTCCGGGTCAGCCGGAACGAGGTCCCGGTCAAGCCGGGCAGCCGGACCAAGGTGACCGTCACGGTCGACTCGCCCGAGGCCGGCTACATCTGGGTCTACCTGGACCGCGCACACATGGGCGAGATGGGCCCGCAGTGGGCCAACGGCCCGCACCCGGGGCTGACCGCCAAGCCCAACAAGAAGTGCGTGTTCTTCGCCGACACGGAGAAGATCGGCATCGGTACCGGGTTCAAGTGTCCGACCCCGAAGGGCCACTCGAAGGTCGTCTTCACCGCCAAGGTGCCGCGGAACCTGCCCTCCGGCTCGGTGGCCTACTTCGACGCCTACCACCAGGTCGGCTCGTCGGTGTGGAACGCCGGCTCCTTCTCGGGCGGCTTCGGGGTCGAGTAACCCCGGCCGCGGCGCGCGGGGGCCGCGTTCCCCCGGCCGGCCGCCCCGTACGGCCGCCCGCACGGGCCCGGCACCGTGCGGCCCCCGCACCGCCGTGCTCCGCAGCACCACCCCGGGCCGCCGGGCCCGAGCCGCGCGCCCCACGCCCGGCGCGGGCGGACGACCGCTCGCGAGTCCCCCTCGCGTCCGCCCGCGCCGGAACCGCCCGGCCCCGCGCCCGTACCGCCCCGGACCAGCGCCCGGGCGGGCGGAAAAAAAGGAACTGCTCGGCGCGGCGCGGTGCGTCATGATGCCGGCATGGGAGCGATCAGGATGCATGTCGACGAAGTGCCCACCGATCCCGAACTGGTACGTCGTCTGATCGCCGACCAGTTCCCGCAGTGGGCCGGGCTCCCGGTCACCCCGGTCGACTCCTACGGCACCGACCACGCCATCTACCGGCTCGGCGACGACCTCTCCGTACGGCTGCCGCGCATCGGTTGGGCCACCCGCCAGGCGGCTAAGGAGGGCCGCTGGCTGCCCGCGTTCGCGCCGCACCTGCCGCTCGCGGTCCCGGTGCAGGTGGCGGTGGGGCGGCCGGCCGACGGCTATCCGTACGACTGGTCGGTGTACGAGTGGCTGCCGGGCGACGACGCCAACGGCACCATCGAGGACCTGGTGCGGGCCGCCGTCGACCTCGCCGCGTTCATCACCGCGCTGCGCCGGGTCGACACGGCCGGCGCCCACCAGCGCGGCCACGGCAGCCGGGGCGCGCCGCTGGCCGAACTCGACGCACAGGTGCGCAGCTCGATCGCCGAACTCGGCGACCGCATCGACGGGCCGGCGGTCCTCGCCTCCTGGCAGCAGTCGCTGCACGCGCCGGCCTGGTCGGGCCCGCAGGTGTGGCTCCACGGCGACCTGCTGCCGGGCAACCTGTTGGTGACCGGCGGGCGGCTGTCGGCCGTGATCGACTTCGGCACCCTCAACGTCGGCGACCCGGCCTGCGACCTCCAGCCCGCCTGGAACGTGTTCAGCGGCCCGAGCCGGCAGCGCTTCCGCGCGGAACTCGGCGTGGACGACGCCGGCTGGCTACGGGGCCGCGGCTGGGCCCTCGCCCAGGCGGTCTCCGCCCTTCCCTACTACTGGGACACCAACCCCAAGATGGTCCGCCAGGCGTCCCACGCGCTGGCCGAGGTGCTGGCGGACGGGACCGCGGGGTAGCCGCGCGGGGGCGGGCGCGGCGCCACTGACGGCGGTCGGCGGGGCGGCGGACGGGCCCGCCGCTTTCGACCTCGCGCGTGCGCTGCGGCCCGATCTGGCCCTCGCCGACGTCCACATGCCGGGCCTGGGCGGCCCCGAACTCCCCCGCCTCGCCGGTCCGGGCGCCCCGACGACCTCGTACCCGCCCCGGGCCCCACCTCGCGCCCCGGGCCCCGCGCCCGTCCCGTACGCGCCGACCCGGCCTCCGTGCCCGGCCGCTACGCGCCTGCGCCGGGCCGTCCCGTCGCGCGCGAGCGCCGATGGGCCGCGACGCGTTCGCGGGTCGCGCACCGGCGGGAGCAGAACCGGCGCTGCGGGCCGCTGCCCTGCGCGATGAAGACGTCCGGGCAGGCCGGGGACGCGCAGACCCGGCCGGGCGGCCGTTGGCGGTCCCACAGGAGGACCGCCAGGGCCATGCAGGACGAGGCGATGAACCACACGTCCCACGGCGCGTCGTCGTCCCGGTCCAGATGCGGGTGCCAGGGGGTGCTGCCGCCGTGCGAGGTCAGGCGCAGCGGCCCGGCGTGGTCGCGCAGCAGGCGGTTGAGGGTGGTCGCGGCGGCGTCCGCGTGCTCGGCCGCGAAGACGGGCCGCAGCAGCGCGCCGGCCGTGCGCATCCGGGCGACGTCGTCGGCGGTGAGGTCGACGGGCTCGGCCTCGCCGTAGGCGCGGAGCACGGCGGCGACGGCCGCGACGTCGCCGCCGTCGGTGGCAGCGGGGCGGTCGTCGGCGAGGACGTTGAGCAGGGCGGCGGTGCGTCGGGCCGTACTCAGCACGGAGTGCCGGGTGGACCAGTCGTCGTGGTGGGGGGCCATCGGCGGAATGTAACGCATCTTGCTGAGTTTTGAGTTACCTCCCTAACGTCGTGCCGATGAAGAGGGGACATGCGCTCCACCGCCACCTCGCCGGGGCGGTGGCGGCCCGTATCGGGGACGAGATGTCGGGGCCGGCACTGATGCTCGCGGGGTTCGCCCTGACCGGATCGGCCGCCGACGCCGCCTCGCTGCTCGCGGCCCTCACGAGCGCCGCCGCGGTGGGCGGCCCGCTGCTCGGGGTGCTGCTCGACAGGGCGGACCGCCCCGGGCGCCTGCTGGCCGGGGCACTCCTGCTGTACGCGGCGGGGCTCGGGGCGACCCTCCTGGCGCTGGGCAGGTCGCCCCTCGCCCTCACCCTGCTGATCGCGGTGGTGACGGGGTTGCTGGGGCCGGCCGTCTCCGGTGGCTGGACGGCCCAGGTGCCCCGGGTGGTGCCGGACGGCGACCGGCTGCCCAGGGCGAACGCGCTCGACGCGATGACGTTCAGCGCGGCGAGCCTGGCCGGCCCGGCCCTGGCCGGCGGGCTGGCGGAGGTGGCGGGGGCCCCGACGGCCGTCGGGGTCGCCGTGCTGCTCATCGCCGCGGCGCTGCCCGCCGCGTGGCTGGTGCCCGCCCGCCCCGCCCGGGCGCGGGCCGCCGGGCCCGCCTCCGTCCTCGGCGATCTCGTGGCCGGCGTCCGGGTGATCCTCGCGCGGCGGGCCCTGGCCCGGGCCACCCTCACCTCGACCGTCTCCTGCACCGCCCAGGGCGTGCTGCTCGCGTGCATTCCGCTCCTCGGCGAACGCGCCATGGGCGGGGCCGGTCGCGGGGCGCTGCTCCTGTCCTGTGCGGCGGTCGCCGCCCTGGCGGCGGGCGCCGTACTCGCCCGCCTCCCGCGCGCGGTCGCCCCGGACACGGTGCTGTGGGCCAGCGCCCTGGTCCAGTGCGCGGCGCTGACCCTGGCCAGCTGGGGAGAACCGGCCCCGCTCGTGGTGGCCGCGCTCGTCCTGGGCGTCGGCGAGGGACCTCAACTCGCGGCCCTCTTCGCGGTGCGCCACCGGGAGGCCCCGGAGCACCTGCGGAGCCAGATCTTCACCACCGGGGCCAGCCTGAAGATCACCGGGTTCGCCCTGGGGGCGGCGGTCGGCGGACCGCTCGCGACGTGGTCCCTGTCGGGCACGGTGGCCCTCGCGGCGGGTGTGGCGCTCCTCGCGGCGGTGGCCTTCTTCGCGGTCCCGCCGCCGACCGGCGAGGCGCCCGGGGGCGGGGCGGCGCCGAGGTGAAGCCCGCCGGGGACGGCGAAGGTCCGCGGGCCCGCCCCGGTACGACACGCCGAAGCGGCCGACCGAAATCTGAGCCGGGCCGCGCCCCGCGACGGGGAGAACCGGAGGCAGGGCCCACGACCGTGCCCGGCAGCAGCCAGAAGCAGTGGAAGCAGTGGAAGCAGCCGGAAGAGTCAGCACAGCCAGCAAGTCAGCACAGCCGTGCAGCAGCCGGGAGCCCGGGGAGCGTCGGCGCGGAGCTCGATAAGCGGGCCATGCGGACGCCGTAGGGCACCACGGGCCGGCGGGCCAGCGGTCCGGGAACGCGGGGGCCGCGGGCGCGCGGAGTCCACTGGCCCGTCGCGGCCCGTCGTACGCGCGCGCCGGGCGCCGGCCCGGCGCCGACCTACGCCCACCAGCGCCGACCTACGCCCACCAGCGCCCACCGGTGCCGATCGGGACCGGCGGGGAGCGCCCGGCGCACGACGGGCCGTGCGCCGGGCGGCGCCTGGGGCCCGGTGCCCGGTGCCCGGGGCCGCGCGGGGGCGCTGCGGACGAGCCTTGAGACGCGTGGCGGACGAGCCGTGAGGCGTGCGGCAGTAGGGCCGCGTGGTGCGCGAGGGGCAGGCCAGCGCATGACCGTGCGCCAGCGATGTACTAGAGTTATCTCGACATCGAGATATCTGCCGGGAAGGCGTACCGCTGTCGCGCTAGTTAGGTGAACCTAAGTTAGGCACACCTTAGCGGATCGGCAAGGTCCCCGGGCGGCAGGATGCGGTGGTACGCGCGAATTCATGCATGAAGGAGACTGTCGTGTCGGCGAACAGCTTCGACGCCCGCAGCACGCTGCGCGTGGGCGACGAGTCGTACGAGATCTTCAAGCTGGACAAGGTCGAGGGCTCCGCCCGCCTGCCCTACAGCCTGAAGGTGCTGCTGGAGAACCTGCTCCGTACCGAGGACGGCGCGAACATCACCGCCGACCACATCCGTGCGGTGGGCAACTGGGACTCGCAGGCGCAGCCTAGCCAGGAGATCCAGTTCACCCCGGCCCGCGTGATCATGCAGGACTTCACCGGCGTGCCCTGCGTCGTGGACCTCGCCACCATGCGTGAGGCCGTCAAGGAGCTGGGCGGCGACCCGGCGAAGATCAACCCGCTGGCCCCGGCCGAGCTGGTCATCGACCACTCCGTCATCGCCGACAAGTTCGGCACCCACGAGGCGTTCGCGCAGAACGTCGAGCTGGAGTACGGCCGCAACCGCGAGCGCTACCAGTTCCTGCGCTGGGGCCAGACCGCGTTCGACGAGTTCAAGGTCGTCCCGCCGGGCACCGGCATCGTGCACCAGGTCAACATCGAGCACCTGGCCCGCACCGTCATGGTCCGCGGCGGCCAGGCGTACCCCGACACCCTGGTCGGCACCGACTCGCACACCACCATGGTCAACGGCCTCGGCGTCCTCGGCTGGGGCGTCGGCGGCATCGAGGCCGAGGCGGCCATGCTCGGCCAGCCGGTCTCCATGCTCATCCCGCGGGTCGTCGGCTTCAAGCTCACCGGTGAGCTCAAGCCCGGCACCACCGCCACCGACCTGGTGCTCACCATCACCGAGATGCTGCGCAAGCACGGTGTGGTCGGCAAGTTCGTGGAGTTCTACGGCGAGGGCGTGGCCGCCACCTCGCTGGCCAACCGCGCCACCATCGGCAACATGTCGCCGGAGTTCGGCTCGACCGCGGCGATCTTCCCGATCGACGCCGAGACCATCAACTACCTGAAGCTGACCGGCCGCTCCGAGCAGCAGCTCGCGCTCGTCGAGGCGTACGCCAAGGAGCAGGGCCTGTGGCTGGACCCGGCCGCCGAGCCTGACTACTCCGAGAAGCTCGAACTGGACCTGGCCACCGTGGTGCCGTCCATCGCCGGCCCCAAGCGCCCGCAGGACCGCATCGTGCTGGCGAACGCCGCCCAGCAGTTCGCGCAGGACGTGCGGAACTACGTCAGCGACGACGAGGAGGCGGGCAAGGAGTCCTTCCCGGCCTCCGACGCGCCGGCCGCCACCAACGGCGTGCCGACCCGGCCGACCACCGTCACCGCCCCCGACGGATCGACGTACGAGATCGACCACGGCGCCGTCACCGTCGCCGCCATCACCTCGTGCACCAACACCTCCAACCCGTACGTCATGGTCGCCGCCGCGCTGGTGGCCAAGAAGGCGGTGGAGAAGGGCCTGACCCGCAAGCCCTGGGTCAAGACCACCCTCGCGCCCGGCTCCAAGGTCGTCACCGACTACTTCGACAAGGCGGGCCTGACCCCCTACCTCGACAAGGTCGGCTTCAACCTCGTCGGCTACGGCTGCACCACCTGCATCGGCAACTCCGGCCCGCTGCCGGACGAGGTCTCCAAGGCCGTCAACGAGAACGACCTGGCCGTCACCTCGGTGCTCTCCGGCAACCGCAACTTCGAGGGCCGGATCAACCCCGACGTCAAGATGAACTACCTGGCGTCCCCGCCGCTGGTCGTCGCGTACGCGCTCGCCGGCTCCATGAAGGTGGACATCACCACCGAGGCGCTGGGCACCGACACCGAGGGCAAGCCGGTCTACCTCGCCGACATCTGGCCGACCGAGGCCGAGGTCAACGACGTGGTCGCCAGCGCCATCGGCGAGGACATGTTCTCCAAGTCCTACAGCGACGTCTTCGCCGGCGACGCCCAGTGGCAGGCGCTGCCGATCCCCACCGGCAACACCTTCGAGTGGGACGCCGAGTCCACCTACGTGCGCAAGCCCCCCTACTTCGAGGGCATGGCCATGGAGCCGTCGCCGGTGCAGGACATCGCCGGTGCGCGCGTCCTGGCCAAGCTCGGCGACTCGGTCACCACCGACCACATCTCGCCGGCCGGCGCCATCAAGGCCGACACCCCGGCGGGCAAGTACCTCACCGAGCACGGCGTCGAGCGGCGTGACTTCAACTCCTACGGCTCGCGCCGAGGCAACCACGAGGTCATGATCCGCGGCACGTTCGCCAACATCCGGCTGCGCAACCAGATCGCGCCCGGCACCGAGGGCGGCTTCACCCGCGACTTCACCGTCGCGGACGGCCCGGTCTCCTTCATCTACGACGCGTCGCAGAACTACCAGGCCGCCGGCATCCCGCTGGTCGTCCTGGCCGGCAAGGAGTACGGCTCCGGCTCCTCCCGCGACTGGGCCGCCAAGGGCACCGCGCTGCTCGGCGTCAAGGCCGTCATCGCCGAGTCCTACGAGCGCATCCACCGCTCCAACCTGATCGGCATGGGCGTGCTGCCGCTCCAGTTCCCCGAGGGCGCCACGGCCGAGACGCTCGGCCTGACCGGCGAGGAGACCTTCGCCATCGCCGGTGTGACCGCGCTCAACGACGGCGCCACGCCGCGCACCGTCAAGGTCACCACCGACAGTGGCGTGGAGTTCGACGCCGTCGTGCGCATCGACACCCCCGGCGAGGCGGACTACTACCGCAACGGCGGCATCATGCAGTACGTCCTGCGGTCGCTGATCCGCAAGTAAAGAACCGGCCGAGCGCACCGGGTCGGCAATTTCGTTCCGGTGCGCTAAAGGTCTGGACTAAGCCGATGGCCGGGTGAGAGAAATCCGCCCTTCCGTATCGGCACGGGCGGTTTCCAGCCGGCCCGGGTAAGCCTGAGCGGGCCGCATTCCCCAGCGGGAATGCGGCCCGCTTCCGTGTCTGCGGCCGGTGCTACGGGCGGGCCGCCAGAGCCTGTCTGCGCTGCCCGAAAGGGCAGGTCGGAGATGGTGTGGCACGGGCAATCCAGCGAGGCTCCGAGATGTCCGCGGTACGTGCGTGCCAGGGGTGGAAAAGCACTTCGGACGTGCGGGTTCGGGCGCCCCGCTGTGCCATCGGTGGTGGTAAGCCGCCGAGGTCTCAACTCGGGAAAGACGCACACGATTTCTGCTGCCAATCTTGCCCCGTCACGCCAAGTGGACTATACCTGTCGCGTCTGATCCGCCGTGGTCCACGGCAATGGACCCGACGACGGATGTGCGCGCCCAAATCTGACGCGTGCCCGTCGTCCGTGTCTTTGCGCAATTCAGCACCTCCAGCTCTATCTGACCCGCGGTGTCGGGGCGTTCGTCGTACGCGGACGAAGTACGGGAGATCTGGCACCGCACAGTCCTGAAGAAGGCGAGGACTTGCCATGGGATTCACCTCAGAATTCGGTCGACGCGATCTGGTGAAACGAGCAGCGGCAATCGGGCTGATCTCGGTGCCCACGATGACGGCGCTGAGCGCCTGTGCGACCGGTGGTGGTGACGACACCAAGCAGGTCGAAAAGGGAGAGCGGACGGCGAAGAATCCGCTGGCGGTCAACGAGGGCGCGGGGCTTGACGTCGTCATTTTCGACGGTGGCTTCGGTGATGAGTACGCGAAGGCCGCTGAGGCGCAGTACGTGGCGGCTTATCCGAAGACGGACGGGAAGATCAAGCACACGGCGACGCAGAAGATCCAGGCGCGGTTGGCGCCGCGGTTCAACGGGGGTACGCCGCCGGACCTGATCGACAACTCGGGTGCGGAACAGATGGATTTCGGGACGCTGGTCGCCAAGGAGCAGTTGACGGACCTGCGGGCGCTTTTGGACGCGCCGTCCCTGGACGATCCGAAGAAGAAGGTGCGGGACACGCTGCGGCCCGGCGTGGCGGAGATGGGGCAGTTCGACGGGGACGAGGTCTGGGTTCTGTACTACGCCTACACGATCTACGGGGTGTGGTATTCGAAGTCGCTGTTGGCGAAGCACGGTTGGGAGTACCCGCAGGACTGGGACGCGATGCTCAAGCTGTGTGAGGACGCGAAGAAGCAGGGGATCGCGGGGTGGACGTATCCGGGGAAGTACCCGTACTACCTGCCGTTCAGCCTGTATCCGTTCATCGCGAAGATCGGCGGTCGCGAGGTGTTGGACGCGATCGACAACCTGGAGCCGAACGCCTGGAAGCACGATGCGGTGAAGTCGGCGTTCGAGGCGTACCACGAATTGCAGGCCAAGGGATACATCCTCAAGGGCACCCCGGGCCTTGACCACACCCAGTCACAGGTGGCGTGGAACGAGGGCAAGGCGCTCTTCATCCCGAACGGCTCGTGGGTGGAGAACGAGTCCAAGAAGACGACGCCGAAGAACTTCGACATGGCGGTGGGTGCGCCGTCCTCGCTGGATGCGAGTGACAAGCTGCCGTTCGGGACGATCTGGGCCTCCGGTGGTGAGCCGTTCATCGTGCCGAAGAACGCGAAGAACCCGCAGGGGGGCATGGAGTTGCTGCGGATCATGCTGGGCGAGAAGTCGACGCAGACGTTCATCAAGCAGGTGTCCTCGCTCTCCTCGCTGAACGGTGGCACCGAGGGGCTGACGCTCGCGCCGGGGCTGGCGTCGGCGCAGGAGCTGTGGACGAAGGCGGGGGAGAACGTGGTGAACCCGCGGCTCCAGGACTGGTACGTGCGCTTGCAGAAGGAAAAGATCGGCACGTCCGCACTGGGCGAGATGATGGCGGGTCGCCTGTCGCCCAAGGAGTGCATGGACAAGTGCCAGAAGTTCGCTGACGAGACCGCTCGGGACGATGCGGTGAAGAAGTACCGGCACCGCTAGTCCGGCGTCGACCAGATCATGCCTCGCGGGCGGGAAATGGGGTCGGTAGCAGTGCGGCACGGTAAGTACGGCTTCATCGTAGGGTTCTTGGCCCTGCCTCTGGCGATCTATGCGGTGTTTGTTCTCTCGCCGTTCGTCCAGGCCATCTACTATTCGTTCACCAACTGGAGCGGTTTGAGCTCCGATATCCAGATGGTGGGGTTCGACAATTACCGCAAGATGTGGGAAGACGACGTCTTCTGGCATGCCTTGCGGAACAATCTGGTGTTGTTGCTCGTGTTGCCGCTCGTGACGCTCGGCATGGGGCTGTTCTTCGCCTTCATGCTGAACGTGGGCGGGCGGCGCAAGGGCGCGGTGGTCTCGGGCGTACAGGGATCCTCCGTGTACAAGGTGGTGTACTTCTTTCCGCAGGTGCTGTCGATCGCGATCGTGGCGCTGATCTTCCAGTTCGCGTACAACCCGAACAGTGGCGCGTTGAACTCGTTCCTTTCGGGCATCGGACTCGATTCGTTCCAGCCGAACTGGCTGGGTGATCCGAAGTATGCGCTGTGGTGTGTGATGGCGGTGATGGTGTGGAGCAACGTCGGGTTCTACGTGGTGTTGTTCTCGGCCGCCATGAGCACGATTCCGCGGGATTTCTACGAGGCGGCCCTGCTCGACGGGGCGAACCGGTTCACGACGTTCTTCCGGATCACCTTGCCGTTGTTGTGGGACACGGTGCAGACCGGTTGGGTGTACATGGGAATCCTGGCGTTGGATTCGTTCGCCGTGGTCCAGATCATGACGGTCGGGCCCGGTGGTCCTGACTATTCGACCGAGGTCCTGACGTGGTTCGTGTACACGAAGGGCATTCAGGACGGGCAGGCGGGTTACGGAACGGCGTTGGGCGTGGCCCTGTTGATCGTCACGATGATCTTCGCCGCGATCGTCATGCGGCTCGGCCGCCGCGAAAGGCTGGAGTTCTGACATGCCCCGGCCCGTAACGCCCCGTCATCCACAGGGAATCCAGCCGCGCCACGACGCCGACCGACGTCGTACCGGGGGGAGTGAAGCTCCATGACCGAAGAACCACCACGCCGGGCCACCGGCGCACTGGACCTGGCCAAGGAGGAAGGGACTACCGGGGCCCACCACAGCGCACCGTCCGCGCCGACCGGGAAGGAGCGGCGGGATTACGCGGGTGGCGTGTTGAACGTGTTCTCGCACGGAATCCTGGCCGTGTGGGGCCTGTTGGTGACGATGCCGCTGTTGTGGGCGGCGATGAGTTCCTTGAAGACCGACAAGGAGATCTTCACCTCGCCCTGGTCGCTGCCGTCCTCGTTGCACTTCGGGAACTGGTCGGACGCGTGGCAGACCGCGAACATGGGGCGGTACTTCCTGAACTCGGCCGTGGTGGTGGCCGGTTCGCTGTTCGGCACGATGCTGCTGGGCGCGATGGCCGCCTACGTACTGGCCCGGTTCGAATTCCGCGGGAACCGGTTCATCTACTTCCTGTTCGTGGGCGGGATGAGCTTTCCCATCGTGCTGGCGCTGGTCCCGCTGTACTTCGTGTTGCAGAACATGGAGATGCTCAACACCAAGCACGGTCTGATCCTGGTCTACATCGCGTACTCGCTGCCGTTCACGGTGTTCTTCCTGACCTCGTTCTTCAGGACGCTGCCGACCTCCGTCGCGGAGGCCGCCATGCTGGACGGCGCCTCCCACACGCGCACGTTCTTCCAGGTCATGCTCCCGATGGCCAAGCCCGGACTGATCAGCATCGGGATCTTCAACTTCCTCGGCCAGTGGAACCAGTACATGCTGCCCTACGTACTGAACCAGGGCGACGACGAAGACAAGCTGCTTCCCCAGGGGCTGGTGGAACTCGCCGTCTCCCAGGGGTACAAGGGCGATTGGGCGGTGCTCTTCTCCGGCCTGCTGATCGCGATGCTGCCGGTCCTTGCGGTGTACATCATCTTCCAACGCCAGGTCCAGGCCGGCCTCACCGCCGGCGCCCTCAAGTAGTCGACCCCTCCACACCGGGCGCACCGGTCACCTCCCGGGCCCGTCCCGCCCTCCGCCGGCGCGTTCCGCCCCGCCCCGCCCGACCACGGAGCCCCGTCAGGCCCCGGCCCCGCCCCCCGGTGCGGCGGGGCCGGGGTCGCCCCGTGGCACCCCGCGGCGCACGGCCGAGTCCCTGGGAGTTACGGTGCCGCTGCACCTGCTCCTCGCCCCGTCCGGTCGCCGGGGCCGCCCCCGTCGGGCGGCCGGGGGCGGGGAGCGGACTTGACGCGCGACAACCAGTACGGCTCAGCTTAGAGTTCACATGTTGGAGACAGTGCCGGACCCGCCCCTGTGGTCCGGCCGGCGGCCGGCCGGCGAGCCGTTCGCCAAGGCAGGAGTGGGATGGGCGTGGAGACTCCGGGATCGCAGTCATCGCTGCACCGGGCCAACCTTGAGCGGGTCGTCCGCGCGGTGCGGATGGCGGGATCGCTCACCCAGGCGGAGATCGCCCGTACCACGGGGCTCTCGGCCGCCACGGTCTCCAACATCGTCCGCGAGCTCAAGGACGGCGGCACGGTCGAGGTCACCCCGACCTCAGCCGGCGGGCGCCGCGCCCGCAGCGTCGCGCTCAGCGGCGACGCCGGCATCGTGGTGGGCGTCGACTTCGGCCACGCCCACCTGCGGGTGGCCGTCGGCAACCTGGCCCACCAGGTGCTCGCCGAGGAGACCGAACCGCTGGACGTGGACGCCTCCGCGGCGCAGGGCATGGACCGCGCCGAGCACCTGGTCGGCCGCCTGATCGAGGTCAGCGGCATCGACCCGGCCAAGGTGGTGGGCGTGGGGCTCGGCGTGCCGGGCCCCATCGACGTGGCCTCCGGAACGCTCGGTTCCACGGCGATCCTGCCGGGCTGGGCCGGCACCAACCCGCGCGATGACCTCGCGGCCAGGCTCGGCGTCCCGGTCTACGTGGACAACGACGCCAATCTGGGCGCGCTCGGCGAACTGGTGTGGGGCAGCGGCCGGGGCGTGGCCGACCTCGCGTACATCAAGGTGGCCAGCGGCGTCGGCGCCGGCCTGGTGATCAGCGGCCAGATCTACCGCGGCCCGGGCGGCACGGCGGGCGAGATCGGCCACATCACCCTCGACGAGTCCGGCCCGGTGTGCCGCTGCGGCAACCGCGGCTGCCTGGAGACCTTCACCGCCGCCCGGTACGTACTGCCGCTGCTGCACTCAAGCCACGGCCCCGACCTGACCATGGAGCGCATGGTGGCGCTCGCCCAGGACGGCGACCCCGGCTGCCGCCGGGTGATCGCCGACGTCGGCCGGCACGTGGGCAGCGGCGTGGCCAACCTGTGCAATCTGCTCAACCCCAGCCGGGTGGTGCTCGGCGGCGATCTCGCGGACGCCGGTGACCTGGTGCTCGACCCGATACGGGACTCCGTCGCGCGGTACGCGATCCCCAGCGCCGCCCGCCAGCTCTCGGTGCTGCCCGGCGCGCTCGGCAGCCGGGCCGAGGTGCTCGGCGCGCTGGCCCTGGTGCTGAGCGAGATGGGCGACTCCACGCTCCTCGACGGCTCCCTCACCACGGGCACACCGGCCCTGGCCTGACCGGCACGGGCTGCCCGGCGCCTGGGCCGACCCGGGTGCCGGCGCCGCCCGCCGCGCGCACCGTAGCCGCTGCGGCCCTGGCCCGACCGCCGGGCCCAGCTCCGCCCCGGCCGGGCGTACCGCTACTCCAACACCCCGGCCGCCACACGTACCCCAGCCGCCCCCACGCACCCGCGTGGGGGCGGTTTCGTGTTGTGTGCACCGAAGTCGCCACGTTCACATAAGTTACGAATGGCACCGTTGCCATCTCGTTAAGGATTTACTTCTTGACGCGTGAGTTACTGGCGAGTTGACTGCCTGCCACCTCGGCCGCACGGACGGCCGCGTCAGGGAGGTACCCCACATGAACGCGACGCTCCGGCGTGTCGTCATCGCCACCGCCGCGGCCAGCCTCACCGTCGGTCTGGCCGCGTGCGGCAAGGCCAAGGAGGCGGACAGCAAGGAGTCGCGGGACCGCCAGCAGGGCGCTCCCCTCACGATCGGGCTTCTGCTGCCGGAAGACCAGACCGCGCGCTACGAGAACTTCGACAAGCCCCTGATCACGAAGCGGGTCAAGGAGCTCTGCTCGGCCTGCGACGTCAAGTACGTGAACGCCAAATCGGACGCCTCGGTCCAACAGCAACAGGTCGACTCCATGATCACCAAGGACGTCGACGTGATCGTTCTGGACGCGGTGGACTCCAAGTCCATCGCCAGCTCCGTCGAGAAGGCGCACGACGCGGACATCCCGGTGGTCGCCTACGACCGGCTGGCCGAGGGCCCCATCTCCGCGTACACCTCCTTCGACAACGCGGAGGTCGGCCGGGTCCAGGCCAGGTCGCTGCTGGAGGAGATGGGCAGCAAGGTCGACCGCGGCCAGATCGTCATGCTCAACGGCTGGGAGGCCGACCCGAACGCCGCCATGTACAAGGAGGGGGCGCTCTCCGTCTTCCGCGGCAAGGTCAAGGTCGGCAAGTCCTACGACGTGGAGAAGTGGCTGCCCAACCTCGCCCACGACAGCATGAACGGCGCGATCTCCTCGCTCGGCAAGGACCGGATCGTCGGCGTGTACGCGGCCAACGACGGCATGGCGGGCGGCGCGATCACCGCGCTCCAGCACGGCGGGTTCGCCACGATCCCGCCGGTGACCGGGCAGGACGCGGAGCTCGCCGCCGTGCAGCGCATCGTCGCGGGTGAGCAGTTCATGAGCGTCTACAAGTCGTACAAGGTCGAGGCCAGGACCGCGGCCGAGATGGCGGTGGCGCTCGGCTGGGGCGAGGACGTGCCGGCGAAGACCACCGTGGACAGCCCGACCGAGCAGGACGTCCCCGCCACGCTGATCCCCCCGGTCGCGCTGACCGTGGACAACATCAAGGACACCGTGGTCAAGGACCGCCTCTACCCGCTGGGCAAGATCTGCACGCCCAGGTACCGGGCCGCCTGCGAGCGGGCCGGACTGCGCTAGCCCCCGCCCCTGCCCACCGCGGCCGGGCCCCGGCCGGGCACCCGGCTTCGACGCGCCCGCCCCGGCGGTGCGGCGCAGACCCGCCCCGACGGGCGGCGAAGGAGATGGTTGACGTGACCGCTACGCCCGTACTGGCGTTGCGCGGGATCTCCAAACGGTTCGGTGCCGTCCAGGCGCTCACCGACGTCGATCTGGAGGTCCACGCCGGCGAGGTGGTCGCCCTGGTGGGCGACAACGGCGCCGGCAAGTCCACCCTGGTCAAGACGGTCGCCGGGGTCGGCCCCGCGGACGGCGGGGTGATCGAGTGGCGCGGCCGGCGGGTCCGGGTCGAGCGCCCGCACGACGCCCAGGCGCTCGGCGTCGCGACGGTCTACCAGGACCTCGCGCTCTGCGACAACATCGACGTGGTCGGCAACCTCTTCCTCGGCCGGGAGCTCACCCGCGCCGGCATCCTGGACGAGGTCGAGATGGAGCGCCGGGCCCGCGAACTGCTCCGGACGCTGTCCATCCGCATCCCCAGCGTGCGCATCCCCATCGCCGCGCTCTCCGGCGGGCAGCGCCAGACGGTGGCCATCGCCCGCTCCATGCTGGGCGAACCCGGCCTGGTGATCTTGGACGAGCCGACCGCGGCGCTGGGCGTCGAGCAGACCGCCCAGGTGCTCGACCTGGTGGAGCGGCTGCGTGAGCGCGGCCTCGCGGTGATCCTCATCAGCCACAACATGGCCGACGTCAAGGCGGTGGCCGACCGGGTGGCGGTGCTGCGGCTGGGCCGCAACAACGGCACCTTCGACGTTCGGAGCACCTCACAGGAGGAGATCATCGCCGCGATCACCGGCGCCACCGACAACGCTGTCACCCGCCGTAAGGCCCGTATCTCGGACCCGGAGGACCTCGCGTGAGCCCCGATCTGGACAAGCCGGCCGACGGCGCGGCCGACGAGCCGCGCCCGTCCACCGCACCTCCGCACGCCGCCGCGCACGCCGATCCGCCCGCATCCGGTGTCCCCGCTGCGGACCCGCCGGCGGAACCGGCGGCAGGACCGGCCATCGAGGGCGAGCCCGCGGCCCCCGGCGCGATCGCCGCCGTCGACCCCCGGCTGCTGGTCCGCGAGCGCGGCCTCGCGGGGTACGTGCAGGAGTTCGGCCGCAAGCTGCGCGGCGGTGAACTCGGCGCGGTGCCCGTCGTCGTCGGGCTGGCGATCATCTGGGCCGTCTTCCAGTGGCAGGACTCGGCCTTCCTCTCCCCGAAGAACCTCTCCGACCTGTCCATCTACATCGTCGGCACCGGCATGATCTCGGTCGGCATCGTCCTGGTGCTGCTGCTCGGCGAGATCGACCTGTCGGTCGGCTCGGTCAGCGGCCTCGCCGCCGCCGTCGTCGCCGTACTGCACGTCAACGAGGGCGTGCCCGAGGGGCTCGCGATCCTCGTCGCCCTCGCCTCCGGGGCGGTGGCCGGCGCGGTGCACGGCTTCTTCTTCGCCCGCATCGGGGTGCCGGCGTTCGTGGTGACGCTGGCCGGGCTGCTGGCCTGGAACGGCCTGATGCTCCAGGTGCTGGGCACCACCGGCACCATCAACCTCGATCGCGACAGCTTCATCGTCAACCTCACCAGCCACTACTTCGTCTACATCGCGGTGGCCTACGGCGTCGCCGGGCTCGCCGTCGCCGGATTCCTCGCCGCCCAGCTCCTGGACGCCCACCGCCGCCGGGCCGCGGGCGTGCCGCACCGGCCGCTCGGCGAGATCCTGGCGCGCACCGGCGTGCTGGCCGTCCTCGCCTTCGCGGCGGCCTGGCGGCTCAACGAGTACAAGGGGCTGCCGCTGGCCCTGCTGATCTTCCTGGTGGTGCTCATCGGCTACGACGTGTTGCTGCGCCGCACCCGCTTCGGGCGCCAGGTCTTCGCGGTGGGCGGCGGCGTGGAGGCGGCGCGCCGGGCGGGCATCAACGTCACCTTCGTACGCATCGCCGTCTTCGCCGTCTCCGGGCTGATGGCCTCGGTCGGTGGCCTCTTCATCGCCTCCCGGATCGCCGCCGCCAACCAGGGCGCCGGCACCGGGAACCTGCTGATGGAGGCCATCGCCGCGGCCGTGATCGGCGGCACCAGCCTCTTCGGCGGCCGGGGCAGCGTCTGGTCGGCGCTGCTCGGCATGTTGGTGATCGGCTCCATCGCCTCCGGCATGACGCTGCTGGGCATCGAGGCGTCCGTGCAGTACATGATCACCGGTGGTGTGCTGCTGGCGGCCGTGGTGATCGACTCGGTCGCGCGCCGCACCCAGCGGTCGGCGGGCCGCGGCTAGTGGCGGGCCGGGGCTAGGGCGTACGGCGTTGGTGGTCGGGTGGGCCGTGGGTCGTGGCCGGCGGTCCGGTCTGTGGCCCGCTGCCCGCTGCCCGCTGCCCGCGGTCGGCCGGCCGCCGCGTGCGGGCCCGTGCCGCGCATCGCTCGTACGCAGCCGGTGCGTAGCCCGAATGCAGTCCGGATGCAGCCCAGATGCAGCCCGAATGCTGCCCCCTACGCCCCACCCGCCCCCATACACCATCTGTGCCCCGTCCGCGCGTCGCCCGTCGGGGGCGCTAGGGGCCGCTCCGGGGGTGGTCGGCCGGGTGTCGGGCCCGGGGCGCCTGCCCCGTTCCGCCGGGCGCACGGTACGCACGCGCGGTCGAGCCGCGTCCCGCACGGGAAGTAGACCACTCGCGTGAGTTACATCGCATCCTCTCGACATCACCGATAAGTGCGGAACATTAGACTCGTCAGACCGGCAAGGCTCGACAGCTTTACACCAAGGAGGCGCAAGTGCCGAAGGAGCCGCGTGCAGCGCGTGCGGAGGCAGCGGACGGGTGGCGACTGCTGAGCCGGGTCAAGCGGCCACGCGACCTCGACAAGTTCAGTACCGAGCAACTGGACGAGCTGGCGACGGAGATCCGCTCCTTCCTCGTGGAAGCCGTCTCCAAGACCGGCGGGCACCTCGGACCCAACCTCGGCGTGGTGGAGCTCACCATCGCCCTGCACCGTGTCTTCGACTCCCCGAAGGACCGGGTGCTCTTCGACACCGGACACCAGTCCTACGTGCACAAACTCCTCACGGGCCGGCAGGACTTCTCCAAGCTCAAGGGCAAGGGCGGCCTCTCCGGCTACCCCTCGCGCGCCGAGTCCGAGCACGACGTCATCGAGAACAGCCACGCCTCCACCGTCCTCGGCTGGGCCGAGGGCATCGCCAAGGCCAACGAGATCCTCCGCAAGAAGGACCACGTCGTCGCCGTCATCGGCGACGGCGCGCTGACCGGCGGCATGGCCTGGGAGGCCCTGAACAACATCGCGGTGGCCAAGGACCGTCCGCTGGTCATCGTCGTCAACGACAACGAGCGTTCGTACGCGCCGACCATCGGCGGCCTCGCCAACCACCTCGCGACGCTGCGCACCACCGACGGCTACGAGCGCTTCCTCGCCCGCGGCAAGGACCTCCTGGAGCGCACCCCGGTCGTCGGCCGCCCGCTGTACGGCACGCTGCACGGCGCCAAGAAGGGCCTCAAGGACTTCATCGCGCCGCAGGGCATGTTCGAGGACCTGGGTCTGAAGTACGTCGGCCCGATCGACGGCCACGACATCGAGGCGCTGGAGTCGGCGCTGGAGCGGGCCAAGCGGTTCGGCGGCCCGGTGATCGTGCACTGCCTCACCGAGAAGGGCCGCGGGTACACGCCCGCCCTCCAGGACGAGGCCGACCGCTTCCACGCGGTGGGCAAGATCCACCCCGACACCGGACTGCCGATCTCCAACTCGGGCGCCGACTGGACCTCGGTCTTCGGCGAGGAGATGGTCAAGCTCGGCAAGGAGCGCAAGGACATCGTGGCGATCACGGCGGCCATGCTCCAGCCGGTGGGCCTGGAGAAGTTCGCCAAGGAGTTCCCCGACCGGGTCTTCGACGTCGGCATCGCCGAGCAGCACGCGGCGGTCTCGGCTGCGGGCCTGGCCACCGGCGGCCTGCACCCGGTCTTCGCCGTCTACGCGACCTTCCTCAACCGCGCCTTCGACCAGGTCCTGATGGACGTGGCGCTGCACAAGTGCGGGGTCACCTTCGTGCTGGACCGGGCCGGGATCACCGGCACCGACGGCGCCTCGCACAACGGCATGTGGGACATGTCCATCCTCCAGGTGGTGCCGGGGCTGCGGCTGGCCGCGCCGCGCGACGCCGACCAGGTCCGCGCCCAGCTCCGGGAGGCCGTGGAGGTTACCGACGCGCCGACCGTGGTGCGCTATTCCAAGGGCGCGGTGGGCCCGGCCGTGCAGGCCGTGGACCGGATCGGCGGCATGGACATCCTGCGCGAGCCGGCCCCCGAGGGCCGCGCCGCCGGGCGCGCCGACGTGCTGCTCGTCTCGGTGGGCGCCCTCGCCCCGATGTGCCTTGAGGTCGCCGACCTCCTGGACAAGCAGGGCATCTCGACCACCGTGGTCGACCCGCGTTGGGTCAAGCCGGTGGACGAGGCGATGCCGGCGCTGGCCGAGCGGCACCGGGTGGTCGTCACCGTCGAGGACAACAGCCGGGTCGGCGGCGTCGGCTCCGCCATCGCCCAGGCGCTGCGCGACGCGGGCGTGGACGTCCCGCTGCGCGACTTCGGCATCCCGCCGCGCTTCCTCGACCACGCCTCCCGCAAGGAGGTGCTGGCCGAGATCGGCCTCACCGCCCCCGACATCGCACGCCAGGTGACCGGCCTGGTGGCGCAGATCGACGGCCGGTACGAGGCGGACGCCGCCGGCGCCCGCACCGGCTCGGCGGAGCCGGCGCGCGACTGAGCCCCGGCGCCCGGCCCCCGCTGAGGGGCGCCCGGGCGCACCGACCGACCGCTGCCGGGTCGGCCCCCACGGCACCCGCCGTCCGGGCCGGCCCGGCTTCGTGGTGCCCGGGCCCGGCACGCGTCGGGCGGACCGGGCACCGCAGGTCCGAGCTCTGCACGCGTACGCCCGCCCCCGGCACCGCAGGGCCGAGCCCAGTACCCGTACGCCCGGGCCCCGCACCGCAGGCCCGAGCCCGGCACCGGTACCCCCAGCCCCCGCACCGCAGGCCCGGCCGGACCCGTACGCCTGAGCTCGGACCCGTACGCCCGCCCCCGTCGGCCCTCCCCGCACTGCTCCGGGTGGGCGATCCCCGCCGCGTCGCCCCGCACCCCATCGGGTGAACCGTGCGGTCGCCGGCGGGGTGCGCGGCCGGCCCGTCTCCGCCGTGCGAGACCTTGGCGCGTACACGCGCAGCGCCAGGTACGGGTCGGGTGCGCGGCGGAGCGGAGCCATAAGGAGCACCGGTGAGTGCACGGGTACCCAGGGGCGACGCCGGGGGCTATTTCCGGACGAAATCTGTCGAGCAGTCCATCCGGGACACCGAGGAACCGGACCACGCGCTGAACAAGTCGCTCTCCGCGCTCGACCTCACCGTCTTCGGGGTCGGCGTGGTCATCGGCACCGGCATCTTCGTCCTGACCGGCCAGATCGCCAGGAACACGGCGGGCCCCGCGGTCGCGCTCGCCTTCCTCGCCGCCGGCCTGGTCTGTGCCCTGGCGGCCCTGTGCTACGCGGAGTTCGCCTCCACCGTGCCGGTCGCCGGCTCCGCCTACACCTTCGCGTACGCCTCGCTCGGCGAACTCCCGGCCTGGATCATCGGCTGGGACCTGATGCTGGAGTTGGCGCTGGGCTGCGCCGTGGTGGCCGTCGGCTGGTCGGGGTACGTGCGCTCGCTGATGGACAACGTCGGCTGGCACCTGCCGGCCCGGCTGTCGGGCGGCGAGGCGGACGGCGTCGGCTTCGACCTGCTCGCCTTCGTGCTGGTGCTGGTGATCACCGGGGTGCTGGTGGCCGGCATGAAGCTGTCCGCGCGGATCACCTCGCTGATCGTGGCGGTCAAGGTGGGGGTGGTGGTGCTGGTGATCGTGGCCGGGGCGTTCTTCATCGAGGTCGACAACTGGCGCCCCTTCGTCCCGCCGGCCGAGGGCACCGCCGACCGCGGTTCGGGCCTGGCCGCCCCGCTGATCCAGGTCATGTTCGGGTACGAGCCGACCACCTTCGGCGTCCAGGGCATCTTCACCGCGGCGGCCGTCGTCTTCTTCGCCTTCATCGGCTTCGACATCGTGGCGACCGCGGCCGAGGAGACCCGCGACCCGCAACGCGACGTGCCCCGCGGCCTGCTCGGCTCGCTCGTCGTCTGCACCGTGCTCTACGTCGCGGTGTCCCTGGTGGTCACCGGCATGGAGAAGTACACCCGGCTGACGGTGGACGCGCCGCTCGCGGACGCCTTCAAGGCTACCGGGCACCCCTTCTACGCCGGGCTCATCAGCTTCGGCGCCGCGGTCGGGCTCACCACCGTCTGCCTGATCCTGCTGCTCGGCCAGTCCCGGGTGTTCTTCGCGATGAGCCGTGACGGACTGCTACCCAGGACCTTCTCGCGGGTCCACCCGCACTACGGCACCCCGTACCGCTCCACGGTGCTGCTCGGCGTGGTGGTCGCCGTCATCGCCGGCTTCACCAGCCTGTCGGAGCTGGCGGAACTGGTGAACATCGGCACCCTGTTCGCCTTCGTCGTGGTGGCGGTCGGCGTCGTCGTCCTCCGCCACACCCGCCCCGACCTGCCCCGCGCCTTCCGCACCCCGCTGGTGCCCGCGCTCCCCATCGCCTCCGTACTGGCGTCGCTGTGGCTGATGCTCAACCTCCCCACGGAGACCTGGCTCCGCTTCGGGGCCTGGATGCTCGTCGGCACCGTGATCTACTTCGCGTACGGGCGGGCGCACAGCCGGCTGGGGGCGGCGAAGGACCGGGCGGACTAGGAACCGTGGCAGAGGCGGGCCGCCCGGGCCGGCGGCGGGACTTCCGTGCCGTGGGTTCGACGGGAGTGGGACCGGAGCGGGCCGAGTGAACTGAACGTTGCTTTACGGGTCCACCGGGCGGTGGCGCTTTTCAGACGTAGCTACCTGAGAGTCACCGCTCCCACTTTCCGGGCCCCGTTGACGGGTCATCACGCTACCTGCGATTCTCATGCGGGCTCAGTGACGTGGTTGCCTCTGATGTTGTATTTGCCGTACGACCGTGGAAGGAGAGGTTTTTCTACTGCCGTGTGCTACCAGGCCGCTTTGGGCCGTGGACTGCCGATTCGCCGTGAAGGCTGCCGCAAGGTGTGCGGCACAGTGCGGGAAGGGCGTGCAGTAATTCGGCTGGCGATCGCCAGTTTGCGACATGTTGATGATTAACGCTCTTGTTGTTGTTTGCTCGATCAGTGGTGTTTCGGAAGGTCGCCGGACGCGTGCCCGCGACGTCGCGGGGCCCGCGCTTTTCCCGTGCGGCTCACCAGTGTGCATTCTGCCCTTGAGGCCACACGGCTGTACGCGATGGGTGCCGCGTGCAGGTACCGCGCCGGCGTCACCCAATCGGCGTTAACGACGCTCCCTCTTGGGGCCTGTTGCAGCGTTCGCCCGTAGCTGCGGCACGCCCACGGCGAGCCCGGGCCAGCGGCGGGTCGCGTTCCGTGACCCGGGTCTGTAGCCGCCGTGATGGGTCCCAGCAGTTCACTTCAGACATCACGCCCTACGTCACCCGGCCCGGCGTCCCGCGCTCCGTGCGACTGAAGAGGAATGGCGCACGCACGGCGCGCCAACGGGACGCCCGCTGTCTCTCAACTGCGCAGAGAAGGGGCACGTGTTGAATTCCCGAAGAAAGAGAAAGAAAGCTCCGCTCGCGGCCGTCGCCGCCGCAGCGCTGACCGTGGGATTACTTCCCAACCTGCCGGCCTGGGCCGATGAGGACGGCCGGGGGAACGCCGCACCGTCGTCGGCGCCGGCCACCGCCACCCAGGCCGCGACATCCTCCAGCGTGAATCCGGCTGACCGTAGCGAAATCCTCGGAAAGGACTGGCAGCGGTCCCGTGACCGGGCCTGGACGACGACCGGTGACGCGCTGGGCTTCCACCTGCTGGTCGCGGACCAGAAGGACGGGTACGCCTGGCGTACCGTCGCCTCGCTTGCAGAACCCGGCTTCGACGCGGACCAGTGGATCGGCAATGCCTGTGTGACGGGCTCCGGGCGGCGCGCGGTCGTCGCCTACGCGCCGCGGACGTTCACGAACAAGCCCGAGTTGATGGCGCGGGGCGCCTTCACCGCCGTGGTGGACCTCGGGACCGGCGCGGTGACGAAGCTGAAGCACCAGGCGTCGCTCGCGTACTTCAGTCCCGGTTGCGGCACGGCCGAGACCGCCGTCCTGACCCAGTACGCGGGCGAGACGAAGAACGCCACCCGGCTCGTCACGGTCGACACGGAGACCGCCAGGACCGGCCGGCCCATCGAGTTGGAGGGCCAGGTCAGTTCCGCGGTTCCGGTGGGCAAGGATATCGTCGCGGCCGACGCCGCCCGGCTCGTCAAGATCGACGGAGCGGGCCGGCGTACGGCGCTCGCCCGGACCGACCAGGTTCCGTTCCTGCTCAGGCCCGACGCCGACGGCGGCGTGAGCTACCTCGACCGGCCGGCCGGTCGCGCCCGGGGGAACGCCGAGCGGGGCGAGGTGGAACGCCTGACCGCCGAGGACATCAAGGCGGCGGACGCGGCTGGTGCCAGGCCCCGCGTGCTGGCGGTCGGCCCGCTGCGCGGGATGGACCTCACCAGCAGCGCGGACGGCACGGTCTTCGTCACGGGTGAGACCACCGCCGTCGGCCCCATGCCCAGCACGGTCAAGCGCCGCACCGACATCCCCGCGGGCGCCCACGCGACGACCCGCGGCGCTGCACTGGTGACCGAAACGGCCTGGGTGACGGGCAAGGGCTCCCGGAGCGCCGCACCGGACCCCACGGGGGCGCGGCCGGCGAGCATCGACCTGAAGGTGCTGGCCACGGGGGAGCGGGCCGCCTTCCGGGTCACGCCAGGTGAGGCCGTCAAGCGTCCGAAGGGCGGGGGGAACGCCCGCTCCCCGGCCCTCCCGGGCGGCAAGGCCCCGTCCGGTACGAGGCGCTCGGTGGCCGCGGCGGGTTCCCCGAACAACCCCGTCGAGGACGAGCGGTACTGCTCCGTCCCGCGCAACGACGTGCGCAAGCAGGCCATGCAGCCCAAGCCCCGCCAAGTCGAGTGGGCCGTGGACCAGGCCATCACCAACAACCTGAACAAGCACATATCGCGCCCGGCGAATTGGAAGAACCTGGGCATGGGCGCCTATCAGCCGCAGAGCCTCTTCCCCCTCAAGGCGTTGGAGGGCGGCGGACGGATTCCCGCACAGATCATGCTCGGCATCACCGCACAGGAATCCAACATGTGGCAGGCGTCCCGCGTCGTCGTGCCCGGAGTGACCGGAAATCCGCTGATCGGCAACTACTACGGCATCAAATACGCGGCTGACGGCGAGCAGACCGACCCGTGGGGCATCGACTGGGCCGAGGCGGACTGCGGTTACGGCATCACCCAGGTCACCGACGGCATGCGCGTGCACGGCAAGGAGAAGCCGGGGGAGAAGCCCCTGACCACGCTCCAGCAGGAGGCCGTGGCGCTGGACTACACCGCGAACGTCGCCGCCGGCGTCAACATCCTGGCCGACAAGTGGAACCTGACCCGCAAGGACGGGATGACCGTCAACGGCGGTGACCCCAAGTACCTGGAGAATTGGTTCTTCGCCTTGTGGGCCTACAACTCCGGCTACTACCGGAAGGCCGACGCCGCCAAGAACGACGGCCTGTGGGGGGTGGGTTTCACGAACAACCCCGCCAACCCGCTCTGGAAGGCCAACCGTACGCCGTTCCTCTCCAATGCGAGCGGCACGGGAGACGACTACTCGCATGCCGCGCACCCGCAGGACTGGCCGTACCAGGAAAAGGTCATCGGCTGGGCCGCCCGTCCGCTCCAGGCCCTGGAATCCCCCGGCACCATGGTGCTCGGCTTCCGGCAGGCGTGGTGGAACAGCAACGAGCTCCGCATGGCCATGAAGCCGTCGGAGAAGCTTTTCTGCACGACTGCGAACACATGCGATCCGAGCAAGATCGGGCCGAACGACCAGAACGAACCGGGGCTCGGCGCCTGTACGCGTGCGGACCTGAAGTGCTGGTGGTCGCAACCCGTCAAATGGAAGGACTGCACCAAGGCGGAGTGCGGCAACGAGATCCTGCGGTTCAACGACACCTACAAGGAAGAAGCGGACGGCACCGCCTATCCGCCGAACTGCTCCACCGCCGGACTCCCCGGCAAGGCGCTGATCGTCGATGACGTCCCCGACAACATTCCCTCGATCCGCCCGGATTGCCCCCGGCAGGCCGGGTCCGGCAGCTTCAGCTTCGACTTCATGAACAACGGGGTGGAGGCACACCTCCCGGCCAAGATCGACACCCATCAGCTCGGCGCTGGATACGGGGGGCACTTCTGGTTCGCCCATACTCGTCAGTCCGACGTCGAGGGCCAGCGACTCAAGGTCACGGGAACGTGGACGCTGAACAAGCCCATCAACGGCACGGCCAGAGTGTGGGTGCACCTCCCTGATCACGGTGCACAGACCGAACAGGCGCGGTACGAGGTGAAGGGGAAACAGGGCTGGCGGACGAAGCTCCTTTCCCAGAAGGGCAACAAGAACCGGTGGGTACCGCTCGGGGCCTATCGGTTCAACGACAGCAACCCGCAGGTCCGGCTCACCACGATCACCTCGGACGGTACGGGCGACCAGGACATAGCCTTCGACGCCGTCGCCTTCGAGCCCGGCAACTTCCCGACTCTGCCCGAGGTCAAGGTCCCCGACCCGGATCCGAACGCACCGGACCCGGACTACAGCGTCCAGGAGCCCCAGGGGAACGACGGCCCCGTCGCGGTGGCCCAGCGGGTGGTGTGCAGCAGTACGGCCGAAGTGGACCGAAAAATCTGCGCCGAAGCCGCAAGGAAGGCGCCGGACCTGAAGGACGTGACAGACCCGGCCCAGCCGAAGAGCAACCTGAATCCCTGGTGCGACAAGATGAGGCACAAGTACGAGATCAAGCGCTACGAGGGGTGCTATCGGGACCAGTGGCCGGTCCTTTATCTGGACCCCGACACCCTTTCGCTCCTGGGCACGGTCGTCTTCTCTTTCGTACAGGAATTCAAACTGCGCGGGAACGAGAGCCAGTTCCTCGACAGCATCACCTTCAAGCCCGTCAGTTATACGGGGGCAATGCCTCCCATCTCCATTAAAGAGTGGACTTCCAGTTGCACCCCGCAGGGCAAGTGTGACACCACGAACACCCCGCCAGCGCCCGCTCCCACCTGGCAGGGCAAGCCCACCTGGGTAATGGGGGAGTTCCACCAGGCATCGGCTGTCCGGGGGCACCAGTCGGGCGACCTGCTGATACCCGGATATACTCACGAGCACCGGGTTCAGACTCAGATTGACATGCAGGTTCCGGGCACCGAGAAAGTCATCGACTTCGGCTCGTGGGACTCTGCGTCGATGGGCCCCATCCGATGCGACTCCGTCTTTCCCAAGGACACCAAGGGGTGCGTCTTCAAGGACTACCGCCCGACATTCAAGACCAATACCTATCAGTACCCTGCGGCGGCGGCCTACTACTGGCTGATGCGCGAGGGACTCGATTCCCACCCGGGGAGCAAGCGGCACAAGAGCCCGCTCCGTCGGGAGGGAACCAAGGCCGTCAGCGATAGGAACCGCGAGGTGATCTGCAACCTGGGGGGCCAGGAGAACCGTTGGAGCGCACACCCGGACGCCACGCCCGACGCCGAAGGGGTGCAGTGCGACGAGTACCCCTTCGCCACCACCAAACAGAGCGGTGGGCAGAAACTGCCACACGGAAAGTCGTGCGTCCAGCTCTATGCGAAGAAGGAGAGCGACGGGTGGCGCCTGTACGACGATGACAGGGAGGAGTTGCCCAACTGGAGTGCCATCTGTGCGCGAGCTTCCATGCCCGCGAAGCAGAACATGGACGCCGGGCGCGCCGGGGGCCTCGCCACCTTCACCAAGAATATGCGGGTACAGGACGACGATCCGTACTACATCGAGGTCCCGGAGCTCGAAGGATGCGACACCAGCAGCGTGTGCGTCATTCGCCCGCGTAGCTGAAGCAGAGCCCGCGTCATGGACGTGCGGTGCGCCTTTGACATGAAGTGAGCACGGTGGGGAGCAGGCGCCATGCCTGCTCCCCACCCCACTGAAGTCAGCCGACACGCCATTCGACGCTCAGTGAGTCCTCGCGTATCTGCGGTAGGTAGTGGTCAATGCGGCTCATGGTCTCCAGCGCGTCCGCCACCTCGCCGAAGAAGTGCGTCAGGCTCCGCCATCGCGGCTCGTACCGGCAGTACTCGTCGTCGTATTCCAGCACCTGGCCGTAGGTGGCGCCCGGGCGGTGGTCGACGACGAGTTCCTGCCCCGTGACGTCGCCCGCGAACGGTATCCAGTGGGTGTGCGCCGTCTCGCCGATGACCAGGCTGCTTGTTTCCTCTTCGATGCTCCACGAGACGTTTTCCCTCATGTGCTGGTGCCCCGCACGTAGGCGCTGCGTCCCGTAGAGCCCGCGGGTGCCGGGGAGGAAGGAACCGGGATCGCCCGCGCTGCGCAGGAGCGGCACCCCGTCGTGGTGTCGTAAGAGCGCGCGCAACTCGTCGCACAGCGGGAACGCGCCGTCCGTGACGGAATTGATCGCCGCGTCGGATGCGGGTGCCCGAAGGGCGCGGTAGTCATCCGGAGCGTGCAGTTCCAGCCAGGTTTCCAGGCGTTCCCACACCTCGTGGAATTCGCTTGTTCCGCGGTCCTCGCTCGGCATCGTCGCCGCCCTTTCGCGTCCGATTCATTCACGGCCCGCCCAGTGTCCCGCGGCCCCGACCGGCGGCTCTCCCGCCACCGCACCCGCGTCGGCGCCGTCACGAGGACGGTTCCGTCCGGGACGACGGAGCGGAAGGCGAAAAGTACCGTGACCCGACCGGTAAGTGACATGGCGTCAGATTCGCGAGTGCCTAAGCTGGTCCTGCCGTACGCATACCACTCTCACGCCACGGACACCTCAGCGATCACGAGCATCTCGGGAGCCTCCAGTGAGAAGTGCAAAAATCACGCTCTGCGCCCTGCTCTTCATCGGGGCCACCAGCCTCTCGCCAGCCACTGCCGCGCCGGCTTCACCGGCTTCAGCAGCTCGGTCGAACCTGTCGAACCCGTCGACCGGGAACGCATTCGCCCTGTCCAGCACCGCATTCGCCGACGGCGGCGTCATACCCAAGGTCCACGAGTGCACCAGTGGCGGCGGGAGCGACCCCGGCAAGCGCAACGAATCCCCCGCCCTGAACTGGTCGGGCGCTCCGGCCGGCGCCAAGAGCTATGCGATCGTCATGCGGGACCTCGACAACGCCAGCCTCATCCACTGGGTCATCTACGACATCCCCGCGCAGGCGACCTCGCTCCCGCAGAACGTCGACCACGTGTACCAGCCCTCGACCCCGGCGGGGTCCCGGCAGGTCTACTACCGCGGCAGCGCGAGCCTCTTCGGCTACCAGGGGCCGTGCTCGCCCTCCACGGTGAACACCTACGAGTTCGTCGTCCACGCGCTCAACCAGCCGTCGCTGACCAGCCTGAACTCCAGCTCGACGACCCGGACCGCGGCCAGGACGATCGCCGCGGCGACCATCGGGTCGGCCCGGATCACCGGCGAGTCATAGCGCCGCCGCGCGGGCCCGCGCACCGGCCCGCGCCCCACCCGGCCGCCTGCTCCCGCCGGGCAGGCTCCCCGCTCGCTCCCGCCGGCAGGCCCCCGTATGCGCCCGCCCGCGCCCGCCTGCCCGCTCCGGCCCGCCCGCTCCCGCCCACGAGCTGACCGCCCGCGTTACGAACGGACCGCCCGCGGCCCCGCCACGTCCGCGCCCAACGCGCCCACCCGCTGCCGCAGTTCGCGGTCGGCGGTGACCACCAGGCAGGGGCGGTCCGGGGCACGGGCGGCGACCACCGCCACGATGTGATCATCGCCACTGCCGGGCGCCGACTCGACCCGTACGACCGGCGTCGATTCCACGCCACGCGCCCGGCCTTCGACCACGAGCACGACCTCTACGGGGCCCTCCTGCGCCCAGCCGGGCACGTCCGCGCGGGCGGGCAACCCAGCGTCGGCCAGGGTCGCCAACGCGTCCCGCAGGCGCTCGGCGGCGCCGTGCCGATCGCGCCACCATCCGTCGGGTACGGAGCCGACCACGTTCGCCGCGTCCACCACCACGAGTGCCTTCATGCGCTCAGCCTGGCACGATCAGGGCGTCGGGGCCGTATTGCCCTGGAGAGGGCACGCGGCGCCCTGGGCCAGGCAAAATACTATGGTCGGTGTTACAAGAGGGAAGGTTGTCTGCGAACCATGGTGTTGCGGTTGCTGCGCGGAAAGGACGGCAGGCTCTCGGCCTACGCCCCGGCGGCAGGCGGCATCGCCCGCTGGACGGAGACCCGTCCCGGAGGGCCGAACTGGACCGGGCCCGAGTGGCTCGACGTGCCGGGTCTGACCGCCTGTTCCATCGGCCAGGGGTCGGACGGTTACGTCCATCTGGTCGGGCTGCGCGAGAAGCGGGCCCCCGATGACCAGATCGACGTGGACGTGGTGCACGCCACCCAGTACCAGACGGGGCGGCCGACCACGGTCTGGCACTCGCTGGGCACCCCGCACCCCAAGGACGCCGAGCGGGCGCGGCGCGTGACGGTGGTCTCCACCGTCGTCGGCAAGGAGGGCGCCCTGCACGTCGTGGTCCGCAACGCGGGCGGCGGCATCAGCGCCCGCCGGCAGGACGCCAAGGGCAAGTGGAGCGGCTGGGTCGACTTCAAGGGCAGCAACGTCACCGATGGCGTGTCCACGGTCGCCACCAAGGAGGGCCGGGTCGAGTTCTTCGCGCCGGCCACCGGCGCGGCCCTGCGCTGGTACATGACCGAGCCAGGCGGCGGCCTCAAGCGCGGCGCCAACCTCGACGTGAACCCGCTGCCGGGCTCCGCGTCGGGCGTCCAGACCGGCCGTGACTCCCTCACCCACTACTGGCGGGACGCGGACACCCGGGAGATCGTCGCCTACCGGCCCGGCGCGGACGCCGAGCCCGTGTCGCTGGGCGGCGCGGCCGGCGAGGGCCCGGCGGCGGTCATCCAGGCGCCCGTCTACGGCTACGACTGCACGGTGCTGGCCCAGCACGAGCCGGGGACCAGACGCCTGGCGGTCGCCGCCTACCCCACCGAGAACGAGGCCGCTGGCGCCTACTGGACGCCCACCGGCGAGCCCGGCCTCACCGATCCGGCCCTCGCGCTCGACGGCTACGGACGGGTCGTCCTGGCCGCGCTCGGCCCCGGCCGCGAACTGCTGGTCACCCGACAGAAGACGACGGAACCCGGGCTCGCGCTGGACGCCTGGACGGTGGTCTAGCCTCCCCTCAAGAAAACGCCGACCGGGGAGCGGCCACACGCCTCGTGCGTGTGCCCGCTCCCCGGTCAGGTGGTGGCGTGTCGCGCTACTGCGGGACGCTCGCCAGGCCCGGGGCCAGGAAGCGCTTGCCGATGACCCGCTCGGAGACGCCCGTACGGTCCAGGTACGGGGTGATGCCGCCCAGGTGGAAGGGCCAGCCGGCGCCGGTGATCAGGCACAGGTCGATGTCCTGCGCCGCCGCAACCACGCCCTCGTCCAGCATCAGGCCGATCTCCTGCGCGACGGCGTCCAGCACCCGCTCGCGCACCTGCTCCTCGCTCAGCACGGTGTCGCCCTGCTGGAGCAGCGCGGCGACCTCCGGGTCGAGTTCGGGGGTGCCCGAGTCGTACACGTAGAAGCCGCGCTTGCCGGCGGCCACGACGGCCTTGAGGTTCGGCGAGACCGTGAAGCGGTCGGGGAAGGCCCGGTTCAGGGTCTCCGACACGTGCAGGCCGATCGCCGGGCCCACCAGCTCCAGCAGCACCAGCGGGGACATCGGCAGTCCGAGCGGCTCCACGGCGCGCTCCGCGGTGGCCACCGGGGTGCCCTCGTCGATGACGTTCTGGATCTCGCCCATGAAGCGGGTGAGGATGCGGTTGACGACGAACGCCGGGGCGTCCTTGACCAGTACCGCGGTCTTCTTCAACGTCCTTGCGACCGCGAACGCGGTGGCCAGCGACGCGTCGTCGGTCTGCTCGGCGCGCACGATCTCAAGCAGCGGCAGGATCGCCACCGGGTTGAAGAAGTGGAAGCCGACGACCCGCTCCGGGTGGGCGAGTTGGGAGGCCATCTCGCTGACCGAGAGCGAGGAGGTGTTCGTGGCCAGGATGGCGTGCTCCGGCACGACCGCCTCGACCTCGGCGAACACCTTCTGCTTGACGCCCATCTCCTCGAAGACGGCCTCGATGACGAAGTCCGCGTCGCCGAACGCGGCGGCCTTGTCCAGCGATCCGGTCACCAGGGCCTTGAGCCGGTTGCCCTGGTCCTGGTTGACCCGGCCCTTGAGCAGCAGCTTGTCGATCTCGCCGTGGACGTACGCGACGCCCTTGTCCACCCGCTCCTGGTCGATGTCGGTGAGCACCACCGGCACCTGGAGGCGGCGCACGAACAGCAGCGCGAGCTGCGAGGCCATCAGCCCCGCGCCGACCACGCCGACCTTGTTCACCGGGCGGGCCAGCGACTTGTCGGGGGCGCCGGCAGGCCGCTTGGCGCGCTTCTGCACCAGGTTGAACGCGTAGATGCCGGACCGCAGCTCGCCGCCCATGATCAGGTCGGCGAGCGCCTGGTCCTCGGCGTCGAAGCCCTGCCGCAGGTCGCCGTTCTTGGCCGCGGCCATCAGGTCCAGCGCCCGGTAGGCGGCCGGCGCCGCGCCGTGCACCTTGCCGTCCGCGATGCCCCGACCGCGCTCGATCGCCCGGTCCCACGCCTCGCCGCGGTCCACGTCGGCCCGTACGACCTCGGTGTCGCCGCGCAGCACCGACGCGGTCCACAGCAGCGACTGCTCAAGGAAGTCGGCGCCGTCGAAGATCGCGTCGGCGATGCCCAGCTCGAACACCTGGGCGCCCTTGAGCTGCCGGTTCTGGTTGAGCGCGTTCTCGATGATGACGGTGATCGCGCGGTCGGCGCCGATCAGGTTCGGCAGCAGCGTGCAGCCGCCCCAGCCGGGCACCAGGCCGAGGAAGACCTCGGGCAGCGAGAACGCCGGCAGCGCTCGGGAGACGGTGCGGTACGTGCAGTGCAGACCGACCTCGACGCCGCCGCCCATCGCCGCGCCGTTGTAGTACGTGAAGCTGGGGACCGCGAGCTGGGACAGCCGCTTGAAGACGTCGTGCCCGCCCTTGCCGATGGCCAGCGCGTCCTCGTGCTGCTTGAGCAGCTCGACGCCCTTGAGGTCGGCGCCGACGGCGAAGATGAACGGCTTGCCGGTGAGGCCGACGCCGACGATCTCGCCGTCCGCGGCCTCCCGCTCCACCTGGTCGATGGCCGCGTTCAGGTTGGCCAGTGACTGCGGGCCGAAGGTGGTCGGCTTGGTGTGGTCGAAGCCGTTGTCCAGGGTGATCAGCGCGAACCGCCCGGCACCGGGCAGCTCCAGGTGGCGCACGTGCGCCTGCGTGACGACCTCGTCGGGAAACAACTCGGCCGCGCCCCGCAGGAGTTCGGTGGTGCTGGTGCTCACTTGCCCTCCCAGTGGGGGTTCTCCCAGATGACCGTGGCGCCCATGCCGAAGCCGACGCACATGGTGGTGATGCCGTACCGCACCTGCGGCTGCTCCTCGAACTGCCGGGCGAGCTGCGTCATCAGCCGCACGCCGGAGGAGGCCAGCGGGTGGCCGAAGGCGATGGCGCCGCCGTACTGGTTGACCCGCGGGTCGTCGTCGGCGATGCCGTAGTGGTCCAGGAGCGAGAGCACCTGCACCGCGAACGCCTCGTTGATCTCGAACAGGCCGATGTCGTCGATCGTCAGGCCCGCCTTGGCGAGTGCCTTCTCGGTCGCCGGGATCGGGCCGATGCCCATGACCTCCGGCTCCACACCCACGAACGCGTACGAGACCAGCCGCATCTTCACCGGCAGGCCCAGCTCGCGGGCCACGTCCTCGGCGGCGATCAGCGAGGCGGTGGCGCCGTCGTTGAGGCCGGCCGCGTTGCCGGCGGTGACCCGGCCGTGCGGACGGAAGGGGGTCTTCAGGCCCGCCAGGTTCGCCAGCGTGGTGCCCGGGCGCATCGGCTCGTCGGCGGTGGCCAGGCCCCAACCGGTCTCGCCGCCCTCCGGGCTGGTGCGCCGGATCGAGATCGGCACCAGGTCCTGCTGGATCTTGCCGTTCGCGTACGCCTTGGCGGCCTTCTCCTGGCTGCGCACCGCGTACTCGTCGGCCCGCTGCCGGCTCAGGTGCGGCAGCCGGTCGTGCAGGTTCTCCGCCGTCATGCCCATGAACAGGGCGGACTCGTCCACCAGCTTCTCGGCGACGAACCGCGGGTGCGGGTCCACGCCCTCGCCCATCGGGTGCCGCCCCATGTGCTCCACGCCACCGGCGACCACCACGTCGTACGCGCCGAAGCTGATCGAGCCGGCGGTGGTGGTCACGGCCGTCATGGCGCCGGCGCACATCCGGTCGATGGAGTAGCCGGGCACGCTCTGCGGCAGCCCCGCCAGGATGCCGGCGGTGCGGCCGAGCGTCAGGCCCTGGTCGCCGATCTGGGTGGTGGCGGCCACGGCCACCTCGTCGATCCGCTCGGGCGCCAGCGTGGGGTTGCGGCGCAGCAGCTCCCGGATGCACTTGACGATCAGGTCGTCAGCGCGGGTCTCGTGGTAGATGCCCTTGGGGCCCGCCTTGCCGAACGGGGTGCGGACGCCGTCGACGAAGACGACTTCCCTAGCGGTACGAGGCACGTTGGCTCTCCCTCTCATTGTGTTCGCTCGCCACGGGGTACGGCGCGACCGATGCCGCCCCGGCGGACCCGGGGTCCGCACGGACCGGCGGTCGGCGGACCGCCGGAGCCGACGCGCGACCCGGGACGGCCCGCGGACCGGGCTCCCCGTGCGACATCGGAGCACCCGCCGGCTCGCTCACCTCACGGGGCTGGCCGGATACACAGGGCAGGTCACCCGGCAGAGCTCACCGCAGGCGTAGCGGCGGGGCTCACACCGCCATGCTACTTACGAGTAACCAAGCTGCCCACCCCCTGCGGGCTAAGCGGCGTAGATCACACCGGGATCATTCCCGGATCACCCCGGCGGCCTTTCCGGCGCGTCCCGGCAGCGCCGCGGGGCCGTCCGCCCCGGGCCGTCCGGAGCCTTCCGCGAGCGCCGCGGGGTCGGGCCGGGCAGCGCGTGCCGCGACCGCCGGGCGGACCGGCGGGGGAGGTCGGTCGAGCGGACCGGTCGCGGGCGCCCGTGCACGCCGAGCGCACCCGAACGCGTCGAGGGTGCCTATCCGCGCGTCACTCAGGCAGCCGTCGCGAGCAGCGCCTTGGTGAGGGCCGGCGTGACCAGCTCGATCTGCCAGGGCCTGGCCCCGTACCCGCCGAGCACCGAGGCGACGCTCTCCGGCGTGGCGTTCGCCGGCGGCTCCCAGCACAGCCGGCGCACCGTGTCGGGGGTGATGAGGTTCTCCTGCGGCAGGTTCAGCCGCTCGGCGATGGCGCTCACCGCGGAGCGGGCGGCGGCGAGCCGGGCGGCGGCGGCCGGGTCCTTGTCGGCCCAGGCGCGGGGCGGCGGGGGGCCGTTCAGCGGCTGGCCCGGCTGCGGCAGCTCCGTCTCGGGCAGCGCGCGCGCCCGCTCGACGGCCGCGTGCCACTGCTCCAACTGGCGGCGGCTCATCCGCTGCCCGAACCCCGGCAGTGCGGCCAGCGCGCGGGGCGTGGTCGGCAGCGCCAGCGCGGCCTCCACGATCGCGCCGTCGCCGAGCACCTTGCCGGGGGAGATGTCGCGCCGCTGCGCCACCCGGTCCCTGGCCTCCCACAACTCCCGCACCACGGCCATCTGCCGGCGCTTGCGCACCTTGTGCATGCCTGAGGTGCGCCGCCAGGGGTCCTTGCGGGGGGCGGCCGGCGGCGCCGCCGCAATGGCGGCGAACTCCTGCCGGGCCCACTCCAACTTGCCCTGCTCCGCGAGCTCGGCCTCCAGCGCGTCGCGCAGGTCCACCAGGAGCTCCACGTCGAGCGCGGCGTACCGCAGCCAGGGTTCGGGGAGCGGCCGGGTCGACCAGTCGACCGCCGAGTGCCCCTTCTCCAGGGCGTAGCCGAGCACGTTCTCGACCATCGCGCCGAGCCCCACCCGGGCGAACCCGGCCAGTCGGCCCGCGAGCTCGGTGTCGAAGAGCCGCTCCGGGACCATGCCTATGTCCCGCAGGCACGGCAGGTCCTGGGTGGCGGCGTGCAGCACCCATTCGGCGTCCGCGATGGCGGCGCCGAGTTCGGAGAGGTCGGGGCAGCCGACCGGGTCGACGAGGGCGGTCCCCGCCCCGGCGCGGCGCAACTGGACCAGGTACGCGCGCTGTCCGTAGCGGTAGCCGGAGGCGCGCTCGGCGTCCACGGCCACCGGCCCCGAACCGGCCGCGAAGGCCGCGATGACCTCGGCGAGTGCGGTGGAGTCGGCGGTGACCTCGGGGATGCCCTCGCGCGGCTCCAACAAGGGGACCGCTGCCGATGGGCTGTCCGGGGGGCCGCCCCCGGTGGTTCGCAGTGTCGTCTTAGCTGCGGCTTCTTGGGCGTCGGTCACCCATCAAGGGTATAGCTCGCACCGATCGATGACCTGCCCTGATTCCACACCCTGGGCGATCACCTGCGACCACCACGCTCAGTAGTTCCCAAGCCCACACCAAGGGGCTATTTCCGGCATCCATGCTCACCGCCCCCGACCAGCGCGAAGGCGTGGGACGACCGCCCGCGCCCCCGGCCGCCCCACTGCGGGCGCCCCGCCCAGAAGCCTGGTGTACCGCTTGTATGCGTCTGGTGCACTTCTGGTACACCGCTGGTGCACGGCTCGTGTACTGCTCGTGTGCCGCTTGTCTGCTGACCGCGTACGGATCGGGTACGGGCTGGGCGTGGGCCGGGCGCCCCGCGCGGCCGGCCGTCGTGGTCCCGGGGTCGGGCCGGACGGGCATGACACGCGCCCGCCGGCGGGACGTTGCCGTCGACGGGCGCGGGGCTCGTGCGGGGAGCGCCCCGGTGGCTGGGGCGGTGGGCGCGGGGGAGGGGAGTGGGGCTCGGGGTCAGTGGATGATGCCGGTACGGAGGGCGACGGCGACCATGCCGGCCCGGTCGCCGGTGCCCAGCTTGCGGGCGATCCGCGCCAGGTGGCTCTTGACGGTCAGCGCGGACAGGCCCATCGAGACGCCGATGGCCTTGTTGGACTGGCCCTCCGCCACCAGCCGCAGCACCTCCACCTCGCGTCCCGACAGTTCCCGGTAGCCGCCGGGGTGGCCGGGGGCGCCGGGCGGCCGGCGGTGCAGCCGGGCCGCGGTCGCGCCGACCGGGGCGGCGCCGGGCCGACCGGGAAGGCCGAGGTTGGTACGGGTGCCGGTGACCACGTACCCCTTGACGCCTCCGGCGAGGGCGTTGCGGACGGCCCCGATGTCGTCGGCGGCCGACAGGGCCAGGCCGTTGGGCCAGCCCGCGGCACGGGTTTCGGAGAGCAGGGTGAGCCCCGAACCATCGGGGAGGTGGACGTCGGCGACGCAGATGTCGCGCGGGTTTCCGACTCGGGGGCGGGCCTCCGCGATGGACGACGCCTCGATGACGTCCCGTACCCCGAGCGCCCACAGGTGGCGGGTCACGGTGGAACGGACTCGGGGGTCGGCCACGACGACCATGGCCGTCGGCTTGTTCGGGCGGTAGGCGACCAGGCTCGAAGGTTGCTCAAGAAGAACAGACACCAGGCCTCCTGGAGGGAGTGGCGAAGCGGACGCCGAGCTCGGGGGGATAAGCGGGGCGTTCCGTGCGGGAAGGGTCATGTGATCCTTCGGCAGCTCAGGTGCGGGGCTTTAGAGAGCGATCGTGGAATGTTTGGTAACAATTGAGAAGAAAAATGGACTAGATCCCTAAATGTCGAACTCGGCGGCAGCGAGTCGGGCGTGGCGGAACCGGGCGGCACGAGGACGGGCGCGGCGGCATCGGCGTGCCCTGCGGAGTGCGGTCCACCGGGCCGCGGCGGTGGCCCGGGCCGTGGGAACGCCGCAGCCGCCCGACGGGTGCGCTGCGGCGGACGACGGCCGGCGGCCGGGGCGGCTGGCGTGGGCCGGGTCGTACGGGGGAGGCCGCGCGCCCCCCGCCCGGTGCGTACGCCGCGTACGTCGCGCGGTGGCCGGTGGGGCGCGGCGGTGGCGACGGCGGCTCGCCGCGCCGTGCCGGGTGGGGCTGTCCGCCCCCGTGCGAGGGCTGCCCGAGGGCCGTGCGAAAGCCGTACGGGAGCGCTGCCCGGGCCCGGGCCCCCGCCCACGCGATGCGCGGGCCGCAGCAGCCACGACCACCGGAGCCACCGCGCCGGGGCCGGCAGGCCCGTAGACCGACCCGGGCGCGGGGCGATCCCGCGGGCGGATGGCGGGTCGGTCGGCGGCGGGGCCGCCGCAGCCGCCGCCGGGGTCAGCGGGAGAGCGGGCCGCGGCGCTGCGGGAGGGTGACCACGCTGGGGTCGCCGCTGCCCAGCGGCGGCAGGCCCGCGATCTGGCAGAGCAGGTCGCCCCAGGCGGAGAGGTGGGCGGCGGTGTCGGGCACCGGGGCGAGGACGCCCCGCCGGTCGGGTTCGCCCGGGTCCGCAGGGGTCCACGAGGCGCGGATCTCGATCCGGGTGGAGGGTTCGCGGTCGGCGAGGCCGCCGAAGAAGTGCGACCCGGCGCGGGTCACGGTGCCGCTGGGTTCGGAGTACGCGACGCCGCGCGCCGACAGCGCCCCGGTCAGCCACGACCAACACACCTCGGGCAACAGCGGGTCGGCCGCCATCTCCGGCTCCAGCTCCGCGTGGACGAGGGTGACCATGCGGAACGTGCCGTGCCAGGCGTCGTGCCCGGCCGGATCGTGCAGCAGGATCAGCCGGCCCTCGGCCAGCTCCTCGTCGTCGACGACCACCGCCGCCTCCAACGCGTACGAGAACGGCGCCAGGCGCCGTGGCGGTGGCGTCGGATCGATCTCCAGCTCGGGCCGCAGCCGCGCGTCGCGCAGCCCGGCGACCGCATGCCGGAACACGAGCGGGGTGCCCTCCCCGTCCGCGCCGTCCGCACCGTCAGCGAGGTGTCCGTGAGCCGCAGCCATGCGGGGAAGACTAGGCGGAGATCGGAGCTGGGTCGGGTAGGAACACCCGCATGGGCGGGTCACTCGTTCGGCCCGTGCGAAGATTTGGGACATGAGCGCCAACTCCCGGCCGACGAGCCAGCAGCAGACCGACCGCACCGCTGCCCACGACTCCGCGTTCCTGCGGGCGTGCCGGAGGGAGCCCGTTCCGCACACTCCGGTGTGGTTCATGCGGCAGGCGGGCCGCTCGCTGCCCGAGTACCGCAAGGTCCGCGAAGGCACCGCCATGCTGGAGTCTTGCATGCGGCCCGACCTGGTCACGGAGATCACGTTGCAGCCGGTGCGGCGGCACAACGTGGACGCGGCGATCTACTTCAGCGACATCGTGGTGCCGCTCAAGGCCATCGGAGTGGACCTCGACATCAAGCCCGGCGTCGGCCCGGTCGTCGAGCACCCCATCCGTTCGCGGGCGGATCTCGAACAACTTCGGCCACTCACGCCCGACGATGTGAAGTACGTCACTGAGGCCATGGGGATGCTCGTCGGGGAGCTCGGCGCGACCCCGCTGATCGGCTTCGCGGGCGCGCCGTTCACGCTCGCCAGCTATCTCGTGGAGGGCGGCCCGTCCCGCAACCACGAGCACACCAAGGCGCTCATGTACGGCGACCCGGAGCTGTGGGCCGACCTGCTCGACCGGCTCGCCGACATCACGGCCGCCTTCCTCAAGGTGCAGATCGAGGCCGGCGCGAGCGCCGTGCAGCTCTTCGACTCGTGGGTGGGCGCGCTGGCCCCGGCCGACTACCGCAGCTCGGTCATGCCCGCATCGACCAAGGTCTTCGAGGCGGTCGCCGAGTACGGCGTGCCGCGCATCCACTTCGGCGTCGGCACCGGCGAACTGCTGCCGCTGCTCGGCGAGGCCGGCGCGGACGTGGTGGGCGTGGACTGGCGGGTCCCGCTGGACGAGGCCGGCCGGCGCATCGGCCCCGGCAAGGCGCTCCAGGGCAACCTGGACCCCGCCCTGCTCTTCGCTCCGCGCCGCGCGGTCGAGGCGGCGACCGACGAGGTCCTGTCCGCCGCCCGCGACCTGGAGGGCCACGTGTTCAACCTGGGCCACGGCGTGCTCCCGGACACCGACCCGGACGCGTTGACCCGCCTGGTCGCGTACGTGCACGAGCAGACGCAGCGCTAGGCGCAGGGGCAGGAGCCCCGGGCGTGACGGGTACGGGCCCGGCCCACCGCGATGGCGGGGGCCGGGCCCGTACGCGTACTGCGCCGTCGAGAGCCGGGCCGTACGGGCGGCCGGGCCGCGCGGTCGGGCCGTTCCTCAGCGCCCGCCCGCGGCCGTGTCCTTGGCCACCGCGGCAGCCGCCTTGCGGGCCGCGACCAGGACCGGGTCCCAGACCGGCGAGAACGGCGGGGCGTACCCGAGGTCCAGGGCCGTCATCTGCTCCACCGTCATGCCCGCGGTCAGCGCCACGGCCGCGATGTCCACGCGCTTGGCCGCGCCCTCGCGGCCGACGATCTGCACCCCGAGCAGCCGGCCCGTACGCCGCTCGGCCAGCATCTTCACGTGCATCGGCCGGGCGCCCGGGTAGTAGCCGGCCCGGCTGGTCGACTCGATGGTGACCGTGACGAACTGGAGCCCCACCGCCCGCGCCTGCCGCTCCAGCAGCCCCGTACGGGCGATCTCCAGGTCGCACACCTTGCTCACGGCGGTGCCGACCACGCCGGGGAAGGTGGCGTAGCCGCCGCCGACGCCCGCGCCGATGACCTGGCCGTGCTTGTTGGCGTGGGTGCCGAGCGCGATGTGCCGGGTGCGCCCGGAGACCAGGTCGAGCACCTCCACGCAGTCGCCGCCGGCCCACACGTTCTGCTGCCCGCGCACCCGCATCGCCAGGTCGGTCAGCAGCCCGCCAGACTCCCCGAGCGGCAGCCCGGCCTGCCGGGCCAGCGTCGTCTCGGGGCGCACGCCGAGGCCGAGCACGATCACGTCGGCCGGGTACTCGGCGTCCTCGGTGACCACCGCGCGGGCCCGCCCGTCGGCGTCGGTACGGATCTCGGTGACCTGCGCGCCGCGCACCGTCTCGATGCCGAGGCCGCACATCGCCTCGTGCACCAGGCGCCCCATGTCCGGGTCGAGCGTGGACATCGGCTGCTCGCCGCGGTCCACCACGGTGACCCGGTAGCCGCGCTGCACCAGCGCCTCGGCCATCTCCACGCCGATGTAGCCGGCCCCGACGACCACCGCGCGCGGCGCCTCGCCGCCCTCCGCGGTGCGCAGCGCGTCCAGCAGCGCCTGCCCGTCGTCCAGGTTCTGCACCCCGTACACGCCCGGCGCGTCGATGCCGGGCAGCGGCGGCCTGACCGGCCGCGCGCCGGTCGCGATGACCAGGTCGTCGAAGCCCGTCCACGCCTCGGTGGCACCGGGTGCCGCAAGATCGCGGGTGCGCACCCGCTGCCGGTCGAGGTCGATCTCGGTGACCTCGGTCCGCATCCGCAGGTCGATGCCGCGCTCCCGGTGCTCCTTGGGCGTCCGCGCGATCAGCGCGTCGGGCCCCGCGACGCTGCCACCCACCCAGTACGGGATGCCGCAGGCCGAGTACGAGCTGAAGTGCCCCCGCTCGAAGGCGACGATCTCCAACTCGTCGGGCTTCTTGAACCGCCGCGCCTGCGACGCGGCGGACATGCCCGCCGCGTCACCACCGATGACCACCAGCCGCCGAGTTGCCATGCCGCGTGCTCCTCCATCGTTCGCCGAACGTGCGGCTTCACGGTACGTGGCGGCCGGGGGGCGGGCCGAAGGCAGTGGTCGTGGTGGTAGGGCCGTGCCCGACCCGGTGCAGTGGGCCGGGCCTGGGTGGCGGCAGTGGCCCCCACCCCTGTCCTTTTGCCCTACTCGTCTTCCCAGACCAGGTCGGACTCGTCCACGACCTGGTCGGCGGGCGGCGGCTTGAGGACGAAGCCCTTGGGGAGGGCCTGGAACGTCAGGGTCCGCTCCACCAGTCCCTTGGGGGTGTTGCTGCGCATCCGGTACCGCTTGGTCTGAAGGCGCGCGTCGTCGACCCAGATGTCGACCGTGAAGCGCTTGATGCCCCATTTCTTGAATTCGCTCATGGTGGCAGCGTTCTGCAACCGTTTGTCCCGGTTCTTCGCCGAATCGCGTAGTGCGGCGCTCATCCGGTCCACGGGCGTGGTGCCGCGGTAGTGGGTGGTGCGCACGCCTTCGATGACCTCTTTGCCGATCTTGCGGAGGCCGTCTACCGCTGATGTGTCGGGGGCGGAGTCCTTCGCCGCCCCGTCGAACGCGCCGTCCAGCAGCTCTGGTGCCCGCTTGGACCCCTTGATCCAGGGGGTGTCGCCCAGCCCCTCGCTGCTCTCCGCATCGCCCTTGTAGTACATCCAACCGTCGACGAGTCGAAATTCCATCTGCGGCTCGCCGCCCAGGCTCGGTACGTAGGTCCGACGGGCCACGGCCTTCGGCTTGTCGGTTATCACGAGCTCGTTGATCGTGAGCGGCTCCCCGGGTTGCCGCGCGGTCCCCGTCATGCGGAAGGACCCGTACTTCTTCCCGTTCTTCTTCATGGCCTCGCGCAGCTTCGCCATCTCATCCGTCCGGGGCGAACTCGTCCCGGTGGCGGGTGCGGAGCCGGGCGTGGCGCGTGGCTTCGCACTCGGCTCCCCGCTCCGCGCGCCCTGCGATGTCCCGCTGGGCCGCGCCCCCACCCGTCGCAGGTCGTCTTCGGCGGCGTTCGACGACGAGCCGCAGCCGGCTGCTGTGCCGCACAGGACGATGGTGCCGAGGAGGGCGCCGATGCGGTGTCTGTGGCGGTGGTTGGGTCTTTGTTGGTGTGTGCGTAAGGCGTTCGTCATATGTCCCACCCCTGTTGGTTATGGCGCGCTTTGTGTGCGGCTCGCGGACTGTAGCGCACGGATAGCGGACGGTTGGGTGGGGGGTGGGGTGAAGTTCCCTGGTGGGGTGGGGTGTTGCCGCGGCCCGGGGTGACGGCTTGGTGCTGCGCGCAGCGGGCCGCGGCGTGGCCTCAGGCGCCCGAACCGCCGCTGTCCGCAGCCGGGTCGGTGATCTGGTCGGGCGCGGGCGGGTCGATGCTGAAGCCCGAGTCGATGCCGTCGTAGGCCAGCCCCATCGCGAAGGGACCGGCGGGCGAGGTGCCCCGCATGACGTACTGGCGGAGCAGGCCGTCGGTGTCGATCCACAGCTCCAGCGTGAACTGCTTGATGCCCAGCGCCTCGTACTTCGCGATGCGCCGCGTACGGTCCGCACGCTGGGTCCGGTCCTTGACGGCGGCGAGTTCGGCGCGCAGGGCGGCCACGGTCACGGTGCCCCGGTAGCGGGTGGTCTCGGCGTTGCGCAGGGACTCGGTGCCCGTCTTGCGCAGGCCGTCGATCTTCGCGGGCGGCGTCGACGGGCCCATCGGGTTCTCCAGCATCCGGTCGGCCAACTGGTCCCAGCCGCCCTCCAGCGGCCCCGAACGCCCCTGCTTGACCCAGGGGGCGTTCCCGTCGACCTGGGTGTAGACCACGCGGTCGACGACGCGCTTGGAGCGCGAGTCGGCGGAGCCCGTTGTCTCATCGGCGCCTGCGAGGTCGACGTCCTCCCGGCTCATGCTGAACGGCTTGAAGGCCATGTCGGCGCTGGTGAACAGCTCCTTCTTGCCGGGCGCTGTGACATTGAGCGTGACGCGGATCGAGGTGGCCTGCTGGAGGCGGCGGGTGGCCGTGCGCACCGCCTCCGCCGGGGAGAGCTGGGCCGGCGTCGAGCTCGTACGCGCGCTCGGCGTGGACCGCCGGGGCTCGTCGGCCGCGTTCGACGAGGAGCCGCAGCCGGCCACCGTGCAGCACAGCACGGCACTGACGGCGACGAGCGCCGTCCGGTTGGGTCTGTGGTGGTGCTCCCGTAAAGCTGTGTTCATCTGCCCCGCCCCTTAGCGTGGTCGGACCCCTGCAGCCCGGCGCGCGGACCCTAGCGCGGGCCGAACGGGGCGCCGGGCGCGGGGTGGGGTGAACGAACCGGCAGGCGGGGCGGCGGGGCCGGCCGGTGTCGCGGCGGGGGCCGCCCGGCCCGGCCGCCTCGCGCGCACGCGTACGCGCGAGGCGGCGGAGAACGGGGCCGCAGCGGCGGGGACGGGGCTGCCGCGCGAGGCGGCGGGGGACGGGGCCGGGCGCGCGGCGCCGTTCAGCGTTCCAGCACCAGCGCCTGCCCCTGCCCCACCCCGATGCACAGCGCCGCGAGGCCCACGCCCGAGCCCGCCGCGGCGAGTTGGTGGGCGACCGAGCCGGCGAGGCGGGCGCCGGAGCAGCCGAGCGGGTGGCCGATGGCGATGGCGCCGCCGCGCGGGTTGACGATCGCCGGGTCGAGCTCGGGCCACTCCGCGAGGCAGCCCAGCGCCTGGGCCGCGAACGCCTCGTTCAGTTCGAACGTGGTCAGGTCGCCGAAGCCGAGCCCGCTGCGCTCCAGGACCTGCCGCACCGCCTGGATCGGACCGAGGCCGAAGTGCTGCGGCTCGATGCCGGTGACCGCCGTCGCCCTGATGCGGGCCAGCGGTTCGCGCCCGGTCGCCGCCAACCCCTCGGCGCCGCACAGCAGCAGCGCCGCCGCCCCGTCGCTCAGCGGCGAGGAGTTGCCCGCGGTCACCGTCCCCTGCGGGCGGAACGCGGGCCGCAGCCGGGCCAGCGCGTCCAGCGAGGTGTTCTCCCGGATCGTCTCGTCCCGGTCGAGGGCGGCGGCCGGGCAGGCCACCACCTCCGCCTCGTACGCGCCGTCCTTCCACGCCCGGGCCGCCTTGTCGTGGCTGGCCAGCGCGAACGCGTCCTGCGCCTGGCGGCTGATCTCGTACTGGTCGGCGATGAGTTCCGCGCCCTCGCCCAGCGAAACCGTCCACTCCGGCGCCATCTGCGGATTGGTCATCCGCCAGCCGAGCGTGGTGTTCAGCAGCGTCTGGTTGCCCGGCGGGAAAGCCCGGTCCGGCTTGGGCAGCACGTACGGGGCGCGGCTCATGGACTCGACGCCGCCGGCGATGACCGTCTGCGCGTCGCCGACGGCGATGGCCCGCGCCGCCTGCACGACGGCCTCAAGCCCGGAGGCGCACAGCCGGTTGACGGTCGCGCCCGGCACCGTGACCGGCAGCCCGGCCAGCAGCACCGCCATCCGGGCCACGTTGCGGTTCTCCTCGCCCGCACCGTTGGCGTTGCCGAAGTACACGTCGTCGATCCGGGCCGGATCGAGCTGCGGCGAGCGCTCCACGAGCGAGCCGAGTACGTGCGCGGCGAGGTCGTCCGGCCTCACGCCGGACAGCCCGCCGCCGTACTTGCCGATCGGCGTGCGAACTGCGTCGACGATGTACACATCGCGAAGGCGGTCATTCATGCGGTGGTGGTCCCTCGTCTGAAGGTGTGCCGGTGGATGACGGTGGTGCCAAGGCTGGTACGGGGCGGGGCGGGAGCGGCAACGGGCAGGCGGCGGTGCGGCCGGGTGCCACGCGTGGTGAGGCAGGTCGGAAGCCGGTGGCGCCGTTGCCGGGCCGGCCCGTCGGCGGGCAGCAGCCAGCCGGCCGACCGATCGTCCGTTCGGCCGGTGGGAGCAGCTCTGCGCATCGTGCGCCCCGCGCCGAGTCTCCGCACCATGGCACGCAGTGTCAATGGGGCCCGCACACCCGTCCGCCGACGGGGGCGCCGCCCGGGGTGGGGGCGGGGCGGGACGGACCCGGCGCGGTGAGAGAGTGGGGGTATGAGCGAATCGCACGTTCCGGCCCGCCGGGTGGTCGTCATCGGCGGCGGGATCTCCGGACTGACCGCAGCCCACCGGCTCCAGCACGGCGGCGCACAGGTCACGCTCCTGGAGGCGACGGGCAGGCTCGGCGGCAAGCTGTACGCGGGCGAGATCGCCGGCGTCCCGGTGGACCTCGGGGCCGAGTCGATGCTCGCCCGCCGCCCCGAGGCGGTGGACCTGGCGCGCGCCGTGGGGCTCGCGGACCGGCTGTGCCCCCCCGCCGCGTCGGCCGCCGGCCTGTACACCCGGGGCGCCCTGCACCCGATGCCGGCCGGCCAGGTGATGGGCGTCCCCGGCGACCTGACCACGCTGGCCGCTTCCGGGGTGCTCACCGACGCCGGCGTCGCCCGCGCGCGCGAGGACGCCGAACTGCCCCCGGTGGAGGTCGGCGAGGACATCGGCATCGGCGCGTACGTCGCCGCCAGGCTCGGCCGCGAGGTCGTCGACCGGCTGGTGGAACCGCTCCTCGGCGGCGTCTACGCCGGCGACGCGTACCGCATCTCGATGCGTGCCGCCGTGCCCCAGTTGTACGAGGTGGCGCGCGCCGGCGGGCCGCTCACCGGGGGAGTGGCGGCCCTGCTGCGGCGGGCGGCGTCCGCCGGCACCGCGGCGGGCCCGGTCTTCATGGGCATCGAAGGCGGCGTCGGCCGGCTGCCGCTGGCGGTGGCCGACGCGCTGCGGGCCGCCGGCGGGCAGGTGCGCCTGCACACCCCGGTGCGCGAGCTCACCAGGACCGGCGCCGGCTGGCGCGTGGTCACCGGTGACGGGGCCGCGCTCACCGCCGACGCGGTCGTGCTCGCGCTGCCTGCCGCCGCTGCCGCCCGGCTGCTGGCCGCCGAAGCGCCGGCCGCTGCCACCGAGCTCGCCACCGTCGAGTACGCGTCGATGGCCCTGGTGACCATGGCGTTCCGGCGCAGCGAGGTGAGCGAACTGCCCGCCAGCCGCGGCTTTCTGGTGCCGTCCGTCGACGGCCTGACCATCAAGGCGTCCACGTTCTCCAGCAACAAGTGGGGCTGGGTCGGGGACGCCGACCCGGAGCTGTTCGTGCTCCGTACCTCCGTCGGCCGGTACGGCGACGAGGCCGACCTGGAGCGCACCGACGCCGAACTGGTCGCCGCCTCGCTGACCGACCTCGGGACCGTCGCCGGGCTGCGGGCCCGCCCGGTGGCCAGCCGCGTCGAGCGCTGGGACGGCGGGCTGCCGCAGTACCCGGTCGGCCACCTGGCCCGGGTCGCGCGCATCCGCGAGCACGTCGCCGGGGTGCCCGGGCTCGCGGTGTGCGGCGCGGTCTACGACGGGGTGGGCATCCCGGCGTGCGTGGCCAGCGCGCACGCCGCGGCGGACGCGCTACTCGCGACGGCGACGGTGGCTGGGGCGGCGACTGCGACGGCGCCCGCCGGCTGAGCGCCCCAGCCCCCGATGTCGTGAAGACTCCCGGCACCCGACCGCCCCGGCACCGCGCCCGGCGGCGGGCGGCGACCGCCGGAGGCAAGGTGAAGAGTGAGAAGAGGAACGATGACTGCTGCTCCAGACAAGACGCCGAACGCGGGCAAGCGGGCCAAGGACCTCAACGAGGTCATCCGCTACACGCTGTGGTCGGTGTTCAAACTGCGCGACGTGCTGCCCGATGACCGCAGCGGCTACGCGGACGAGGTGGAGGAGCTGTTCGCGCAGCTCGCCGCCAAGGACGTGACGGTGCGCGGCAGCTACGACGTGTCGGGGCTGCGCGCCGACGCGGACCTGATGATCTGGTGGCACGCCGAGACGGCGGAGGCGCTCCAGGACGCGTACAACCGCTTCCGCCGCACCCGGCTGGGGCGCGCGCTCGAACCGGTGTGGTCGAACATGGCGCTGCACCGCCCCGCCGAGTTCAACAAGTCGCACATCCCCGCCTTCCTCGCCGACGAGGAGCCCCGCGCGTGGGTCAGCGTCTACCCCTTCGTACGGTCCTACGACTGGTACCTGCTGCCCGACGAGGACCGGCGCCGGATGCTGGCGGACCACGGCAAGATGGCGCGCGGCTTCCCGGACGTACGGGCCAACACGGTGCCGGCGTTCTCGCTCGGCGACTACGAGTGGCTGCTCGCCTTCGAGGCGGACGACCTGCACCGCATCGTGGACCTGATGCGCCACCTGCGGGCCTCCGAGGCACGCCTGCACGTCCGCGAGGAGGTGCCGTTCTTCACCGGCCGCCGCAAGCCGGTCGCGGAACTGGTGGCGGGGCTGGCCTGAACCACGTTCGCTGGCTGCGCGGCGTGGGTACGGGCAGCCGGCGGCACGGGGTGCCGCCCACCGTGGAGCGGGCGGGCGGCGTCGGCCGCGGGCCGCGCACACCGGCCGTGGCGCAAGCGACTGCGCGCTCAGTGGTGGCCGCGGTGCCTGCCACCGCGCAGCGCGGCCCGTAGCGCGGGGTCAGCGAGTCCGGCCGCGCCGTGGATGGCCAGCACGGTGAGCGCGGCCCTGGCGGCCCGGGCGTCCGCGTCGTCCGATGCCCGGCCGGTGACGCCGGCCGGGCCCGCGCCCGCGGCGGGCTCCGCGGGGGCGGTCCTGGCGGGGCCCGGCTCGGGCAGCCGGTCCTCGCGCGGCGGTACGGATATCTCGCCGAGCCGCTGCTGCCCGGCCGGCGAGGCCCACCGCGTGTACGGGTGGACCTCCACGCGCGCGATGACCAGACAACCCGTGGTCAGCACGAGGGGCAGCGCGAACCAGGCGGCGACCGGCCCCGCCCCGGTCGTCGGCGGCACGATCGCCAGCGCGGCGAACGCCGCCACCAGCACCAGCACACAGGCGCCGCGCACCAGCGAGACGGCGGACGCCACGCCGTTCCTGGCCGCGTCCGGCACCGCCAGCCCCGCGGCCACCAGCCGGTCGGCCAGGGCCCGTACGGCATCGGCCGCCGCGAGCGCTGAGCGCACCGGCGACACGGGCGCCTGCCCGGCCGAGCCGACTGCGCGGATCAGCGAACGCTCCAACTCGTCCCGGCCCACCGGGTCGACCACCGTCACCCAGCCGGTGTGCGCGAGCAGCAGTCGCCGCTCGCGGTGCATGGCGACCAGGGCGAGTTCGCTCACCCGGTACGGGCCGCCGGACAGGAACGCCGTCTCGTACAGCGTCAGGGCCCGGCCGGCATCGGTGGCGGCGGGGGCGTCGGCGCCCCGCGCGGCGGCGACGGCCGCCTGGCACAGCCTGGCGCAGGTGACGATCGCCGCGACCCAGGCGACCACGAGGAAGAGAACCCACAGCATGGCCGATTCTTACTCGGCCAATTCCCGCTCCGCCACGATGTGTTCACGATACGGACGGTCGGTGTGCGGGCGGTCACCGACGGTTTCCTCCCGGCGGGGGAGCCGGCCCCGGCCGGCCGCGTGTGGTCCCGTGCGGCTGCGTGTGTCCCGCGTGGTCTCAGCCGCCACCCCCGCCGCCGCAGCCACCCCCGCCACCACCGCAGCCTCCTCCGCCGCCACAACCGCCGCCCCCTCCGCCTCCGCCTCCGCCACCACCACAAGCGCCGCCGCAGGCGCTCCCACCACCGCAGCCCCCGCCGCTACCCGAGCTGACCCCGCAGGAGGAGAGGCCGCAGCCCCCCGGAGTGGCGCAGCCGCCGGTGCCGTTGCCGCCGCCGCTGCTGCCGGACCAGCCACCGCTCTTGCCACCGGCGGAGGTCCGCACCGACGCTTCGAGCGCCGTGCCGCACCAGGCGACCACCGCGGCCCCGGCCGCCGCCGTGCCCGCCGCCGCTGCCCCGGCCGCGGGCTGCCCGGTCAGGCTGCGGCGCGCGGCCTCCCGCAGCAGCGTGCGCACCTTCTCCTCCATCACCGCCGTGCCGCGGACCGCGATGCGGGACTTGGACGTCGCCGAGGTGTTGCCGGCGACGCCGCGCGACCGGGCGTACGCGGTCAGGGCCGTGCGCCCGGCACGCGTCACCCGGCGGCCGAGCGCCCGCTGACAGCCGAGGGCGGCCAGCGCCCCGAGGAACAGCGGCGGCAGCAGCGCCGCCAACAAGGTCCACGGGGAGTCCGAACCGAAGGTGGACACCATGGCGATCACCGCGAGCGCCAGGCACGCGTACTTGACGACCCGGCACCGCAGGCGCCAGTGGTCACCCGCCCCGGGCCGCACCATCAGGCCGCGCACCGCGAGCGCGTCGCCGATCTGCTGGACGGTGGGGCTGCGCATCACCTCGCCGCGCAGCCAACCGAGGCTGCCGTACGGGGAGCGGGCGTGGGCCGCGACGACCTCGCCCTCCACCGGATGCCGCGGCTTCACCCGCTTCACGGTGACCACACCCGGCTCGATGAGCTTGATCCGCTTGTCGGTGTGCATGGAGCACAGGACGAGGTCGGCGACCCGGCCGGGCCCGCCCGCCAGGAACGCCGCCTCCCACAGGTCGTCGGCGTCCGGCTCGCCCACCGGCGTCGGCCGCGCACGGCGGGCCCGTACGACGCCCTGCACCAGGTACGCCACGGCCGAGGCGACGGCCACGTAGGCCGCCACGGTGAGGCTCGTGAGGATCATGCCCGCCCCCAGCGCAGTCGGGCGGCGCGCCACAGCCGCGCCGCGGGGTGCCCGGTGGGCGGCGCCGGTTCGGCGCGCTCCTGCCACCAGGCGGTGAGGCTGCGGCGCAGCGCCGGGTCCCGGTGCTCGTCGGCGGCCAGCAGGTGTTCGACGAAGGCCAGCGCGTCCCGCCGGTAGCCGGCACTCAGCGGGCGGCTGCGGGCGTACGCCCAGAACGCCGGCCGGTAGTCGGCGCCGAGCAACTGCGGGAGTTCGGGGGCCACCCTGGCGATCACGTCGCAGCGCTTGGCGAGCAACGCCCGCCCCTGCACCCGGATGCGGGCCCGGTCGAACCCCTCGGGCACCGGCGTGCCGGCGACCAGCGCCGAGAGCAGGGCGGTCTGTGCGAGCGCCACCTGTTGCCGCACCGGGTCGGCCACCTCGCGCGCGCCCGCGGGCGATGCGGGGCGGGCCGGGCCGGCCTCGGAAGCCGGGCCTGCCGAGGTGGTCTCGTCGGCTTCGGCTGTCTTGGAAGCGCCGGCTGCTTCGATGGTGTCGCCGGTGTCGCCGGTGTCGCCGGTGCTGCCGGTCGCGGAAGCCCCGCCCGGCCTGGCTGCCCTGTCGTCCGCGATGCCCGCGATACCTGCGATGCCCGCCACGGCCGCCGCGGTGGCCAGGGCCGGGGCGGCGGCAGGGTGCGCGGCGCCCGGCGCGGCGACGGCCGCTACTGCGGGCGGGTGCGGATGGCCGACGCGTGCCGGGCCGCGCGCCCTGCGGGCCAGTGACACCGGGTGCCGCTGCCGTGTCCCGCCACCGGGCGGACGCGGCCCGGCCGCCGAACCGGCGGCGTGCGGCAGCGAGCCACCCGACGGCACGCACCCGCCGGGGCCACCCGGCGACCCGGGCCCGCCAGGGGCGCCCGGCGTTGTGTACCCGCCAGGGCCACCCGGCCGGCGGGCCTCCACCTCAGCCACCTCAGCCGCCGGCTCGGCCGTCACCCCGGCACGCTCGGCCGCGGCCCCGCCTGGTCCGGCAGCTCCGCCCACGGCGGGGCGCCGCCCGGTCGTCCCCGTCAGTACGGACCGGATCGCATCGAGCTCGCCCGCGAGTTCCGCCGCGGCGGGGAACGCCTCGTCGCGCTCCAGCAGGACGCCGGGCGGCGCCACCCGGGCGCACAGTTCGGCGAGGACGTCGAGGACCGGCTCGGTCACCGGGTGCGCGTGGCTGTCGTGCCAGATGCCGTCGCGCTCGACGCCGCCGGCCACGTGGACGTACGCCAGCGCATCGACGGGCAGCGCGTCCAGCGTGGCGGCCGGGTCCTCGCCCCGGTTGACGTGGTTGGTGTGCAGGTTGGCCACGTCGATCAGCAGATGGACCCCGGTCCGCTCCACGAGCTCGGTCAGGAACTGCCCCTCGGTCAGCTCCTCGTCCGGCCAGCGGAACAGCGCCGCGATGTTCTCCAGCGCCAGCGGGACCGGCAGCGCGTCCTGCGCGATGCGGACGTTGGCGCACAGCACGTCCAGCGCGTCCCGGGTGCGCGGCACCGGCAGCAGGTGCCCGGCCTCGATGCCGGGCGAAGCGGTCAGCGGCCCCCCGCCGCGTACGAACGCGATGTGTTCGGTGACCAGCGGGGCCGCCAGCGCCTCGGCCCGCTCGGCGAGCGCGGCCAGCCGCTGCGGGTCCGGGCGGGTGGCGTCGCCGAGCCCCAGCGAGACGCCGTGCGGGACGACGGTCGTGCCGCCGTCCAGCAGCGTGCGCAGGGCATCGGGCAGATGGTCGGGGCAGATGTTCTCCGCCACCACTTCCACCCAGTCGATGCCCGGCAACTGCGCGATGTCGGCGGCGATCTCCGGTCGCCAGCCGATGCCGATGCCTAGCCGTTCCATGGCGCCCCCCTGAAATGCGCGACGGTCCGCGTGCGAGAAGTCTTCGCCCCCACAAGCGGGGACGAACCGCACTCGCGTTTGGTTCAGAGCTTCTTTTGAGGTTGCCCTCCCGGCCGTCCGGGGCCGGAGGGCGGGGTTCCCCGGGCGCCCGGCAGGGGCGGGCGCGCCCGGCTCCGAACCGATCCGGAACCGGGCGCCTACGGAGCCGCCCCCGCCGGTGGTGGTTCCGATTTTCCAGCGCCTTGGCAGAAGGTTGAGTGATGATAGGCACGCAGACCCGGATACGTAGATTGCTCTTGCACGAGTCCGCTAATGTCAGCACTGCTACGAACTTGTGCGGTTCTCTTGCGAAAGCTGTTCACAAGGCGCCATAGGGTCGGACGGTTATGGGGGCGCAGTGGATGCGGCAGCGCGCCGTGTTCACCGTGTCGCACGCGGGACGTGGGAGAGACGTGCGGATCGGAAAGCTGTTCGCTGCGGCCAAAGCGCGGCGCAACGGGGAGACGGGCGGCGCGGAAAACGCGGGGGACCAGCCCACCGCCACCGGCGGCGCCAGCAGGCTCCCCGACGACCACACCATCTCCTTCGGCATCGTCACGCCCGGCTCCGCCTCCCGCGGCGGCCCGCGCGTTCCGCCCCCGCCGGGCACCCCACCGCCCTCCGCACCGCGGGCGTCCCACGCCGCCGCGGACGGTGAGGCCGCGGACGGCACGGGCGCGGCGACCGCAGGCCGCTCCACCGACGAGACCGCCAAGGGGCGCACCCCCGCAGGTGGTACGGGCCGTAGGCGCAAGAGCCGGCCGCAGCGCGCGCGTTGGCTGCGCCGCCCCTGGGTGGACTATCCGCGCGCGGGCAAGCGCGGCGTGCGCCGCTGGATACCCTCCTGGCGACTCTCGCTCGGCCTCTTCCTCTTCGTCTTCGGAACGCTGTCCGGCGTCGTCGGATACGCGTACTCGCAGACCGAGATCCCCGAAGACCTCAATGACTTCGCGACCCAGCAGGACAACGTCTACTACTGGGCGGACGGCACCGAAATGGGCCGCACCGGCCAGATCAACCGGCAGGCCACCGCGCTCGACCGGGTGCCGGAAGACGTGCGCTGGGCGGTGCTCGCGGCCGAGAACGCCTCGTTCTACTCCGACAGCGGCGTCTCGCCGACCGGCATGTTCCGCGCGGTGACCCGCATGGTGACCGGCGGTGAAACCCAGGGCGGCTCCACCATTACCCAGCAGTATGTGAAGAACGCCTATCTGAATCAGCGGCAGGACCTCTCGCGGAAAATCACCGAGATGTTCATCGCCATCAAATTGGACAACAAGCTGAGCAAGGACGAGATTCTAGAGGGATACCTCAACACCAGTTGGTTCGGGCGCGGCACCTATGGAATTCAGCGCGCTTCGTACGCGTACTACCGCAAGGACGTTTCCGAACTGACGGTGAGCGAGGGCGCCTTCCTCGCCACCTTGCTCAAGGGCGCCGGCATGTACGACCCGCACATCAGTGACGCCAATCGGCGGCGGGCCGTGGAGCGCTGGAACTGGGTGCTGGACCGGATGGTCGAGATCGGCAAGCTCTCGCGCGACGAGCGGAAGGCCATCACCGAGTTCCCCGAGCCGCGCAAGCAGCCGCAGCCGGCCGGGCTCGACGGGCAGACCGGCTACCTGGTGGAGACCGCCCGCGCCTACGTCGCCGCGCACACCGACATCGAACCCGCCGACTTCGACCTGGGCGGCTACCAGATCCGCACCACGTTCGAGAAGCCCAAGGTGGAGGCGTTGGCCGCGGCGGTCAAGAAGGTTCGCGGCGGCCTCAAGCCGGATCAGCGGGAGGCCGACAAGCAACTGCGCATCGGCGCCGCGACGGTGGCCACCGACGGCCGGATCGTGGCCCTGTACGGCGGTCCCGACTACGTCAAACAGGGCTTCAACGACGCCAACGCCTCCAACGTGCCGGCCGGCACCTCCTTCGCCCCCTTCGTCTACGCGGCCGGGCTGCAACAGGGCGTGCTCAAGGAGCGCGGCGCGGCCCGCAGCACCGTCACCCCGGCCACCGTGTACGACGGCGACGACAAGGTGGCCGTGCGCACCCCTGAGGGCCCGTACTGGGACCGCAGCGGCAAGATCGTGCGGGCCCGCAACGACGGCGAGAAGTCCTGGGGCAAGATCAGCCTGCACCAGGCGGTGGTCAACTCGGTGAACACGCCGATCATGCAACTCGGCATGGACGTCGGGCTCGACCGGGTGCGCAGCACCGCCGTGGCGACGGGGATGCTGCCCAGCAGCTTCGGCGAGCAGGTGCCGGCGCTCTCGCTGGGCACCGCCAAGCCGAGCGCGATCCGGATGGCCAGCGCGTACGGCACCTTCGCCGCCCGCGGCCAGCACACCGAGCCGTACTCGGTGACCCGGCTGACCCGCAACGGCGACGCCGTCGACCTGAGCATGCCGACCGGGAAGCAGGTGTTGCGCCCGGAGGTCGCCGAGGCGGTGGACGGGGCGCTCAAGGACTCCGTGCGCAGCGGCGCCGCGAGCGCGGCGGGCGTGGTGGGGGCCGGTGCCGCGGGGAAGGCGGGCACGGCGCAGGACGACACCGCCGCCTGGTTCGTCGGCTACCGCGACACGCTCGTCACCTCGGTCGCCGTCAGCAGGCTCGACCCGAAGACCCACGAACTCCAGCCGCTCGACGGCATGGGCGGCGACCCCACGCCGAAGACGGGCAACGGCTACCCGCTGCGCATCTGGACCGACTACCTACGGGCGGCGCGCTGACCGGTGGGGGCGGCGGCTGAGCCGCCCGCCGCGGCCGGAACGACCAACAGCGGCGCGGGCGGTGAACCGCTCGCGCCGCTGCGTGGTGCCGATGGGGCCGATGGGGCCCGCGCTACTTCTTCTTGGTCAGGGTCTTCCAGTCGGGCGCCTGCGCCGGGTCGAGGCCGCGGAACTTGGCGAGCACCTCCGGGTCCTGCGCGTCGAGCCAGTCGCTGAGCTGCTTGAAGGAGACGCACCGCACGCCCTTGCGCGGGCAGATCTCGCGCATCACGTTCTCAATGGCCTGCATGTATATGCCGCCATTCCAGTCCTCGAAGTGATTGCCGATGAACATCGGCGCGCGGCTGCCGTTGTAGACCCGCTCGAAGCCGTTGAGATAGCCGCCGGTGGTGAGCTTCAGCCATTCCTCGTACTTGGCCGGATCGCCCTCGGTGGTGTCCCCCGACTGGTTGTAGAGGAAGTTGAAGTCCATCGAAAGGACCTGCTTCTCGCTCTTGGGGTACGGCAGGAGTTGGAGCGGGAAGTTCCAGATGCCGTCCATCTTGGTCGGCCATATCTGGAAGTCGCCCGGCGAACTCGCGTCGTACCGCCAGCCGAACGACTTGATCGCCGGTATGAGCGTCTTCTGGCCCTCAAGGCACGGGGCCCGGCCGCCCACCAACTCCTTCGTGTAGTCGAAGGGCAGCGGGTCGATGTCGGTGAAGCCGGTGTTGGTCTTCCAGTTCTGTACGAACGAGTACTGCTGCTTGATCTCGCTCTTCCACTCCTCGACGCTCCAGTCGTCGCCGCCCTTGGCGCCGCAGAAGTGTCCGTTGAAGTGGCTGCCTATCTCGTGGCCGTCCTGCCAGGCGCCGCGCAACTGCTCCAGCGTGTCCCGGATGTGCGGATCGGTCGCGAAGGATATCGCCGCGCTGCCCGGCTTGTGCTGGGGCGGCCGGTACGACTCCTTCTTGGACTTCGGCAGCAGGTACATGCCGGTCAGGAAGAACGTCATCTTCGCGTTGCTGTCCCGGGCGACCTGGCGGAAGTGGGAGAACAGCCGGTCGTCCCCCTGGAGCGCACCGTCCCAGGAGAACACCACGAACTGCGGGGGCTGCTCGCCCGGCTTGAGCTTCTCCGCCTTCGGCTGGTGCGGCTGCGGCCCGGTGTAGGACGTGGAGCCGTCCCCGAGCACCTTGACCTTGCCGTCCCAGGGCGGCTCCGTCGACTTGGGCTTGCCGTCCTTCCCCTTGTCTCCCTTGCCCCCCTTGCCGTCCGCACCGAGCGGGCCCGGGAGCGTGGGCCGGGCGCCGGTGGCAGCGGTGGAGTCCTGCTTACCGTCATCGGAATCGCCGCGGGAAAGGCCGATCGCCACCGCGGTCACGGCACACGCCGAGACCAAGGCTATCGAGGTGTATATCGCCTTTTTTGACGGTTTGGACGCTTTGCGCGACGTACGCGCTCTACGTGACTTCTTCCGGGACGTGCTCAACTTCGCCCCCCTGGGCACCTGTACAGATGTTCTCGTGCCTAAGTATCACAGTTATCTGGGGCGTGTCCGAAGGGCCGGGTGGTCTGCGACGACCGTGCATGAACCGGGCGCGATCTCCGTGTACCCCGCGTCCCGTACGACCGGCAGTCCGCTGCCGGTCAGCGCGGACCATCGGGCGGCCGGGGCGACCCGTACCGCCAGTGGGAACCCCGCCTGCCGCCAGGCCGCCCGCTGCTCGTCGGTCAGCTCCCACCAGGCGAGCTGTGCGCCGTGCCCGGCCTGGGCCATCGCCTTGCCCGCGGACATCTCCAGCGCGGGGTTCAGCCACAGCACCGGCGCGTCCGCGGCCGGCCGCTCGGGCTCCTGCGGGTCGGCCAGTTCGGTGCCCGAGACCTGGAGCTTGGCCAACTCCTTGGGCCAGCCGTCCAGCGGCACCGGCGGGTAGACCCGCACCTCGGTGCCGCCGGCGCCGGTGACCGTGATGCCCGGCAGTTCCGCGGCCCGCCGCCACTCGGCGCCCCTGGCCCGCCGCACCACCTTGCGGATGCGGGCGTCCTGCCAGTCGCGTACGGCCTGGTGCCACGGCCCGTCCGACTCCGTGGCCCGCGGGTCGTCGAGCAGCGTGAGCACGGCACGGGCGGCGGTCTCCAGCGCCTCCGTACGGGCCGGCGGCGCGGCCTTCTCCACACGGACCACCAGCGGCAGCACGAACTGCGGCGCGGCGTCCCGCTCCGCGGCGCTGCGCGGGGTGGCCGCGGGGTCGGTCGCGCGGCCGGTCGCCGGGCCGGGTGCGGGGGCGGTCGCCGCGCCGGACGCGGAGCCGGAGCCGGCCGCAGGGCTGGAGTCAGAGCCGGAACCAGGGCCGGTCGCAGGGGCGGAGTCGGAGTCGATCACACGCCCCAGTCTGCCAGCCGTGTCCATGTCCCGGCCTGACCTGGCCTCCGCCCCGTCCTCGGCCCGGCCGCCGCCGCACTCGCATCCCGCCCGGTCCGCTCGCCCGGTGCGCCGCACCGCCCTCCGCCCCCACCCAGCCGTCGGCTACGGTCAGCCCCATGGAGCCGTCGGGACCACCGCAACCGTCCGGAACTGTCGTGCACCTGCGCGGGGTTGGTCGGCGCTACGGGCTGCGCGGTCCCTGGGTGCTGCGCGGCGTGGACCTCGTCGTGCCGTGCGGGGCGCTGGTGCGCGTCGAAGGCACCAACGGCACCGGCAAGTCGACCCTGCTGCGGCTGGTCGCCGGCATCGACCGGCCCACGACGGGCCGGGTCGGCGGCCGGCCGAGGACCGCGTACGTACCCGAGCGGTTCCCGGCCGCGCTGCCCTTCACCGCCACCGACTACCTGGTCAGGATGGGCCGGGTGCACGGTCTGGGCCGGCAGCGGGCGGCGCGGGCCGCGGGGGAGTGGCTGGAGCGTTTCGGGGCCGCCGGCCACGCCCGTACGCCGCTGGCCGAGCTGTCCAAGGGCACCAGCCAGAAGGTGGCCGTGGCCCAGGCGCTGCTGGCCGACCCCGAGTTGCTGGTGCTCGACGAGGCGTGGACCGGGCTCGACCAGCGGGCCAGGGCGGAACTCGACCGCGCGGTGGCGGCGCGGGTCGCCGCCGGTGGCGCGGTGGTTTTCGTCGACCACGACCCGCTGCGGCTCGCCGGCGCGCCCGACGCCGTCTACCGCGTCCAGGGCAGCGGCCTCGCCCCGGCACCGCAGGACACGGCCCCCGCTGGCTCCGCTGTCCCCGCAGTCCCATTCGGCCACACCGATCCCGTCGGCTCCGCAGCCCGCCCCGGCCCCCTGGTGCTGATCGAGGTGGTGGGGCCGCCGGGCGTCGTGCCGCCGAGTGGGCTGCCCGGCGAACCCGAGGTGGCCGGCGCGCCAGGCGGCGGCAGCACGCTGACGGTGCCGGCCGCCCACTCCGACGCCGTGTTGCGCGCCCTGCTCACGGCCGACCCGCCGTGGCACGTCCGCGCGGTGACCCCCGAGCGCGACCACCCGCGGACCGGGTCGCCCCCCACCCGCGGACCGAACGGCCCGGAAGGGCCGGAGGAGGAGCCGGAGGGATCGGAGAGCCCAGAGGGCTCAGAAGGCTCAGAGGGAGAGGCCCGCCAGTGACCGCCCTGCTGCGCTACCAGATGGAACTGCTGCTCCGCTCGCACCGCTGGCTGCCGCCGCTGCTGCTGTACGCGTTGTTCCTGGTCATCGGCGTGCAGTCCGGCCAGCCGATCCTCGACTCACTCGGCTACACGGCCGCCGGTCTGCTGCCGGTGGCCGCCTGGTGGGTGCGGGTGTGTACGAGCGGTGACTCGCCGGCGGCCCGGCACGTGGCGGCTGCGGCGACCAGCCCGGCCCGGGTCCAGTTGGCCTGTGTGCTGACCGCGCTGCTGTGTTCGCTCGGGCTCGGCGTGCTGGCCACCGTGGTCGTAGCCCGGATCAGCAGCCCGCACAGCGCCGACCACCAGGTGGCCGTGCCGGTGGGGGAGGCGACGGCCGGCGGGCTGCTGGCCGCGCTCGCCTGTGCCCTGCTCGGCACGGCCGTCGGTGCCCTGTGCAACTGGCCGCTGGTGCGCCGCCCCGGCTGGGGCCTGCTGGCCACGGCCCTGCTCGCGCTGCTGGCCCTGGTGTGGGCCGCGTCGCCCGCCTACGCGGCCGTCCACGACCTGGTCACCGGATCGCACAGCGGCGCCGTACCGCTGCCGCTCCTGCCCTGCCTGCTCGCCGCCCTGGTCTGCGCCGCGGCCACGGGGCTGGCGTGCGCGGCGGCGGGGCGGCGCGGGTAGCGACCCCGCCCGCGGCCCATCCGACACCGACCGTACGAGCCGGGCGCCGGCCCCGGAGCCACCCGCGGCCTTCTCCGCCGGCGGGCGGACGCGCGGGCCCGCCGCCTCTCCGCCCGCGCCCCCAGCGGATGCGCCCCCGGCGGACGTGCCCCGCCCCGCCCGCTCAGCGCCAGGGCCCCGTAATGGCGAACGTCGTCCCCGGCGTGTAGCAGTTGACGTACAGGGTGCGCCCGTCCGGGGCGAAGGTGACGCCCGCGAACTCGCCCCAGGCCGGGGCCTGCGGGGTGCCGATGTTCTGTCGGCCGCGGGCCACCGGGTGGACCTCGCCGCGGCGGGAGAGGGCGAAGACGTGCTGGGCCCCGTCGCCGTCCTCGCACACCATGAGGCCGCCGCCGGGGGCGAGCGCGATGTTGTCGGGCGCCTCGCCGGGCAACTGCACGTCGGTGTCCGGGCCGAAGACGACGATCAGGGTCAGGCGGTTGTGGTGCGGGTCGTACCGCCACACCTGGCCGTGGTGGTCGGCGGCCGAGCCCTCGCGGGCGCGCGCGTAGCTGGACACGAAGAACACGCCGGTGCCGCCCCAGTAGCAGCCTTCGAGCTTCTGCGCGTGGGTGATGCCGCCCTTGCCGAAGTCCTGGAACCGGATCGGGGTCCGCCTGGCCAGCGGGTCGGGCACCGGCACCCACGCGATGTCGTCGAAGACCGTGCCGGGCTCCTTGACCACCGACAGGTCGGGCACGCCGGGCACCCGCATCGCTTCGAGCACCCCGCCGGCGCGCAGCGAACCGCGCCCGCCACGGGGTTTGTTGGGCAGCAGCCGGTAGAAGAGGCCGAAGGGCCGCTCGAAGGCGTCCTCGGTCTCGTAGACGACGCCGCGCCGCGGGTCGATCGCGACCGCCTCGTGCTGGAACCGCCCGAGCGCGGTGAGCGGCACCGCGCCGGTGCGCTGCGGGTTGTACGGGTCGACCTCGAAGACGAAGCCGTGGTCCTTGGTGTAGCCGTTGGTGCCGGCCAGGTCCTCGGTCTCCTCGCAGGTCAGCCAGGTGTGCCAGGGGGTGCGCCCGCCGGCGCAGTTGACGGCGGTGCCGGCGATGGCGACCCGCTCGCCGAGCACCCGGTTGCGTTGGTCGAGGGCGAGTGTGGTGCAGCCGCCCATGGCCGTCGGGTCGTAGGTCAGGCCCGGTACGGCGGGTACCCGGATGGCGGCGTTCGGGCGGTTCTCGTGGTTGCGGACCAGTCGGGTGTGCGCCCGGCCGTAGGCGGCGGGGCCTGGGTGGCCGGGGGAGCCGAGGAAGGCCGCCATGCCGTCGTGGTTGCTGGGCACCGGGCCCTCGCCGGATCGCAGTGGATCGCCCTCGCGGGACAGCACGCGGTAGCGGAACCCGGCCGGCAGGTCGAGCAGGCCGTCGGGGTCGGGGAGCAGCGGGCCGTAGCCTCCGGGGCCGTCGCCACCCGGCGCGGCGGCTGCCGCCCCGGCGAAGAGGGCTTCGAAGGACCCGGCGAAGGCGATGCCCGCCCCCACCGCTCCGGTACGGGCCAGGACCTGACGTCGTGTCGTGGACATACGGTGACTCCCTGCTGGCGAACAGGTGACGTAACCGCATGTGTGTACCACGCAGCAGACCGTACGGGAACCAGCCGCGCGTGACCGCGTCCGGCCGACTGACCTGTCGACCTGTCACCCGGGAAGTGCGGCCCCCCGGACCCCGGCCGGACCCCCGCTGTGGTGCGCATTCCGCTGGGCGTCAACTCACCGCATACGAAGGGGAGTTGACCATTCCTCCGGCGGCGAGCCGGAACCGCATCCGGCGAGTCAGTCACCCGCCGCGCGCGGGCGCCCCGAGCCCCGCGCCCAAGCCGCCCCCAGAGCCCCGCTCCCTACCCCGCCACCTCGGTCAGCCCCTTCGCGTCCCGGGCCAGGGCCGTCAGCCGGGATATCGCGCGGAAGTACTTCTTCCGGTAGCCGCCGTTGAGCATGTCCTCGCTGAAGAGCTGGTCGAAGGGGACGCCGGAGGCCAGCACCGGGACCTCGCGGTCGTAGAGCCGGTCGGCGAGGACGACCAGGCGCAGCGCCGTCGACTGGTCGGGCACCGGCGTCACGCCGGTCAGGCAGACCGCGTGCAGGCCGTCGGTCATCGCCCCGTACCGGCTGGGGTGGACCGTGGACAGGTGCGTGAGCAGCGCGCCGAAGTCGTCGAGCGAGGCGCCGCGGGTGCGCTGGGCGACCTCGGTGACGGTGGCGTCCGCGTACGGCTCGGGCGCCGCCGGCAGGCCGCGGTGCCGGTAGTCGTCGCCGTCGATGCGCAGCGGCTGGAAGTGCGCCGACAGGCCCTGGATCTCGCGCAGGAAGTCGGCGGCGGCGAACCGGCCCTCGCCGAGCTTGCCCGGCAGCGTGTTGGAGGTGGCGGCGAGCGCCACGCCCGACTCGACCAGCCGCGACAGCAGGCTGGAGACCAGCACCGTGTCGCCCGGGTCGTCGAGTTCGAACTCGTCGATGCACAGCAGCCGGTGTCCGCTCAGGGTGCGCACCGTCTCCTGGAAGCCCAGCGCGCCGACCAGGTTCGTCAGCTCCACGAAGGTGCCGAACGCCTTCTGCTCGGGGGCCGCCGGGGTGGCGTGCCACAGCGAGGCCAGCAGGTGGGTCTTGCCGACGCCGTACCCGCCGTCCAGGTACACCCCGCGCGGGCCGCCGGGCGCCGCGGTCTTCGCCGTACGCCGGAACCAGCGCCTGCGCCCGCCGTCCGCCGCGCTCGCCCCGCCGCCCAGGCCCGCGGCGAAGGTACGCAGCACGCGCACGGCCTCGGCCTGGCTGGGCTGGTTCGGGTCGGGCAGGTAGTTGTCGAAGCTCACCACGCCGAAGCGGGGTGGCGGCACCATCTCGGCCACGAGCTGGTCGGCGGGGACGCGGGGGGCGCGGGAGGTCAGCGCGAGCGGGCCCTCGTGCGTCGCCGCGCTCCCTATTCGGGAGGCGGACCGGGAACCTGCGGCTGAGTCGGAGGTGGAAGACACAGCCGTCCAGCCTAGCCGCTGCCCACCGGGGCCCTGCACGTCGAGCGACCCATGTCACACTGCGCCCATGCGACGCCTGTTCCCCACACCATCCGATCCGTCGAATTCTCCAGCCGGCTCCTGGTCGCTGGAAGAGCTGGCCGACGCGTACGCCTATCCGGGTGAGATCGACGCCGCGGACGGGCTCGCGGGGCCGGGCGACGAGGCGGGCGCCGGGCCCGTCGGGGCCGACCCCGCGACGGCTGCCGGGGGCGCGGGCGGCGCCGCCCCGACCCGGGCGCGGACCCCCTGGCTGCGGGCGAACATGGTCTCCTCGCTGGACGGCGCCGCCCACCACGAGGGCCGTTCCCAGCCGCTGTCCTCCGATGCCGACATGCGGATCTTCGGGGTGCTGCGCGGCCTGGCCGACGCGGTGGTGGTCGGCGCGCAGACGGTGCGCCAGGAGGGGTACCGGCCGGCAAAGGCGCGGGAGGCGTTCGCGGCCCGCAGGGCGGCGCTCGGGCAGCCGCCGGCGCCCGCCATCGCCGTCGTCAGCGCCAGCCTCGACCTGGACTTCTCGCTCCCGCTGTTCACCGCGCCGCTGACGCCGACGCTGGTGGTCACGGGCGCCGCGGCGCCCGCGGACCGGGTGGCTGCGGCCCGGGCGGCCGGGGTCGAGGTGGTGCGGGCCGGGCAGGGCGCCGCGGTCGATCCGGCGCTCATCAAGGGCGCGCTGGCCGAGCGCGGCATGACCCGGCTGCTCACCGAGGGCGGGCCGCGGCTGCTGGGGCAGCTCGTGGCCGCGGGCGCGCTCGACGAACTGTGCCTGTCGGTGGCCCCGCTGCTGGTGTCGGGAACGGCCGCCCGAGTGGTGAACGGGCCCCCGCTCAGCGTGCCGGAACGCTTCGCTCTCGCCTCCGTCATCGAGGAGGACGGTTTTCTCTTCACCCGCTACCGTCGGTTCTGACAAACGGCGGAATTTACCGTTCCGGTTAGCTTCTGCTGGGCAGACTTGTGTCACGCGGTCCCGTCAGGGCACGCGCAGGATGGTTTCTGTTGGGCCGCATGGGCCCAAGGAGGAAGAAGGGCGTCCGTCGTGTTCACGAGCGTATTGATGATCGAGCAGCCCCTGACACCCGTGGACGTGGACTTCGTCGCCTCGCTGCACGGCGACGACTCCGTCTCCTTCATCGTGCTCATGCAGCCGCGCGGCGACCAGGACCGGCTGTTGCGCGCCATCGACGATGTGGCGCTCGGCGAGTTGGACCGGGCCGTGCAGGAGGCCGAGACCCCCGAGGGCCGCACCGACGGGCTGCCCGCCGAGCGCGCCCTCGCCCACTCGCTGGAGGCGCTACGGGCCACCGGCAGCGAGGCGGTCGGCCAGATCGTCCAGCGCCACCCGCTGGACCTGCTGCGCTCGGTGGTGGAGGAGACCGGCGCTGACGAGGTGATCGTGTTGACCGCCCCGCACTTCGTGGAGGAGTTCTTCCACCGCGACTGGGCGTCCAGGGCCCGGCACAAGGTGGGCGTCCCGGTGCTCAAGCTGTTCGCGCACGCGGCGGACGAGCCGGCGGACGGTTCCGCCGACGGCCCGGCGGGCGGATCGCGGCCGGGCCCGGTCTAGCCCGACGGCGGCTCGTGGTGCCCCACACGAACGTTTCTGCGGGGCACTGCCAGCCCGTACGCCCGTACGCCCGTACGCGCCGGCCCGGCCCGTACGCCGCCGGCCCCGCGTTCGTCGCGGCATCCCGCGCGCGGGCGGGAGGCCCACTGGGGCCGAGGCGTCCGAGTCACCCGCTCACGCGTCCCGCGCGCGAGGTGCGGCCGGCGACGGTGCGGGGCGGCGGGGCCCACGCGGCCGACCCCGCGCGCGGGGCAGAGGCCGCGCACGCTGCGGGGCCGCCGGGCGGGCGCGGTCGGCCGGGGGCCGGGGGAGCCGTGCGGGGTGTGAGAATCTTGGCCGGGGTCGGCGGCAACGCCGGCCCGCACCATCCGGCGGCCTCCGGCCGCGCACAGCTACCACCAGGGAGAACCGCGATGGCACCGGCGGGCCTCGGCTCCGAGAACGCAGCGCGGCACGAAGCGGCGGCCCCCGCAGACCATGCGCCCCTCGCAGGTCATGCGGCCGGTGACGCGCTCGCGCGTCCGCACTTCATCGGGATCGGCGGTGCCGGCATGTCCGGCATCGCCCGCATCCTGGCCATGCGCGGGGCGCAGGTCGCGGGCAGCGACGCCCGCGAGTCGGCCACCGCCGCCTCGCTGCGCGCACTCGGCGCCACCGTGCACATCGGGCACGCAGCCGAGCACCTGGCGGACGACACCACCAGCGTCGTGGTCTCCAGCGCCATCCGCGCGGACAACCCGGAGCTGCGGGCGGCGGCCGAGCGCGGCGTCCCGGTGGTGCACCGTTCCGACGCGCTCGCCGCGCTGATGACCGACCGGCGGGCGATCGCCGTCGCCGGCACCCACGGCAAGACCACCACCACCTCCATGCTGGCCGTCTCGCTCGGCACCCTCGGCGTCGAACCGTCGTACGCGATCGGCGGCGACCTGAACGAGCCGGGTTCCAACGCGCGGCACGGCACCGGCGAGATCTTCGTGGCCGAGGCCGACGAGAGCGACCGCAGCTTCCACAAGTACGCGCCCGAGGTCGCCGTCATCCTCAACGTGGAGCTCGACCACCACGCGAACTACGCGTCGATGGACGAGATCTACGAGTCCTTCGAGACCTTCGTGGGCCGCATCCGCCCCGGCGGCACCCTGGTCATCGCCGCCGACCAGGCAGGCGCCCGCGAGCTGACCGACCGCGTCCGGGGCCGCGCGGGCCTGAACGTCGTCACCTACGGCGAGTCCGACGGCGCCGACCTGCGCATCCTGGCCGTCACCCCGCACGGTCTGACCAGCGAGGTCACCGTGGCCCTGGCCGACGGCGAGGAGCTGACGTTCACCGTGTCGGTGCCGGGCCGGCACTACGCGCACAACGCGGTCGCCGCGCTCGCCGCCGGCATCGCGGCCGGCCAGCCGGCCCGCGAGCTGGCCACCGCGCTCGCCTCGTACACCGGCGTCAACCGCCGCCTCCAGCTCCGCGGCACCGCCCGCGGCGTGCAGGTCATCGACTCCTACGCGCACCACCCCACCGAGATCGCCGCCGACCTGGAGGCGATCCGCGGGGGCGCCGGCGAGGGCCGGGTGCTGGTGGTCTTCCAGCCGCACCTGTTCAGCCGCACCCAGGAGCTGGGCACCGAGATGGGCGAGGCGCTGACGCTGGCGGACGCCGCGTTCGTGCTGGACATCTACCCGGCGAGGGAGGACCCGGTCGCCGGCGTGACCAGCGCGCTGGTCATCGACGCCGCCACGGCCAAGGGCGCGGACGTACGGGGCGTCGCGGACCGGGAGGCGATCCCGGCGCTCATCGCGGGAATGGCGCGGCCCGGCGATCTCGTTCTCACGATGGGCGCGGGCGACGTCACGGACCTCGGTCCGCGGATCGTGGCCCACCTGGAGAGCTGACCCACGGCCGGCCCGCGACCTGCACCGGCCGCGGGCCGGCGACACGCAGCAGACCGCATCCCCGAAAGGCGCGAGATGGCGTACGAGGTCGAGAAGTCCGACGAGCAGTGGCGCGCGGAGCTGTCGCCGGCGGAGTACCAGGTGCTCCGCCAGGCCGGCACCGAGCCCGCGTTCCGCGGCGAGTACACGGACACCGAGACGGCGGGGGTCTACTCCTGTCGGGCGTGTGGGGCCGAACTGTTCCGGTCCACGGAGAAGTTCGCCAGCCACTGCGGCTGGCCCAGCTTCTTCGACCCCAAGGACTCCTCAGCCGTGGAGCTGATCGAGGACCGCTCGCACGGCATGGTCCGTACCGAGGTGCGCTGCGCCCGCTGCGGCTCGCACCTGGGCCACGTCTTCGCGGGCGAGGGCTACCCGACCCCCACCGACCAGCGCTACTGCATCAACTCCATCTCGCTGCGGCTCCAGCCCACGACGGACTGAGCGGCCCGGCCGCGGCCGGCGACGACCGGGCCAAGGCCGCCGGGCCGGCCCAAGCCACCGGGCCGTGGGCGCGCCACGCGGGCCCGCCTACGACCCCGGGCCGGGAGGCGCACGACCCCGGGGCGGAGCGACCGGCACCGGCCGGCTGCTCCGCCCCGTCAGCCGTTACGCCCGCCGGCCGTTACGCCGCGGCGCCCGCGGGCCCCGCGGCCTCCGGCCCCTTCGGCCACTGGAAGTAGCTGCGCTCCTGCGTGACGGGATAGCCGGCCTTGGCGAAGTTGGCGGCCATCGGCCGGTTGCCGAAGTCGGTGTCGGCGACGATCCGCTCCGCGCCCTCGGCGGCGAGCATCCGGGTGCAGTCGGCGAGCAGGTCGTACGCGTAGCCGTGGCCGCGCTGTTCGGGCAGTACGCCGATGAACCCGACGATCGGCGCGGTGTGGTTGCGCGCCGGCACGTGCAGCCCCACCAGTTCGCCCTCAGCCGTCCACGCGGTGCGCCACCACTCGCGCGGCGAGGGGCACCACCGGAAGAAGTCCAGGTCCTCCTGGGCGGCGGCCTCGTAGCCGGTGGCCTCGATGGTGCGCCGGGCGTGCGCGTCGAGCGTGCCGTGCTGGATGCAGCCGAGGATGGCGAGGATCGCCGCGTCGTCGGGCTCGGGCCGGAACGTCAGCCGCCCCGGCTGCTCGGGCACCCCGCACTCCGGCGTCCACACGTAGTGGAAGCGGTCGACGAGCCGGGTCATGCCCGCGGCGAGTACCGCATCGGTACGGGCTCGCGCGGCCTGCGCGACCGCCGGCTCCTGCTCCCAGCCCGGCGGCAGCAGCAGGACGTAGTCGGCCCGGAACGGGGCCGTGCGCAACAGTTCCACGGCCGCCGCGTGGTCGGTGAAGTCGAACCAGTCGAGCGCGACGGGCTCGGCATCGTCGGGCCCGCCCCACCAGGCCGCGCGGGCCACCACGGTCTCGCCGCGCAGGGCGACCCGGGTCCACTCGGGCCGGTACGTGCCGCCGTCGGCGACGGTGACGTACTTCCGGTCGAACCGGGCGTGGCCGACCAGCCCGGCATCGGGCAGGGCGTGAAAGAGAGGGGCGTCGTGCTCGGAGAGCTGACGGATGACCAGGTCGGTCATGGGTTTCCTTCCGGGATGGCGATGCGCTCCCGGTCGGACGACGTCAGACGGAGATCAGCCCACGGGCGGGGCGGGAGCGCGACAAAGACGTGGTGTACATGGCTCCGGGCCTCCTTCCGTGATCAAGGGCTTGCCCGAACAATAGGCCGCCCCTGCTGCCGTGTCCACACGTTTGTGCGGGCCGCACGCCGCTGGCACCGCGGCCGACAGGGCTACGAGCTGCCGGGCCACCGGGACCTACGGAACGTCATCCAACAACCCTGCATCATGCGCCAACAGAGCTATCTGCACCCGGTTGTTGAGGTCGAGCTTGGCCAGGATGCGGGAGACGTGGGTCTTGACCGTGGGGACGCTCATGTACAGCGTGCTGCCGATCTCCGCGTTGGACTTGCCGTGCCCGACGGCGACGGCGACCTCGCGTTCCCGGTCGTTGAGCCGGGCCAGCAGCGTGTCCGCCCGGCTGCGCCTGCTGCCCTGGCCGCCGCCGGCGACGTGCTCGATGAGCTGCTGGGTGACGGCGGGGGAGAGTGCCGGGTCCCCGGCGGCGACGCGGCGCACGGCGGCCACGATCTCCGCCGGCGGCGTGTCCTTGAGCAGGAACCCGGCGGCCCCGGCGCGCAGCGCGCGCAACACGTGCTCGTCGGCGTTGAACGTGGTCAGCACGATGACCTCGGGCGGGTTGGGCCGGCGCCGCAGCGCCTCGGTGGCGGTCAGCCCGTCCAGCGTCGGCATCCGGATGTCCATCAGGACCACGTCCGGCGCCAGCCGGTCCACCAGCGGCTCGACCTCGCTGCCGTCGGCGGCCTCGCCGACGATCTCCACTTCGCTGGAGCCGCCGAGCATCAGCCGCAGCCCGGCCCGTACCAGCGGATCGTCGTCGACGAGCAGGATGCGGACGCACGGTTGATCGTGATCGTTCATGCGGGCCACGGTAGCCAGGCGCGCAACAGGAAGCCGCCGTCTTCGGTCGCGCCGGACGTCACCCGGCCGCCGGCGAGCGAGGCGCGTTCGGCGAGACCGATCAGCCCCTGCCCCGAGCCGGGTATCGCCGGCCGCCCCCGCCCCGTACGCGCCGCGGCCTGCTCGGGCCCCGCGCCCCGGTCCCGCACCTCCACGGTCAGCCCTTCCCCGGGCCCTCCGGTGACCCGTACGCTCACCGCCGCGTCCGGCGCGTGCTTCCGGGCGTTGGTCAACCCCTCTTGAACGATGCGGTACGCGGTCCGCCCGGTCGCCTCCGGCACCGGACTCGGCCCGTCCGTCTCGTCGTGCAGCGCGACGCGCATCGCCGCCTGCCGCGACTCCCCGACCAGCCGCGGCAGGTCGGCGAGTGTCGGCTGCGGCCGGTACGGGACGGCCTCGGGGCCGGCCGGGGCGAGCGGCGTACGGTCCGCGGCCGGTACGTCGTCGACGGCCGACGCCGCAGCCCCCGCACCTGCCGCACCTGTCGCAGCCCCCGCAGCCGCCGCGGGCCCGGGGCCGCCGATGGGTGCGCGCAGTACGCCGATGACCTCGCGCAGGTCCTCCAGGGCCTGGTGGGCACTGGCCCGGATGACGCCGGCGGCCTGCGCGACGTCCCGCGGCGGGGCGTCGGGCCGGTACTCAAGGGCGCCCGCGTGCACGCTCAGCAGGGACAGCCGGTGCGCCAGTACGTCATGCATCTCGCGGGCGATCCGCTCCCGGGTCAGCCGCTGGGCGCGCTCGGCGCGCAGCGCGGCCTCGGACTCCGCCCGCTGCGCCCGTTCCCGCAGCGAGACCACGAGCTGGCGCCGGGAGCGTACGAACATGCCCCAGCCGATGACCGTGCTGTAGAAGACGGCGCTGGTGATCCACGAGCCGAGGTAACCCAGGTCGGGATCGATGTGCACCGCGCTGTTGACGGCGCCGCAGGCCAGCGCGAGGGTGCCGACGGTGACGACGGGCCGCAGCGGCCGGTGCACGGCGACCGAGAACACGGCCACCAGGCTCGGCCCCACCACGAAGTGCGAGAACGTGGAGAGGAGCAGGGCGATCACGGCCACCTGCACCGGCCACCGCCGGCGCAGCCACAGGGCCAGGCACATCGCGCAGCCGAGCAGCAGGTCGCCGAAGACCATCAGCTCTGTCATCCGCGGGTCGGTGACCACGGGTTCGGCGGTCATGAACGAGATCCCCGCGGCCAGGACGAAGGCGGTGCTGTCCACGGCCCAGTCGCGGGCCCGCCGCCTGGTCCGCGCCGCCCGGCCCGGGGCGGGCACCGTGGAGGTGGCTGCCGCCCCGGCGAGCGCTGGCTGATACGTGCTGGTCATACCGGCGAATCTACTCACCACCGGCGGCCCCGCCCTCCCTCGCGACAGGGCCCGCTACCAAAGTTGCGGGGCCGTAGACCTTCGACGGATGGGGCCGCCGGAACCGCCCGCCTAGCGTCATGGTCATGAAGAAGCTCCTTGAGTGGGCGGGCCTCGGCCTGCTGGTGATCGGTGGGTGCAGCGTGCTCCACCACTACGTGTCGTGGTTCGACAAGTGGGCGCTGGTGGAGTACTTGCCGCTGGCCGATGAGCACAAGCTGTACGTCGGCGGCGCCGTGATCGTGCTGGGTCTGGTCGTACTGCTGGTGAGCGACAAGGTGAGCGACGAGCCCCGCCCCGCCACGGGCGGCGTGCGCCGACCGGCAGTTCCCGAGCCGCTGGTTCCTGAACCGGTGGTTCGGGAGCCGGCCTTCGAGGCGGACGCGCCCGACTGGCCGTGACGGGGCGGGCGGCCCGGCCGGCGGGACCTCCGCTCTAGGTCCCGTCGCCCGCGTGGTGCCCGCCCCATCCCCGCCCTACTTCCGCGGAGTTCGCGGCATCCCTTCGACGAGCAGCGGCGTTTCGACGGCGAGCAGCCGCGTACGGAGGGCGTGGACGAGGGCGACGCGTTCCAGGTCCTCGACGGCCGACCACTCGATGTCGACCTCGTGCCGAGGCAGCCCCTGGAACGCGTTCTCCTCCGCGGCCCCGCCGTCGACGACGAAGGCGAGTTCCTCGTCCGGCCCGCCGTCGATGGCGGGTTGTTGGTCGACGGCGAGCAGGGCGGGCGACTCGGGCAGCCTGATGCCCAGCGCGTCGGCGACGCGCTCAGCGGCCGATTCGATCGCCTCGCCCGGCCGCAGTACGACACCCGGCGGGCAGCCCCACCCGTCCTTGACGACTTGCAGCACGCGCGGCCACATGCCGACGGCGTCGAAGTGCTTGCCGGCTTCGCCGGCGCAGCGGATGAGCAGGAACACCCATACGTCGCGCGGGGCGCTAGCGGGATCGGCGGGGTTCACACGGGCCTCACTCCCGATCGGGATTCCCCTCATCAGCCGCTGCTCACAAGGGTGTTGGCCTTCCGGTGCCGCGGGCAACGGCACGGCGGCCAGGCCCCGGTGACCGCTTCGCGGAACTCGTCCCCGAGAGCCTGCTCGGGGTCAACCGTGACGTTGACGACGGATGAGTCAGAGGTGGGCGGCCCGGATTCTCCAGGGCTGCGGCGATAGATCTTCATGGTCATGGTGCGTTCCATCGACTTCGCTCGTTCCTAGGGCAGGGGGATTGAACTGCTGATCTCCGATTGCCGATCTGCGTTCTCCAACAACGTTCCGCTTGCCTGGAGTTGGGCGCAATAGAATCTGCTCCAGAATCATCCTGAGCAGACGAAATGGCACATGCCACCCCGATCACATGGGCTTTCGCTGCGCACACGTCGGGCGTCAGACTGGACGCTAGGTAGGTAACGGCGCTCCCAAGCGCCGGGATTGAGGGCACATGGCCGCAAGACCGCAGCCGACGGCTCGGCGCATCGAGTTGGGCCACGAACTGCGCCACCTGCGGAAGGTGGCAGGACTGACGATCACCGATGCTGTCCACGGGCTGCATATAGACGAGAGCACGTTGCAGCGTGTGGAGACCGGCTGGAAGTCGTTCCGGCAAGCGTCGCAGCTACGTGAGCTGCTTGAGCGGTATGGGATCACCGATGAAGACGAGGTGACCCGACTCCTCTCGCTCCAGCGAGAGGCCGCCAGCCGCGAGTGGTGGACTGGCACGGGAGCAACGCTGTTGTCAGGGATGCCACGGTTCCTTGGCGTGGAATCTGCGGCGAAGGAGATCCGCATGTTTCACCCCACGATCATCCCAGGGCTCTTGCAGACTCGGAGCTACGCCATGGCGGTCCACGAGGTCCACAAGCCGATCGACGAGACAACCACCGAATTCATCCGTCAGAGCGTTGAGTTCAGGATGAAGAGGCAAGAGGCGGTCACGCGCGACGATGACCCGTTGAAGGTGTGGGCCGTGCTTTACGAACCGGCACTGCGCTACGCGATTGGCGACACTGCGGTCATGCGCGAGCAGTACCAAGCCCTCTCAGGTCTGGCAGAGCGCGACAACGTGACGCTGCAAGTTCTCCCACAGCCAGGGCGAAGCTACCTCGCGTTCCACGATGTCAATATCATGATCCTGGACGACGGCCTGCCTACGACGGTCCAGACGGACACCGCATGGTTCACCGTTGCCGTGACCGATAAGCCAAAGGAGGTAGGGCGCTTCAACCGTATGTTCGACGCATTGGGCGCAAGTGCTCTGCCCCCGCGAGAGACCCCTAAGATTCTGACCCAACTTGCGAAGGAACTCCCGGAATGAACCTCATCGGCGACTGGCACAAGTCCACCTACTCCAACGGCGGCGGCAACTGCATTGAGTGGGCGCCCAGCCATGCGGCGGCTACCGATGTGGTTCCCGTCCGCGACTCGAAGGACCCGCATGGTCCGGCCCTTGCGTTCGAGGCATCCGCCTGGCTCGCATTCGTCGCGGGCGTGAAGGCTGGCGACTTCGACGCCTGATCATCCCTCGACGTACGTCTGGGCCCCCGACCACAACGGTCGGGGGCCCCGTTGTGCCCGGGCCGAATGGCGCGGCAACACATCGGGCACATTCGTGACGTTGGCCTTTTCCGTACGCGAGGGCGCCGTTGGCTCTCGCCGTGTGCTGGGGGTTGAACGAAGAATGGCGTGGCCCACCGCCGTACGAGGTGCCCTGAAGACGGGCCCGGATCGAGAAGTGGTCGCTGTCTACCCCTACCGCTCGGCCTGCCCGTCCACCGTCTGGACCGAGCTGATCTCCCAGGCGCACGAAGACATCACGCTGGCCGGCTTCACCAACTATTTCCTGTGGACGCAACAGCCGCACTTCGCCCGTACGATCACGGACAAGGCGCGGGCCGGCTGCCGGGTGCGCTTCCTCCTCGGTGACCCGGAGAGCACCACGACGCGACAGCGCGAGGACGTCGAGAAGAGCGCGCTCACGGTTTCGACGCGCATCAGGATCAGCATCGCGGAGCTAGACAAGCTCCGGGGGAGCGGCATCGAGGCCCGGTTCAGCAGCGCCGCCGACGCGCCGTCACACCTGGCGCTCAGCGTCTTCCGCTTCGACTCCACGGCACTGGTCACCCCCCACCTCGCCTCCGGCGTGGGCCACGACTCCCCGCTGCTCCACCTCCGCCGCGTGGGCCCCGACGGCATGTTCGACCGCTTCTGCCAGCACCACCTGGAAGAGGTCTGGGAACGCAGCCGCCCTATGGAAGCGGACTGACGCCCGGCCACTACCCCCGCCGCAACACCACCATGCTGTGATCCACCAGCGTCAAGCGGTCCCCCGCCCGTGCCATCGGCCCCGCGCCAGGGGAAACCCCGTCGGGGAGTGCCGTGTCCACCACCACCTGCCAGTGCTCGCCGTGCTGCTGCGGCAGCGTGAAGTCCAGCGGGGCGCTGTCCGCGTTGAACAGCAGGAGGAACGAGTCGTCTTGGACGCGCTCGCCGCGCGGGCCCGGTTCCGAGATCGCCTCGCCGTTCAGGAAGACCATCAGCGCATTGGCCGGCGCCGCCTGCCAGTCGCGCTGGCGCATCTCCGTCCCCGAAGCCGTGAACCACGCGATGTCCGACAGCGCGTCGTGCGTGCCGGCGACCGGGCGGCCGTGGAAGAAGCGGCGCCTGCGGAAGACCGGGTGGTCGCGGCGCAGCCATACCAGCGACCGGGTGAAGTCGCGCATCCGCAGCGCCTCCAGGTCCGCCAGGTCTTCCGGGGCCGCCGGGTCTGCGGGGGCCGCGAGGCCCTCCCGCTGTGTCGGCCAGCGCACCCACGAGACCTCGCTGTCCTGGCAGTACGCGTTGTTGTTGCCGTGCTGCGTGCGGGCGAACTCGTCGCCGTGGCTGAGCATCGGCACCCCCTGCGACAGCAGCAGCGTCGCGACGAAGTTCCGCATCTGCCGCGCGCGCAGCGCCCGTACCCGCGGGTCGTCGCTCTCGCCCTCCACGCCGCAGTTCCACGACCGGTTGTCGTTCTCGCCGTCCCGGTCGTCCTCGCCGTTGGCCGCGTTCCGCTTGCGCTCGTACGTCACCAGGTCGCGCAGCGTGAAACCGTCGTGGCAGGTGACGAAGTTGATCGAGGCCAGCGGGCGGCGGCCGTCGCCCTGGTACAGGTCGGATGAGCCGGTGAGCCGGGACGCGAACTCCGCGAGCGTGCGCGGCCGGCCGCGCCACAGGTCGCGCACCGTGTCCCGGTACTTGCCGTTCCACTCGGTCCACAGCGGTGGGAAGTTGCCCACCTGGTAGCCGCCCTCGCCCACGTCCCACGGCTCGGCGATCAGCTTCACCCGGCTCACCACCGGGTCCTGCTGCACCAGGTCGAAGAACGAGGACAGCCGGTCCACCTCGTGGAACTGCCGGGCCAGCGTCGCCGCCAGGTCGAACCTGAACCCGTCCACGTGCATCTCGCTCACCCAGTAGCGCAGCGAGTCCATGATGAGCTGGAGCACGTGCGGGTGGCGCATCAGCAGCGAGTTGCCCGTGCCCGTGGTGTCCGTGTAGTGCCGCAGGTCATCGGCGGCCAGCCGGTAGTACGAGGCGTTGTCCAGGCCGCGGAAGGAGAGCGTGGGGCCGGTGTGGTCGCCCTCGGCCGTGTGGTTGTAGACCACGTCCAGGATGACCTCGATGCCCGCCTGGTGCAGGGCCCGCACCGCCGACTTGAACTCCAGCACCTGCTGCCCGCGGTCCCCCCAGGAGGCGTACGCGTTGTGCGGGGCGAAGAACCCGATCGTGTTGTACCCCCAGTAGTTGGCGAGCCCCGCGTCCACCAGCCGGTGGTCGTGCACGAACTGGTGCACCGGCATCAGCTCCAGCGTCGTCACGCCCAGCTCCGTCAGGTGCTCGATGACGGCCGGGTGCGCCAGCGCCGCGTACGTGCCGCGCAGCTCGTCCGGCAGCTTCGGGTGGCGCATCGTCAGGCCCTTGACGTGCGCCTCGTAGATGACGGTGCGGTGGTAGTCGGTGCGCGGCGGCCGGTCGTCGCCCCAGTCGAAGTACGGGTTGACCACCACCGAGGTCATCGTGTGCGGCGCCGAGTCCGCGTCGTTGCGCCGCTCGGGCCGCCCGAAGGGGTAGCCGTAGACGGCCTCGCCCCAGTCGATCCGGCCGCTGACCGCCTTGGCGTACGGGTCGAGCAGCAGCTTCGCCGCATTGCAGCGGTGGCCCCGCTCGGGCGCGTACGGGCCGTGCACCCGGAAGCCGTACCGCTGACCCGGCATCACGCCCGGCAGGTAGGCGTGCCGGACGAACGCGTCGGTCTCCCGCAGTTCCACGGTGTCCTGGGTGCCGTCGTCGTGCAGCAGGCACAGTTCGATCCGGTGCGCGACCTCGGAGAAGACCGCGAAGTTGGTTCCCGCGCCGTCGTAGGTGGCGCCCAGGGGGTACGGCTGACCTGGCCAGACCTGCATGAGTTCGACACTTCCACTTCGCCAGGGCCGCACGGGCGCCCCGCGCGGCCGACCGGAACGGGGCCGTGGTCCAACGAGCACGCACGCCGGGATGTTTCGGTTGAATTCGGGTGGTTAGCGGCGCGGGGCGGCGGTGGGGTGAAGGTGGGGCAGGCCGGCCGAAGCGCGCCGAAGCCGTTCGGGGCGGGGCGAAACCGTACGGCGGGGGCCGCGGGGGCTTGCCGAAGGGCCGTCGGGCGGCGAGGGTGGGCGATCGGCGGCGGTGCGTTGTCGTCGGGCTGACCTGCTGAGGCTGCACCGGCTCCCCGCATCGCAGTAGTCTGCCTTGATCGTTGGACGGGGGCGGGAAGGCGGTGCACGGGTGAGCTCGGGTGGGTTGGAGCTGCCATCGGGGGAGGAGACGACCCCGGGAGGTGGCGCCACCGATGCACCTCCTGGTGCGGTCTCCCTGGTCAGGCCGGTGGAGATCGGAGCGGAACTGGACTGGGGCAGCGACGCGTGGGCCGAGGTGCACACGCGCGCACGGCGCGCCGGACGCGCCTACATCTGGCTGAATCTGGTCGAACAGCGGCTGCGGGCGGTGGTGGCCGCGGTGCTGCAACCCGTCTACGAGCCGGTGCACGGCGACGACTGGGTGGTCGCCGCCGCGGGCCCGGCCGGCCAGGAGTGGGTCCAGCGGGCGGTCGCCGTCCGCGAGGTCAGCCGCCGCAAGGGCTATCTCCTGGACCCGGCCGACGACAATGTCGTCAGCTTCCTGACGCTGCCCCAGTTGCGCGAACTCCTGGTCCAGCACTGGCCCTGCTTCGCGCCGTACCTGGACGACCGGCGCGATCTGGAACTCGCCCTCGACGAGCTCGAAGTCACCCGCAACGTGGTCTCCCGCAACCGCGCGCTCTCCCAGAACGTGCTGGACCAGGCCGAGCGCGCCTCGGCCAGGCTGCTGGACATCCTGGGCGGCGGCACCGGCGGCCCCGCCACCGACCGGCTGCCCATCGACGCCGTCGAAGACCTGGTCGGCGACCGGTACGCGGACGTGGTCAGCGTGCACGCCGACCGGGTCCGGCTCCAGCGGCAGCTCCCGGCCGAGGACCTGTTCAGCAGCGCGCGGCGGCTGGACGCCCTCGGCATAGGTCTCAACCTGCTGGTGCAGAACTACTCGGGCCGCCGGCTGGTGCGGCTCGCGGAGACCGGCTGCCGGATACGGCTGCTCTTCCTCAACCCGGCCAGCTCCGCCGTACGCCGCCGCGAGCGGGAGCTCGGCATGAAGAAGGGCGAGCTCAGCCGCGCGGTGGAGATGAACATCCTGCACATGCGCCGGGTGCGGTCCAGCCTGCGCGACCCCGGGGCCTTCGAGATCCACGTCTTCGACGAGACGCCCCGGGTGACCGCCTACCTCATCAACGGCGACTCCGCCGACGGCATCGGCGTCATCCAGTCCTACCTGCGCAAGGCACGTGGCATGGAGGCCCCGGTCCTGGTGCTGCGCGCCGGCGGCCGGGACCGCGAGGTGGTGCGGGCCGGCACGGTCGACATGGGCGCCGAGAACAGCCTCTTCGAGGTCTACCGCGAGGAGTTCGAGGGCGTCTGGGCGGACTCCCGGCCGGTCTCCTGAGGGGCGCCGCCCCGCGCGGGGCGGTGGGCCCCGGTGCGTCCGGCCGCCGCGTGTCCCGCGGCGCCGGCCCCGGGCGCACCCGTACCGCGCGATACGCTGCGTGAACCTGCCAAGACGGGAGAGGGAACAGCGACGTGAGTATGCCCCCGCAGCAGCCCGGGTCCGGCGCCCCGGAGGGCGGCTGGCCGCCCGGCCAACCCGGAGCGGGCGGGCAGCCGCACCCCGCTCCCGGCCCCTACGGCTACCCCCAGCAGGGCGTGCCGTACGGCCAGCCGGCGGGCCAGCAGTCCCCGTACGGACAGCCCGGTTACGGGGCACAGCCCGGGCCCGGCTACGGCGCCCCGTACCCGGGCGGCCCCGGGGTCGGTGGGCCGGGGCAGCAGCCGCCGGGTGGCTCGGGCAAGAAGGTCGCGGTCGTGGTGGCGGCGGTGCTCGCCGGTGCGCTGGTCATCGGCGGCGTGGTCTTCGCCGTCAGCGACCGGGGCGGCGACGACGGCGGCAAGCGGGACGAAGCGAAGGTCGACACCTCGGCCGACCCCACCCCGAAGCCCAGCACCAGCGAGGACGCACCGACCCCGACGCCTTCCCCGACCAGCGGTCGTGACCTGGACGCGGACGACCCGAACACCACCTACCGGGTCGTGCTGCCCAAAACGCTGGAGAACGGCGCGTACACGATGGCCAAGGACCTCAGCTCGCCGGCGGACGACCAGGTGCCGGACAGCGGCAGCGGCGCGTCCGGCGTGAAGCCGAAGATCGGGCGCTACGCGAACGCCAGCCGCGAGCGGGAACTGGTGGTCAACGGGCTCAACGGCACCTTCGCCAGCCCCGCCTACGCCAAGGACAGCTTCCTCAGCGGGATGGAGAGCAACGACGACGCCGAGGTGGGCGTACCGCGCCGGGAGATCACCCCGCCGGGCTCGAAGCGCACGCTGAGCTGCGAGGTCGTGATCAAGAAACAGAACGGCCAGGAGATGGTGATGCCGATGTGCATCTGGGCCGACACCTCCACGCTGGTCGCCGTGGTGGAGAACGACATGGACAACTGGGGCGCGGAACCGACCTCGATCGACCTGGACGGGTTCGCCGCCCGGGTGGTCCGCATGCACGGGGAGCTGTTGGTGCCGAACGCGTGAGGCGGATGGCGTCGCGGAGCGGGGCGGCTCGGGACGGGTGTGCCCCGCGCGTCACGGCCGCGGCGCCGGGCCGCTCGCGCGCCACTCCTGTTCGTACTCGTCGAAGACCGTCCGCAGGTGGTGCCCGATCCGCAGGTAGTCCAGGTCGTCCAGGTTGGCCAGGGAGACCCGGATCGACCACTGCGGGCCGTCGAAGCCCCCGCCGTTGAGGAGGACCACGCCGGTCTGCTCCGCGATCCGGAAGAGCGGGTCGATGGGCTCGTAGGTGTCCTTGAGGTATCGGGCGAAGTCGGCGCCGCGGGTGCGCTCGGCCTCCGCAAGCAGGTCCAGTTCGAGGTAGTAGCCCGCCCTCAGCGGATCGTGCGCGATCTTCATCGCGGCACCTTCGATGAGTAGCCGCAGCCGCTCGGCGACCACCCGACGGATGCGGTGCTTGTACGCCTGGCCCTCGTCGAGCAGGTCGAAGAGCGAGAAGAGCGCCATGAGGACCTGCTGCGGCGTGGACAGTCCGGCCGTGTGGTGGAGCGCCACGTCGCGCGAGTCGGCAACCAGGCGGTCAATGAAGCGCATCGCCCCGGGTTCGAGCGAGAGCGTTCCGTACCGCCGGGCCAGCCGGGTCGTGACGTCCTGGGGGAGCGCGGCGATCATCCGGTCGATGACGTTGTCGTCGTGGAGCGCGATCACCCCGAGCCGCCAGCCCGTCGCCCCGTAGTGCTTGGAGTACGAGTAGACGAGCAACGTGTTGTGCGGCAGGTCGCAGGCGAGCGAGCGGAACCCCTCGATGAAGGTCCCGTACACGTCGTCGGTGACGACCACCAGGTTCGGGTTGGGCCCGGCGACGATCTCCTTGAGCTGCTGCCTGACCCGCTCGCTCAACGCGAGCGAGGGCGGGTTGCTCGGATTGACCAGGCACACGAGCTTGACCGACGGATCGGCGAGCTTGGCGACCTCCTCTTCTGGATAGCGCCACTCCCGCACCCCCTGCTCCGCGAACATGGTCGCTCGCACCAGCACGACGTCGAAGTCGAAGGTGTCGAGCTTCGGGATCTCGATGTACGGGGTGAAGACCGGCACCATGAGCGCGATGCGGTCGCCCCTGTTGACGAGGCCGTTTTGCTGGAGCGAGTCGAAGACGTAGCACATGGCCGCCGTGCCGCCCTCGGTGGCGAACAGGCTGACCCCGCCCGCCGGCAGGGCCCCGCCGTACAACTCCTCTTCCAGGTACCCGCGGACGATCTGCTCGGTGCACGGCAGGATGCGCCCGGGGACCGGGTAGTTGTCGCCGGTGATGCCGTCGGCGAGCTCGTGGATGAGCCCGTCCCGGTCGAGCCCGAATCTGCGCTGCGCCTCCGTGACGCAGCGCGCTAGCAGTTCGGTGCCCGGGAGCCCGGGGTGGCGGCGTAGGAATGAGTCGAAGCGCTCGCCCGCGCCGGTGGCCGCCGGCATCCCGCCGAGATTGTCCGCGGTCCACACTCGCCGCGACTCCTCCAGCGCGAAGTACCCGAGGGCGTGGAACGCCTCGCGCGGGCCGGTGGCGATCCAGTTCGGGTTGCCGCGGCCCGCGTTGAGCATGTGGGTCTGCGAGGCGCTCTGCTGGCCCGGCCCGTCCTGCTGGGCGTGCTGGGCGAGCCGGATGAAGACGTCCTTGAGTTCGAAGGGGCTCAGTTCGCCGTACCGGCGGATCTGCTCCCGGCTGTAGCCGCTGGAGTGGTCCACGGCGCGGGAAGCGGGCTGGCTCATGCGCGTACTCCTCACGAGGGGATGGTGCGTCGGTGGGCGGTCGGGTCAGGTTCGGCAGGGACCGGGTGTGTCCGGTGCGGCCGGCTGCCGCGTCGGGCGGGGCCACTCCCTCAGTGGTTGAGCAGGACGATCACGGCGCCCCAGATCGTCAGCAGCACGTTGCTGAAGGCGTACGGGACCGTGTAGCCGAGCGTGGGGACCTGGCTCTTCGCGGCCTCGTTGACGGCGCCGATCGCGGCGGTCGTGGTCTGGCCGCCCGCGAGGACGCCCATCAGGATCGGGAAGCGGATGTGCTGGACGTGGTGGCCGACGAGGAAACCGATGAGGAGTGGGGCGAGGGTGCCGATGGCGCCGAAGAGCAGCAGGCCCCAGCCCGCCTCGGCCAGGCCGCTGGTGAAGCTCGGCCCCGCGTCGATGCCGACGACGGCCACGAAGAGGCAGAGCCCGAGGGTGTCCATGAACCACTGCGCGCCGCCGGGCACGTTCCCAAAGGTCGGATAGCGTCCCCGGACCCAGCCGAAGACCAGGCCGGCGATGAGCGCGCCGCCGGAGGTCGAGAGCGCGATCGGCACGCCGCCCAGGGTCACCGCCGGGATGCCGAGGCAGCCGCCGAGGAAGATGCCGAGCCCGACCCACGCCATATCGGTCGCGAAACTCGTCGGCACCGGCGTGCCGATCGCCCGCGCTGCCGGCTCCACGAGGCGCTTGGCGCCCTTGAGTACGAGCGTGTCGCCGCGGTTGAGCTGGGTGGCCAGGCGGAAGGGGTAGTGGGCCCCGGAGCGGTAGACCTCGTCCACGAACACGCCCGCCATGAACGGCTCCGCACGCAGGTCGCGGATGGTCCGGCCGATCTGGTCCCGCTGCGCGACGACCACGTGCAGCGTCTCCGTGTCGTAGCTGAGCAGGGTGGTGTCGTCCACCTCGGGACCGATGTGGGCCCGCGCGTCGAAGTCGACGAGCGAGCCCCGCAGCGCGCTCACCGCGAGCGTGTCGCCTGGCGCGAGCCGTAGTTGCTGGTCGTGCGGCAGGATCTCGCCGGCCCTGCGCACCCGAGTGATGTACAGCCGGTGGCCGGCGCGGTGCTGTGCGGCCTCGATGTCGGCGATGGTGTGGCCCACCAGGCCGGGGCGGTCCAGCCGGTAGGCGCGCAGCACGATCTCGTAGTAGCCCTGGCCGAGGTCCAGATCGGCGCTGGGGGCGTCCATCTCCCGGGCGATGCGGGCGGATTCGGCGGCCATGTCCACGCGGTAGAGCCGCGGCAGGACATTGGCGAGCAGGACCGCGCACAGGATGGTGCCGAGTGGATAGGTCACCGCGTACGCGACCGGGACGAGGTCGCTCTCCTCCTTGACCTGTGCGTTGCTGAGGCCCGGCAGGTTGGTGATCGCGTCTTGGGCGACCCCGATCACCGCCGACTGGGTGAGCGCCCCGCCAAGCAGTCCGGCGCCGAGCCCTGGGCCGTACCCGAGGAGCTTGGCGAACCCGAGCGTGACGCCGAGCCCCGCGATGCACACCACCAGGGCGTTGATGACCTGCGGCAGACCGTCCTTCTTCAGGCCGCGAAAGAACTGCGGGCCGATGCGGTAGCCGAGCGCGAACAGGAACATGACGAAGAACAGGCTCTTCACCGTCTGGTTGACGTCCACCTTGAACTGGGCGCCGAAGAACAGCCCCACGACGAGGCAGCCGGTGACGCTCCCCAGAGCGATCGTCCGGTAGCGCAACTTCCCGACGAGGAAGCCGAGCGCGACCGTGAGGAAGACGAGCAGTTCGGGATAGGGGTGGAAGACGTGGCGGTTCAGGAAGTCAACCATCAGGACCCGAGCACCCCCACCAGGATCGGCCCGGTCAGCGGGAGGAGGAAGTTGGAGAGTGTGTAGGTGATCGTGTAGCCGATGAGCGGCACGGAACTGCGTGAGACCTGGGTGATCGCGGTGATCGCCGGGGTGGAGCACTGCTGGCCCGCGATGGCCCCGATGAGCAGCGGCTTCTCCAGCCCCAGCAGCTTGATCCCGACGACGAGCGAGAGGCAGGCTGGCACCAGCACCATGGCAACGCCGGCGATCGGCAGCAGCGCCCCGTACTCCTTGATGAGCGGCCACGCCTGCGGGCCCGCGGCGAGCCCGGTGCAGGCGATGAAGACGGCCAGGCCGAGGTCCTTCAGGGTGCTCGCCGCTTGCGGTGGGAAGGCGCCGAAGGTCTGGCTGCGACTGCGGAACCAGCCGAAGACGAGCCCCGAGACCAGGCAGCCGCCGCCGGTGCCGAGGGACAGCGGTACGTCCCCGAACCGCACCACGACCTGCCCGAGCAGCGCACCCGCGGCGATGCCAAAACCGATGTAGAGGAAGTCGGTGCTGGAGTTCTTGACCACCGAGCCGAGCTTGTCAGTCAACTTGTCGACTCCGGACCGCGCCCCCACCAGGGTCAACACGTCACCGCGGCGCAACTCGGTCTCCGCCGTGGCGGGCAGGTCCAGGTCACCGCGGACCACGTCGGTGACGTAGACACCGTTCTGGAGGAATTCGGGGTGTTCGTGCTGGAGCCGGTCGAGCGTCTTCCCCGTCGTCGTCCGCGCGGTCAGCGAGATCTGCCGCGTCGCGAGCGGCGAATCGAGCCCGGGCACGGCGCCGGTCTCCGGCCCGATGTGCCGCCCGGCCTCGATCATCACGGAACGCCGCCCCACGACCAGCACCAGGTCCGAGAGCGTGAGGACCAGATGGGGCGCGGCCGTCAGCAGCGTGCTGCCGCGCTTGACGCCCTCGATGGTGACTCGCCGCCCGGTCGCCTCCTCGATCTCGTCGACCGTCTTCCCGTCCGCGTACGTGACGAGGTAGGTGCGGCCGACCGTGGACGGCAGGGCCTCGCGCTCGTCGGACTCCAGCGCCCGCACATCGCCGCGCGTCTTCACCCACAGCTCGTGCGAGGCGTCCGCCAGATCGATCCGCAGCAGGAGGGGCAGCACCTGACTGGTGAAGAGGACGACCGTGATCAGGCCGAAGAGGTAGCAGACGGTGTACGCGGTGGCCACGTGGCCTTGGTACTCGCTGCTTTGGTGCGGGCTCAGCCCGGAGAGCTTCCCGATCGCCTCGGTGGCGGTTCCGACGACGGCCGATTCGGTCGCGGCACCGGCGAGGATGCCACTGGCCGTGCCGACGTCGAGGTCGAACACCTTCGCCAGGACGTACGCGATGACGAGCACGGTCACCATCTCGATGAGCGGGAGCACGCCGTAGCGCAGTCGGCGACGGTCGAAGTTGGCGAAGAACTGCGGTCCGGCCAGGTAGCCGAGGGCGAAGATGAAGAGGGCGAAGAAGACTGTCTTCACGTCGTCCTCGACGGAAACGTGCCGGGTGCCGAGCAACAACGAGACGATGAGCGTCCCGCAGACCCCGCCGAGCGCGATCGGCCCGACGCGCAACCTGCCGACGAGGTGGCCGAGGGCGAGGCACAGGAAGAGGGCGAGCTCGGGATGATCTCGAATGACCCCCATCGCGCTCAGCCGGAAAAGCGGGGGTGGGGCCGGGGAGGGAAACGGCGGCGAGAGCGGGAACAGAGCCGAGGGGGCATTTCGGACATAAAGGGAAAATTAGCAGCAGTCTTGAGTCTGGGGTCGTTTGAGGGCGCCTCACCCGGGGGGTGTCGCCCCCGGGTGGAGTTCGCGGGGGCGCGAACGGGGCGAGGGACGGGGGTGCTCGTGCTCGGGGGAGCGTGTGCCCGGGGGCGGGCGGGTAGGCGGGGCGTTGCGGATACGCCACGACGCTCGGGCGGCAGCCGGTGGGGAGAGACGGGTGGACCGGCCGGCGAGGCGTGCCGCGTCGCCCGGCGCCGGACGGGTTGTCAGTGGCGCGTGCGAGGCTGTTGAACAACAGGGGGACGCACCACGAAGGAGGGCCGCCATGGGCTGGCACCGAGAGCTGCTGATCGGATTCGACCTTGAGACCACGGGCACCGACCCGGACCAGGCGCGGATCGTGACCGCGGCGGTCGTCGAGGTCAGGGGCGGGGAAGTGGTCGGCGGCCGGGAATGGTTGGCCGACCCGGGCATCCCGATCCCACAGGACGCGGTCGCCGTGCACGGCATCACCAACGAGCGGGCGGCGGCCGACGGCCGGCCCGCACCCGAGGTGGTGGAGGAGATAGCGGAGGTGCTCGTGGCCCACTGGCGGGCCGGCACCCCGATCGTGGCGTACAACGCGGCGTTCGACCTGAGCATGCTCGCCGCCGAGCTGCGCAGGCACGGACTGCCCTCGCTGGCCGAGCGGCTGGGCCGGGAGGAGATAGGTCCGGTCGTCGACCCGTACACGATCGACCGCTCCGTCGACCGGTACCGCAGGGGCAAGCGCACGCTGGAGGCGGTCTGCGGGCACTACGGCGTGGTGCTCGACCGGGCGCACGAGGCCAGCTCGGACGCCGTGGCCGCGGCCCTGGTCGCCTGCGCGGTCGCCGAGCGCCACGCCCAGGTGGCCGAGCTCGACCTGTGGGAACTGCACCACAAGCAGGTCGGTTGGTACGCGGAATGGGCCGCCGGCTTCCAGACCTGGCTGCGCAGCAAGGGCACCAGCGACGCGGTGGTGGACGGCAGTTGGCCACTGCGCGGGGCCCGCGCGATAGCGGGCTGAGCGGGAGCGGGCGGGGCGTGCGGAGGTGAGGGGCGGGCCGGAGGCGAAGGGTCCGGGTGCGGGGGGTCGCGTACGAGGGGGTTGGGTGTGGGGTGGCTGGGTGTGAGGTGAGGTGAGGTGGGTGTGTGGGGTGAGGTGGGGTTGCGTTGGGTGTGAGCGGGCTGGGTGGGTGCGGGGTGGCTGGGCGTGGGGTGCGGCGGGTGAGGCGGGTGCGGGTTGGGTGTGAAGGTGGTGGGGGCCGGGGCCCGCTGGGTGTGGGGTGCGTTACAGCGCCGACCAGCGGACGGACTCGTCGCCGCTGCGCAGCGAGGCCACCCGGCGTTCGAACTCCGCCAGCGCGCGCGGATCGCCCGGGGCGTGCTGGGCCACCCAGGCGCAGCTAGCCGTCTCGCGGGCGCCACGGAGCACGGAGCAGCCCGGCCACTCGCGGACGTCCCAGCCGTAGCCGGTGGCGAACTCCGCGTAGGCCGCGGCGCCGAGGCCGTACCGGTCGCGGGTGAGCGCCATCACCACCAGATCGTGTTCGCGCAGGTCGTCGGAGAAGGTCTCCAGGTCGACCAGGACCGGGCCGGCCGCGCTGACGTGCACGTTGCGCGGCAGCGCGTCCCCGTGCAGCGGGCCGGGGGTCAGCTGTGGCACCAGCGCGTCGGCCGCCGCCGCGAACCCGTCCCTGCGGTCGCGCAGGTACGCGGCGTCGGCGGGGTCGATCGCGTCGCCGGCCAGCCGCAGCCAGCGCTCCACCCCGCCCAGCAGGTCGCGGCGCGGCAGCGGGAACGGGGGCCGGGGCAGGGCGTGCACGCGGCGCAGCAGCGTGGCGAGGTCGGCCGGGGTGGCCGGGCGGACGGCCGGCGGCAGCCGGTGCCAGACCGTCACCGGCAGGTCGTCGACGAGCAGCGCCCGCGGTTCCGCGGGCCGGACCGCCGGCACGTCGTGCTCGGCCAGCCAGGCCGCGATGCGCGGTTCGCGGTCGGCCCGCTCCCACAGCCCGCGCTCGCGCCCCACCTTGACCACGGTGGATTCGAGCGCGAACACGGCGTTCTCGCCCAGGGTGATCAACCGCGCCGCATCGGGCACGGACGCGAAGCCGGCCGCGGCCAGCACCCGCCGGGCCCGCTCCTCGGTGAACGCCTCACTCACGCCGTACTCCCCACACCATCTCGGTCTGCCCTGCCTCCGGTCTCCCCTCAGCTTCTCGTACGCCGCGGGGAGCGTGGTGGGTGGGCCCCGGTGGGTGGGTCCCCGTCAGGCCGCGAGCCCACCGCCCCCGGCCCGCCGCTGCGCGCCGCGCCACCAGACCATCCCGTACCGCGGCCAACCCGCACGCCGTGCACGCACGGTTCTTGACTGGGCGACGGGGCGTCAGCACGATGACGTGGGCCTCCTGACCGGGCGCCCCTCCCAGTGACGTGGGGCAAGGCGTCGCTGCCCCGTGCGGTGGCGCCCCCCCCCAACCGCCGCCGGGGCGCGCTACCCGGACGGCGTTCGGGCCGGTGCTCCCGGCGGCGCCGCGGCCCGAAGGAGAGTTGCTGCTGTGCGACGGATGACCGCCGGGGCGCGGCCGGACCGCTCCCCGGGACCCGCGGGGGCCGCGTCGCCTGGGCGCGGCCGGGGCCGTGGCGGCGCCGCGCGGGGCGTCGGCGGGCGGAGTGCCAGTGGGTGGGGTGCCGGCGGGCGGTGGGGCGGCTTCGGGCCCTGGTTCCTGGTGCTGCCCGCGCTGCTGCCGATCCTGCTGCTGAGCGTGGGGCCGCTGCTGTACGGGATCGCCCTCGCCTTCACCGACTCCCAGTCGGGCCGTACCGAACCCACCGAGTGGATCGGCTTGCTGAACTTCCGCGACCTCAGGCACGACGGGCTGTTCTGGGAGTCGTTCCGGATCGGCCTGGTGTGGGCGGTGGGCGTGACCGTGCCGCAGTTCCTGCTGGGCCTCGGGCTCGCGCTGCTGCTCAACCAGGACCTGCGGATGCGCTGGCTGGCGCGGACGCTGGCGATCGTGCCGTGGGCGATGCCGGAGGTCGTCGTCGGCATCATGTGGCGGCTCGTCTACCACCCCGACGCGGGCATCCTCAACGAGACGCTGCGCGATCTGCACCTGGGCGACGGCACCGACTGGCTCGCCGGCCTCTCTAGCGCCCTGCCCGCGGTCATCGTGGTCGGCATCTGGGCGGGCCTGCCGCAGGTGACCGTCGCCCTGCTGGCCGGCTTGCAGAACGTGCCGCGCGAACTCCACGAGGCCGCGGCCGTGGACGGCGCCGGCGCCTGGCGCCGCTTCCGCACCGTCACCTGGCCCGCCATCAGACCCGTCGCCCTGGCCATCAGCGCCCTCAGCTTCATCTGGAACCTCAACTCCTTCGCCCTGGTGTACGTGCTGACCAGCGGCGGGCCCGGCGGGCGCACCCGGCTGCCGATGCTCTTCGCGTACGAAGAAGCGTTCCGCTACGGCCAGTTCGGCTACGCGGCGGCGATGGGGTGCGTGCTGGTCGCGGCCGTCTCCGTACTGCTCGCCCTGCTGCTCGTACGCCGTCTGAAGGGGGAGGACCAGTGAGCGAACGACACGGACCGACGGACGCGGACGACGCGCGGCCCGCGGCCTCTCGCCCCACCGCTTCCCCGACCGGCGCGCGCCCCACTACATCCCCGGCCGGCGCGCGACCCGCCGCCACTTCTCGCCCCGCCGCCCCGGCCGACCCACGCCGCACTCGTCGCGCCCAGCACACCCGCCGCGCCCGCCGCCGGGCCGCCCGGGCCGGCCAGTACCTGGCGCTCCTGTGCTACCTCCTCTTCCTCGCCTTCCCGCTGCTGTGGCTGCTCGCCACCGCCTTCAAGCCGCCGGCCGAACTCGCCACGCTGCACCCGACCTGGCTGCCCGAGCGGCCGACGCTGGACAACTTCCGGCAGGCGTTCGACGAACAGCCGCTGCTGCGCGCCGCGGGCAACAGCCTGCTCACCGCCGGCTGCGCGGCCGTCATCGCGGTCCTGCTCGCCACGCCGCTGGCCTACGTGCTGGCCCGGCACCGCTCCGTGCTCTCCCGCGCTGCCACCGGCTGGGTCGTGGTCAGCCAGGCGTTCCCCTTCGTGCTGGTGATCATCCCGCTGTTCCTGCTGCTCAAGGAGGTCCGGTTGGTCAACCAGCCGGCCGGCCTGGTCCTGGTCTACGTGGTGTGGTCGCTGCCGTTCGCGCTGTGGATGCTCACCGGGTACGTGCGGGCCGTGCCGCAGGAGGTGGAGGAGGCCGCGGCGGTGGACGGCGCCGGCCGGCTGCGCACCCTGGTCTCGGTGACGGCGCCACTGCTCGCGCCGGGCATCGTGGCCACCGCCCTGTTCACCTTCATCACCGCATGGAACGAGTTCTTCTTCGCACTCGTCCTGCTCAAGTCCCCGGAGCGACAGACGTTGCCGGTCGTCCTCACCCACTTCATCGGCACCGAAGGCGTCGCCGACCTCGGCCCGCTGGCCGCCGCCGCGCTGCTGGCCACGCTGCCCTCGCTGCTGCTCTTCGCCCTCATCCAACGCAGGATCACCGGCGGCATGCTGGCCGGGGCGGTGAAGCAGTGACCGCCGGCGGCCCGCCCGTGCGCCGGCGCTCGCTGCTCGCCACGGCGGCGGCCACCGGCGCCGCGACCCTGCTGCCCGGCTGCGCGCGCGGGCGCCACGACGGGCTGCGGTTCCTCTCGCTGGCCTGGCAGGAGGAGTCCGTACGGGCCAACAAGGCGCTGGTCGCGGAGTGGAACGCGGCGCACCCGCAGTCCCGGGTCAGCTACGTGCAGGGCAGTTGGACCAGCGTCCACGACCAACTCCTCACCTCCTTCGAGGGCGGCGAGGCGCCCGACGTCATCCACGACGCGTCCGACGACCTCGCCGACTTCGCGTACGGCGGCTACCTCGCCGATCTGACCGCGCTGCGCTCGGAGCGGCTGCGGCGCGCGATCCCGGCGCACGGCTGGGACACCGCCACCTTCGACGGCCGGGTCTACGGGGTGCCCTTCCTCCAGGAGCCGCGCATGGTGATGGCCAACCGGCGGCTGCTCGCCGCGGCCGGCGTGCGGCTGCCGACGGTGGCCAAGCCGTGGTCGTGGCCGGAGTTCGCGGCCGTGGCCAGCCGGCTGACCAGGGGCGATGCGTACGGAGTGGCCTGGCCGCTCAAGGAGCCGGTCTCAGCGACGCTCAACCTGTCGCTGTCCACCGGCGGCCGGCTCTTCCACCGCGGCCCGGACGGCAAGGTGACCATCGGCTACGGGCCCGCCGACCACACGGTGCCGCGCACCATCCACGACCAGGTCGTGCGCGAGGGCTCGGCGGCGCGCAGCACCCTCGGCATGAGCGGCGCCGACACGCTGCCGGGGTTCTTCGGCGGCCGGTACGCGATGGTGCCGCTCGGCTTCGCCTACCGGCAGCAGATCGTGCAGCAGGCGCCGAAGGACTTCGACTGGGTGGTGCTGCCCGCGCCCGCCGGCCCCGGCGGCGACCTGCGGCAGGGCGTCAGCCCGCAGACCCTGTCGATCGCGCAGGACTGCCGCCGCAAGGAGGAGGCGATGTCGTTCGTCGAGTTCCTGGTGCGCCCGGAGAACCAGGTGCGCCTCGCGCGCGGCGACTGGCTGCTGCCCACCGCGACCGCCGCCCTCGCCCATCCGGCGTTGCACACCGGCCGGTACGGCTGGGCCACCGGCACCGCACTCGCCGCCCACCTGCGCCCGGCCCCCGCCCAGACCGTCCGCGGCTACCCGGAGTGGAAGGACAAGGTGGCGACGCCGGCGTTCCAGGAGTACTACAGCGGCGCGATCGACGCGGCCGACCTGCGCCACCGCCTGGTCTCCGACGGCAACCGGGTCCTCGCCCGCTACCAGCGCTGACGGCGCCACCACCCCCGAGGCTGGAGCCCGATCCCGTACGCCAAAATAGTTGTACGAGACGTCTCGTCTCGCTTATGGTGATCGACATGACGACACCAGAACGCGCCCACATCGCCATGTTCAGCATCGCGGCCCACGGGCACGTCAACCCGAGCCTCGAAGTGATCAGGGAGCTGGTCGCCCGCGGGCACCGGGTCAGCTACGCCATACCCGCGCCGTTCGCGGAGAAGGTGGCGGCCACCGGCGCCGAGCCCGTGATCTACCAGTCCACGCTGCCGACCGAGGACGACCCGGACGCCTGGGGCGCCGAGCTCATCGACCACCTCGAAATCTTCCTGGCCGACGGCATCCAGGCGCTGCCGCACCTGGCCGACGCCTTCGCCGGCGACGAACCCGACCTGGTCCTGCACGACATCACCAGCTACCCGGCGCCGCTGCTCGCCCACCGCTGGCAGGTGCCCGTCATCCAGCTCACGCCGAACCTGGTCGTCTGGGACGGCTACGAGGAGACCGAGTTGGCCAAGACGTTCGCGGACGCCATGCAGACCCCGCGCGGCGCCGCGTACCACGCCCGGTTCGCCGACTGGCTCGCCGAGCACGACATGACCCGCACCTCGCCCGAGCGCCTGGTGGGCGCCCCCGAGCGGGCCATCGTGCTGATCCCCAGCGCCCTCCAGCCGCACCACGACCGGGTGGACACCTCCGTCTTCACCTTCGTCGGCGCCTGCCAGGGCGACCGAGCGGACCAGGGCGAATGGCAGCGGCCGGCGCACCTGGACCCGCAGACCAAGGTGGTTTTGGTCTCGCTCGGCTCGGCCTGGACCAAGCAGCCGGAGTTCTACCGGGAGTGCCTGGCGGCCTTCGGCGACCTACCCGGCTGGTACCTGGTGCTCCAGGTCGGCAAGTTCGTGGACGTCGCCGAACTCGGCCCGATCCCCGCCAACGTCGAGGTCCACCCGTGGGTGCCGCAACTGTCCGTGCTGCGCCAGGCCGACGCCTTCGTCACCCACGCGGGCGCCGGCGGCAGCCAGGAGGGGCTGGCCAGCGGGGTGCCGATGGTGGCGGTGCCGCAGGCGGCCGACCAGTTCGGCAACGCGGCCATGCTCGCCGAACTCGGCGTCGCCCGGCAATTGTCGATGACCGAAGCGGACGCCGCCGCACTGCGGGCCGCCGTCCTGGACGTCACCTCCGATCCCGAGGTCGCCGCTGCCGTGCGCCGGATGCAGCAGCGCACGGCAGCGGAGGGCGGCACCCAACAGGCCGCCGACCTGATCGAGGGGGCACTGCCGTCGCGCGATCGGGGGTGAGGGGCGGTGGGCGTTGGCTTCGACCGGGGCTTCGGCCGGGGCCGCGGACGGTCCGGCGCGGGTCGCGGCCGGCCGCCGGTTCGTACGGGAACAGCGCCGTGCCTGCCGTACGGGGCTGGCGCCGGGGCCCGGTCGGCGCGGCCCGTGGCGCGCCCCATCGCGTACGGGTCCGGCCCCGCTGCGTACGAAGCCAGAATCCCCAGCCCGTACGGGCCCCGCTCCACCTCATTCCACCCCGGAAGACAAACGTGCCGCGGAGCGTCCGCCCGCCTGAACGGCGGGGGAGCTCCGCGGCGCGTTCACGCGCGGACGACCGCGTGGGTGACTAGGAGGCGTCCCGTACCCGGCCGGTGAGCACCGGGCCCTTCAGCTCCTTGCCGTCGTTGTCGTAGGTGATCAGTTGGACCTGGAGGACCTCCTCCGACTCGGCGACCTTGTCCTTGACGGTGGGCACGGTCACCACCTGGGTGAGTTCGCCGCCCTCCACCGGGGCCGAGATCGACGGCGGCTGCGACGCCTGCGACAGCGGCCTGACCGGCGTCGGGTCCTCGAAGAACGTCTCCTCGAACCACGTGCGGTCCACGTCGTCGGAGGCCAACTCGGTGCCCTTGGCCGGCTTCTGGGCCATCAGCACCGACCAGATCTCGGCGTCGGCGACCTCGGAGATCCGCACCCGCCAGCTCAGCGCCTCACCCTCGGTGACGCTGTCCTTGATCGGCTCCACCGTGACCTTCGGCATCGGGTCGTCGTTGCGGATGAGCAGGCCGCCGGAGTCGGCGCCGACCACGGCGCCCCGGAGCGCCTTCACGTAGACCGGGTTCCGGTAGTCGTAGCCGTAGCGGGTGTTGCCCGTCACCTTCACCGGCAGGTCGATGGAGTGGGTCCCGGGGCGCAGCGTCACCAGGCGCTGCGAGACCTCGTCCGACCACGGGTTGTGCTCGAACACCCGGACCTGCGCGGTGCCGCTGCCCGAGACGCGGATCGGCACCCGGTGCGTGCGCTGCCCCGAGTTGCCCTCGGGCACCTCGGCCAGGCCGACGTCCACGCGCGGCAGCGAGACCGGCGTGACCGCGGGGGTGCCGGCGCGCCAGCCCCACGCGTCCAGCAGCCAGACCCGCCCGGCGCCGCTGCGCGGCGTCAACTCCAGCTTCTTCACGCGCGCCAGGTCGACCCGGGCCTTGCTGGCGGCCGACAGCGACACCCGCACCTCCTGGCCCCAGTGCGCGGACATCTGCTGGTGCGCGGCCAGCCCGTCCACCCGCACCTGGCCGAGCACGGCGCGGCGGCCCGCCGCGTCCGTCACGGCGACGTCCAGCTTGGTGTCCTTGGTGTTCGGCGGCACGATCACGCGCAGCGCGAGCGCCGTGGAACCGGTCACCGAGACCGGCTTGGGCAGCCCGATCCCGATCGGCTTGCCCGCCTTCGACCAGCGAGCATCGATCGCGTGCCGGTCCGGGTCCGTCCCCACCTGCCAGGAGACGAAGTGCGGTGAGTAGTCGGTCTCGTTCTCCACCAGGCAGGTCTGCGCCTCGTCCTGGGAGACCTGGGCGCACACCCGACCGCCGGAGACCGACAGCGCCGGGCTCGGGGCGATGAGCGGCTTGCGGTTGCCGCCGATGGCGTGGCTGAGGACGCGCGCCGGGCCGGCCGAGGGCGCGCTGCGGTGCGAGCCGTCGAGCAGCGGGCGCACCTTGTCGTCACCGGCGACGAACAGCCGGGCCGCGGCGGCGATGTACACGGCGCCCGCGACCTGCTGCTGGGTGGCGGTCAGCCGGGTCTTGGTGCCGGGCGAGCAGACCCGGTTCGGGCCCTCGCCCGGGGCGTAGTCGTCGTCGGACGGGGCCTGCGACTGGCCGGGCGTCCACTCGGTGTTGAAGAAGTTGTGGTTGGCGCCGACCACGTACAGCGAACTGTGCAGGGCGGCGCCGCGGCTCACGCCCCGGGTGCCGTCGGTGTAGATCTGGCCCTGGAGGTCGGACACGTCGCCGTCGCAGCCGGGCAGGATGGTCGCCGACGGCACGTCGGGCACCGGGTTGTGGCCGAAGATCGTCGGGCCGATCAGCACGTTGCCGCGGATGCGCCAGCGCACCGGACCGCGGTAGCCGTCCTGCGCGGCCGGCGGCTTGGTCAGGCTGTCCATCGCCGCCCGGTTGACGCCCTCACCGCCGCGCGAGTGGCCCACCAGCAGCACCTTCGACAGGTCGGCCGGCGCCACCGCGCGCACCGCGCCCGGGGTGCCCTTGGGCTTGCCGGCCCAGTCCGCCCAGTGCGCGAGGTGCTGGCGCACCAGCGAGGAGCGGGCCTGCGCGCCGCCGTCCTCGGCGGCGAAGTCCTGGCCGTTGATGCCGTTGGCCGAGATGGAGACGGTGACGTAGCCCTGGGAGGCCAGCAGTTGCTGGGCGCGCAGGTAGCCGCGGTAGCTGGGCACCTGCTTGGACCCGGCGGCGCACGGCCAGTCGCCGGTCTGCTCCTCCTCGGTCGTGCCGTAGCAGGTGTAGTGCCGGCCGTGCAGGAACAGCGCGAGCGGCCGGCGCCCGGGTGCGTCGGTCGGCCCGACGACCGTGGCGCGCATCTCCACCGGCTCGGGGAAGTCGGGCAGCCGCACCGACTTGAGGGAGTACTCGCCGCGGGCGGTGTGGAAGCGGCCGGGCTTGCCCGGGTCCACCGCGTTCGCCGGCGCCTGGGCCGGCGGCTGCGCGGATGCCCTGGGGGCGCCCTTGGCGGGCGTACGGGCCGGGGCCGCGGCGTCCACGCGACGGGTGCCGGTCCGCGCCTGGAGCTCGGTACCCGCGGTCAGCCGCTGGTCGCCGATGGCGAGTCGGAACGTTTTTCCGTCCGCGTCGGCCACCGGAGCGCCGAGCAGCCGGTCGCCGGCGTGGAACGTGAGGCGGGCATCGCCCATCGGCACCGGCTCGTGCGCCCGCCACACCAACTGGCGGTTGGCGCCCTGACCGGTCAGCCGCCAACCGGTCGGGAGCTGCCCGTCAGCCCCGACGGTGGCGGTGGTCGGTATGCGGTCGTGCGACTGCTGGCCGGTGGCGGGTCTGGGCGCCCCGTGCGCCAACCCGGGCAGCCCGGCCGCCAACGCGAGGGCCGCCAGGGTGGCGGTCACCGTGCGTGGGACATGGATCAAGGTGGTCTCCTTCGTGCCGACGTCGTCTCGGTGCACGGCCAACCGGCCGCGCACCCGACGGGCGGGCCCCGCGCGGGCGCGGAACTCCCGCCATCGCGAAGGATGGCGAGCGGGCCGCGGAGGTTGCCCCTCCGATGATCAACTTGGCCATAAACCCGTCACTTGGCCGAGACGCCCCCGCCCGACCGACGAGCCGCCCGGACGGAGGCCGACCCACACATGGCCCCGCCCACGCCGCGGATACGGCGTGGGCGGGGCGGGGGCCCGGTCGGAGCGGCGACCGGGCGGCCGGGGGCGCCGGGCGGTGCCCGGCGGTGCCGCGGGGCGGCAGGATGTGACGGGAGGTCAGACGCGGACCTGGCCGGGCAGTCCGTCGCCGCCCTGCGGGGCGCCGACCGGCACCGCGCCGGGCTGCGGCGGGGCCGCCACCTCGTCCTCGTGGCTGAGGTCGGGCAGCCACCGCAGCCACCGCGGCAGGTACCAGTTGCGGTCACCCAGCAGCACCATCACGGCCGGCAGCAGCACCCCGCGGATGATCGTCGCATCGATGAGCACCGCCACCGCGAGACCCACGCCCATCTGCTTCATGCTCTGCATCGACAGCGTGCCGAAGATCGAGAAGACCGCCACCATGATGACCGCCGCGCTGGTGACCACGCCGGCCGTGGTGACCACGCCGTGCACCACCGCGTCCCGGGTGGCCCGGCCGGCCACGTGGGCCTCGCGGATACGGGAGACCACGAAGACGTGGTAGTCCATGCTCAGCCCGAACAGGATCACGAACAGGAACAGCGGCAGCCAGGCCACCACCGCGCCCACCCCCTCGGCGCCGACCAGCGAGGCGCCCCAACCGTGCTGGAAGACGGCGGTGAGGATGCCGTACGCCGCGCCCACCGACAGCAGGTTCAGCGCGATCGAGGTCACGGCGATCGTCAGGGAGCGGAAGGACATCAGCATCAGCAGGAACGCGAAGACGATGACGAAGGCGAAGACCGGGGCGACGCTGGAGCCGAGTTCGTCGCTGAAGTCCTTGGATGCGGCCGTGTCGCCGCCGATCGGCGCGCTCACCCCGTCCACCGTGCCGAGCGTGGCCGGCCGCACCTCGTCCCGCAGCACGTTCAGGCTGCGCTCGCTGCGGTCCTCGTCGGTGCCGCCGATCAGCGGCACCTCGATGACGGCCACGTTCTCCTTCTCGTGCACGGTCACCTTCACCGGGCCCTTGGACGCGCCCTTGGTCACCGCCTGGGCCCGGAAGTCCTCGATCGCCTCGCGCACCGGCGCCGCCCGTACGTCATCGGCCTTGACCACCACCCGCGCCGGGGCCGGCCCGCCGGGGAACTGCTCGTTGATGTGCCGGTAGGAGGCCACGATCGGCAGCGAGTCGCCGAACTCCTGGTCCATGTTGAGGTTGGCGGTGTGCATGCCGAGCGCCGGCAGCGCCACGGCCACCAGCGAGCCGCCCGCCAGCGTGATCGACACCCAAGGCCGGCGCAGCACCCGGTTCAACACCGCACGCCAGAACCGGCTCTCGCCGTTGCCCGCCTTGGTGCGCTTGTGCAGGAAGGGCACCCTGCCCTTCTCGACCCGCTCGCCGAGCAGCGAGAGCAGCGCGGGCAGCACCGTCACGGAGCCGACCATGGCGACCGCCACCACCATCAGGGTGCCGAGCCCCATCGCCTCGAACTCGGCGATGCCGGTGAACAACATGCCCGCCATGGCCACGATCACCGTGATGCCGGAGATCAGCACGGCCCGCCCGGAGGTGGCGGCGGCGATCTGGAGCGCGGTCGTCGCATCGCGCCCCGCGGCCCGCTCCTCGCGCTCCCGACGCAGGTAGAAGAGGCAGTAGTCGACGCCGACGGCCAATCCCACCAGCAGCATCACCGAGTTGGCGGTGTCGCTCATGTGCACCGCGTGGCTGACCACCGCCACCAGCCCGGTGGTGGCCAGGAACGCGGTCATCGCCAGGACCACCGGCAGCAGCGCGGCGACCAGCGCGCCGAACGCGATCAGCAGGATGCCGAGGGCCACCGGCAGCGCCGAGTACTCGGCCTGCTGGAAGTCGCTGCCGAACGCCTCGTCGAACGCCTTCTGCCCACTGGCGTCACCGAACTGTTCGAGCCGTACGGACTGGTGCCGGTCGGCGGCCTTGTCCACCGCGTCGGTGATCGGCTGCACCCGGTCCGCCGCGTCCTCGGGGTCGCCGCGCAGGTCGAACTGGATGAGCGCCGAACGCCCGTCGGCGGAGACGGCGCCCGCCTCGTACGGGGAGCGGACCTCGGCCACCTCACCGGTCGCGCGGACCGCCGAGATCACCTCGCGCACCGTCGCCTTGACCTCGGGGTCGGTGGCCTTCACACCCTGCTCGCGGCCGGTGACCAGCACCATCTCGCCGGCCGGGTTGGTGATCCCGACGTCGTCCAAGATGGCGGACGCCCGCCCGGCCTCGCCCGGCGTCTGCTCGCTGCCGCTGACGTCGACGCGGCCGGTCATCGAGCCGACGGCCAGCGACAGGATGACGAACACCACCCAGCCGCCGACCGCCAACCACCGGTGCCGCGCACTCCAACTGCCCGCACGGGCCGCTATGCCACGTGGTTTCGATCTGTGCCCCGTGGTCGCCACGGTTCCCCCTCTGAATCTCGCTCCTCGCCCGCGGCCCGCGCCGCCGTGCAGCAAGAACGCTAGGTCGCGGGACGTGCCGCCTCCTCCTGCTGAAAGCTGGCTGATCCCTTAGCGGTCAGAGGTTTGGGGCCCCTACACGTAACGGTCGTTGCGTCAATGGCCCAGGCCAATGGTGTCCGTAAGTACCAAGCGGCCCGGCGGTTTTGGGCGCCTTTCACGGCGTACGAGGCACATGGGCGCCCGTTGGAAATGTCACAACGCCTGAACGCGGTTGTGCCGGCCGCGGTCGGTCGGCCAGAGTTTCGATTCTCCTCCCGGGCGCCCCACGGCGCCCCCGAGGAGCGAACCGGTGCGCCGCCTTACCCGGGCCCGCACCCCCGCCCCACCCGGCCGGCGCGCCCAACCCCCACGGGGCGCGGCGGCCGGGTTGAGGTGACGGGCTGGCGCCCGGGCCCGATGCCGTCGGGGTGGCGGTGCGCGCCTCCTCGCCCTGTTCGGCGCGTACGTCTGCTACACGGTCATCGACGGCGCGGCCGGATAGAGGGGGCTCGGGGTAGAACGTCGCGAACGCGCGCAAGCCCTGCCGTGGGTCGCCCACGTGCCCAACGGTCGGCCGCTCAATAGGCCGGCCGCTCAACGTATCGACTGGCGGAGAGGCTGCCCGGCCGGCCGGCCGCCCTCGCAGGCGCGGCTCGCCAGGTCCCGACGCCCCGTCGCGTTATCTCGCTCACACACCCACTCCCACCTGCGGTGATACGCGAAGCGGAAGGGGATCTGTTGGTTGTTGAGTTACCTTACCGCAACGTAGCGTGCCTAAGGTGAGTGATGATCTTGGCAATCGCCGCGAGAGCGAGGATGACTGACAGTGGGCTCACAGCGACTGAGCGCGGCCGACCTCCGGGGGTTTTCGGCGCCGCCCAAGGTGCGCAACCTGCACAACGGCTACCGCTCGGTGAGTTGGACGGCGCCGGCCAAGCTGGCCGACGGCTGCCGCGAGCGGCTCTTCGACCTGGTGACCGACGTCGCCACCCGCACCTTCGAGACCGACTACGCCGGCTACTGGCGGGCGCGCAAGGAACAGAACTTCTTCGACCAGGTCGCCAACTTCACCCTCACCCTGGCCCCTGACGACGAGGTCGTCGGCTGGGCCGGCTATCAGAGAAAACGTTTCTTCAACAAGCAGGTCGTCTACCTCGACGCGGCCGGGCTGCTGCCCGGGCACCGGCGCTCCAAGCTCTCGGCGCGGGTGCAGGCGCGGTTCCTGGCCACCGAGGTCCTGTTGCGCAACCCGTTCCGCCCCACGTACGTGATCCTGCGGACCCAGAACCCCGGCATACACGCCGGCTTCACCAAGACCTTCGGCCCCGACCGGGTCTTCCCGCAGCCGGGCCGCCCGGTCCCGGCCGAGGTGCAGCGCATCGGCGCCGAGGCGATGCGCTGGCTCGGCCACCACCCGGGGGCGATCGACGCCGAACGGCTGCTGGTCACGAACGCGCTGAGCGGTGTGCTGTCCCAGTTGTACGGGGCGGCGCCGCGCAGCGGAGAGCCCGAACTCGACGCGTACTTCGCCGAGTCCATCGGCGCCACGGACTGCTTCGCCCTGGTCACCAAGGCCAGCGCCGGCCCGCTGCTGGCGTTCATGGCGCGTGAGGCCGGCGCGCAGGCGAAGACCCGTATCAGGCGCCACCTGGGCGCGGCGCTCGGCGGCGTACGGCACGCCGCGCGACGGGTGTCGCGGTGAGGCGGCACGTGGTGCGCGGCGCGATGGGCCTCCCGTCGCCCGGCTGCCGTAGGGGGTCTGAGTAGTTGCGGTACCGGATGGAGCGCTGAGATTGATCATGGCCCTGGGCTGGGTGTCCTGTCGCAGCACAATCGGCAGGAGCCACGATGCTGACCTGCGTTGTTGCCGTGCCGTTTGAGAATCCCGGGATCTCCGTTCTCATCCGACATGGCAGTCGCGGAAGAGGCTCCGTCCTTACCGGCCCTGGCCGACGGGGACGTCGCCAAGCCGAACGCTGAGCTGGACACCCAGTTCCCGGAACCCCAGAGCTACAGCCACACGCCGGGAGGGATAGGGCCGTGCTCTCCACTGCGGCAGCAACCCGGCATCGAGGGCGTGGGCCACTGCTGCGGACGCCACGGCCCGGGCCAGGCGCCGGCCCCGATGTTGCGGGGCAACCAGCACACTCAGGTGGGCTACCGACTGCGGCCAGGACCGGTACCCGGCTGCGGCTACCACCTCCTCGCCCCGGCGGAGACAGAACGCGGGAGAAGAGATGTCCTCAAGACCGCTCTCACCGGCCTCCTCCTCCCCGGCCACGGCCAGCAGCGCGGCCAGGCCGCCATCACCGATCGGCAACTGCTCGACCCCGGTGCCTTCATGCGCAGGAAGAAAGCCGTCCCGGCCGAGATAGGAGAGCGAAGCTGGCCCGAGAACATCGAGAACCGGCAGCACCGCACGTAGACGAGCGATGTCAACGACCTCTTCGTGGGTCATCTTCCGCGCGGCGTCGTCCACCATCCCGGCGGCCTGCACGCTCGGTGCAGTGATGAGGGCGGCGTCACCGATCCGCACGATCCCGGTCCACGACGGCGGACACAACAGCGACCCGGGCGCGACCACAACCGTTGCCCCTCCTGGGGGAAAGAACTCGACCGGTGCGCCCGCCAGTTCCACCCAAAGCTCCCGGGCGTGCATGAGCAAGAGGTCGTCAGCCATGGCTGCATCCTGTCGTCTCCACAGCCGGGGCGCGACCAGATTCCTCCCGGACAGCCGTACCGCAAAACTCAGACCAGCCATGATCCATTGAGAAACCGCCACGTCGCGTGAGATGCGATGTTCCCCGGGCCGGCGGGGTCGTAGATGCCGGCCAGTGGCCCGGCGAGCATCTCCAGGATGAGGCCGTGGGCGGTGAGGTGGCTGGCGAGCGCGGTGAGTTCGGCGGCGTCACGGCCGAGTCGTTTCGTCTCGTACAAGGATCGTCTGTACGAAGCGGAAGAAGACTCCGTGGTGAGGCAACGGTCTCGGCTTCGTAGGGACTCTTTTGAGCATCTAGGAGGGAGGTGCTCATGGGGGTTCGAAAGCAGGTCGGGGACCGAGAGTTCCACGATTTCGTCGTCGGCCGCTGGCCGCGCCTGATGCGCACGGCATTTCTGCTCACGGGTGAGCAGCACGCTGCGGAGGATCTGGTCCAGTCGACGCTGGAGCAGGTCTATGTGGCCTGGCACAGGGTCGCCTTGGCCGATGCCCCTGAGGCGTATGCGCGACGAGTGATGATCAACGCGCATGCCCGCAGATATCGAAGGAAGCTGCGGGAATTCCTGTTGCCCAGGAGCGGGGACGCGGGCCTGACACCCGAGGTGGCCGACACCGGTGACCGGATCGCCCAGGCCGACGACCGTCACACGCTGCTGAAGGCGCTGGCCCAATTGCCGACACGGCAGCGGGAAGCAGTGGTCCTACGTTACTGGGAGGACCTCACTGAGACACAGACGGCCGAGGCGATGGGCTGTTCGGTCGGCACGGTGAAGAGCAACGCAGCCAAGGGGATCGCGAAGCTGCGCGCCGTTTCGGGACTGGCGGAGAAAGTGACGCAGGGAGGGCGAACGTGAAGAGCGCGGACGGGGAGACGAGCCACGACATGACACAGCACGACATCGCCTTCCTGCTGGCCGAAGCCGCCGACGAGGTGAGGATCGGCACAGCCCCCGCCCAGGCGCTGATTCGCGGCGGCCACCGCCGCAGAGTACGGCGCTGGGCGGTCGTGGCGACCACCACCCTGGTCGTGGCCGGCTCCACGGGGGCCCTGGCACTGAACGGGCTGTCCGGTGACGGGGAACAGAGGGTGTCGGCGGCGAGCCAGCCGGTCCCCAGCGCGGAGGCATCGGAGCCGGACATGCGGACGACCCTGGCGAGCGGCACCGACGAGGGAGTGCCGTGGAGGGTGTACATCGACGTGTGGAAGGCTCCGGCGGACACGGCGGAGGCCCGGGCCACCCTGGCGGCCATGGCGAAGTTCGGCGAGCACCCGCAGGACGTCTCCACAGCCTCCGAACTGGTGGGCAAGGTCGCGCACTTCGTGCACCGGGTCACCGGTGAAGAGGCGACGACCACTCAGATCGGGAACCTGGTGCTACCCGAGGACGACGTCCTGACCGGCGGCGAGCACGGGACCGTCTCGCTCCCGCTGCTCCCGGGGGACGGCACATCCCCCCCGCGCCTGGTGTTTGGCCAGGTCGCCAAGACCGCCCAAGAGGTCACCTGCACCTGGAAGGACGGCACGTCTACCAAGATCGGTCGTACGTCCGCGGACACCGAGGCGAACGCCGACGTTCCGGTCATCCACAGCCTCAAGCACTCCCCCTACGACTGGTTCGCCATCCTGGCGCCACAGTCCACCGAGTTGGAGGGGATCAAGGTCACGAAGTAGACCAAGCGGGAGACCAACGCTCCGAGGGGCAGGAGAACCACGGCAACAACCCCCGACGGGCACCATGTGACGAAGTGCATCCTTCATATGCACCAGGTCATCGAGAAGGGCACGCGAGCTTCCAGCCGGCACCGGCACCGGCACCGGCACCTGCGGGTACGCCTGTCCACGAACTGGCAGCGATCCGGTGACTCGGCGTCCAGCGCCCCCGCAGCTCACGCCGTGAGCGGTACGTCCAACGACGTGCGTACCGCCCGCGCCGCGCGGCACTGTGCGAAGCGGCGGAGCAGCAGTTCGGCCACCTCGGGCGCGGGGCCGAGCACATCGGCCAGTACCTCGGCGCCGGCGCGCTCGGCGCCGGCGGCGATCCGGTCGGGCAGCCGGCCCGGCGCCAGCACGTACGGGGCCACGGCCACCTGCCGGGCCCCATCCGCACGCAGCGCCCGTACCGCGTCCTCGGTCCCGAGGATCGGCGTGAGCGGAGCTGCCGCGGAGGCGAACGCGGGTCGCACGGCGCACCAACCGGTGAGCCGCCACTCCCGCGCGATTGCTGCGATCACCGCGATCGCCTCCGGGTCTGAAGAGCCCGCCGAGGCCAACACGACCCCGGTCGAGCCGCGTTCGCCGGGACCCACCCCGGCCTCGGCCAGCCGCCGCTCCAGGGCGGCGGTCAGCAGCGCGGACGGGCCGAGCACCGCCGCCTGCCGCACCCGCAGGTGCGGCAGCGCGGTGCGGGCCTCGCCGAGCACGGCCGGGATGTCGGCCTTGGCGTGGAAGGCGTGGGTGAGCAGCAGCGGCACCGCCACCGCCTCCCGTACCCCGTCGGCCGCCAGCCGCGACAGCACCTGTGACACGCTCGGCGCGCAGAAGTCGAGGTAGCCGACCTCCACCCGCAGCCCGGGCCGCAGCGACCTGACCCGAGCGGTGAGCTCGGTGACGGTCGCCGCGTGCCGCGGGTCGCGGCTGCCGTGCGCGATGATCACCAGTGCTGTCGCGTCCACGTCCCGGCCCCTAGCGGCTGCTCGCGAGGAGGCCGCGGCTGCGCAGCACCCGACGCTCGATCGGCGCGAAGATCAGCAACTCGATGCCGATGCCCACGATGAGGATGAGCAGGATCGCCGCCAGCACCAGGGACATGTCCGAGTCGACCCGGGCCTGGTCCAGGAGTTGCCCGAGGCCGGTGCCGAGCTCCGGCGAGGTCGCGATGAGCTCGGCCGCCATCAGCGAGCGCCAGGAGAACGCCCAGCCCTGCTTGAGGCCGGCGATGTAGCCGGGCAGCGCGGCCGGCAGCAGCACGTGCCGTACGCCGGCGAGCCCCGTGGCGCCGATGGTGCGGCCCGCGCGCAGGTACAGCGGCGGGATCTGGTCCACGCCCGCCACCAGACCGTTGGCGATCGAGGGCACCGCGCCCAGCAACACCACCGCGTAGATGGTGGAGTTGGTCAGCCCGAACCAGATGATCGCCGCCGGCACCCAGGCCACCGAAGGCAGCGACTGGAGACCGGACAGGATCGGCCCGATGGCCGCGCGGACGAACCGCACCCGCGCCACCAGCAGGCCCAGCGGCGTGCCGATGAGCAGCGAGGCGGCGAAGCCCAGCGCGCCGCGCGAGACGCTCTCCCAGACGTAGCCGAGCAGCGTGCCGTCCAGCCACTTGTCCTGGAGCGCCCGTGCCACGTCGGCGGGGCTCGGCAGTTGGTAGTGCGGCTTGACCTCGAAGTGGTACGCGAGTTGCCAGCCGATGAGGACCAGGGCGACGGCCACCACCGGCGGCACCACCCGGTCGAGCAGGATCCGGGCCAGCGGCACCCGGGTCTTGGCGTGCGTCTCCAGCGCGTCCAGGCCGGCGCCGAGCCCCGCGAGCTGGTCGGACGGGGCGCCGGCACCATCCGAGGCAGCCGCGGCAGCGCTCGTGGCGGTGCCCGCGGCAGGGCCGCTCTGGGCCGGGACCTTGGCGGCGTCCTTCCGCAGACCGGCCCTACTGGCTGGGCCCGCGGCCCCGTCCGCGGACGGCTCTGGGTCCCCCGGGGCCGCGGGGGAGTGGGTCTCAGTGTTGGCCATGGCGGCGGATCTCCCCACGGAGCTGCTCGGTGATCTCTACGGACAGGTCGGTCACGGCGCTGTCCTCGATGCGCCGCGGCTGCGGAAGGTCGACCTGCCACTCCCGGGCGATCCGCCCGGGACGTGAGGAGAGCAGCACGATGCGCTGCGCCAGCCGCACCGCCTCGCCGACGTTGTGCGTGACGAACAGCACCGAGACGTGTGTCTCGGACCAGATCCGCATCAGCTCCTCGTGCAGCACGTCCCGGGTGATGGCGTCGAGCGCGGCGAACGGCTCGTCCATCAACAGCAGCTTGCTGTCCTGCGCCAGCGCCCTGGCCAGCGCCACCCGCTGGCGCATGCCGCCGGACAGCTCGTGCACCCGCTTGCCGTACGCGCCGTTCAGCCGCACCAGGTTCAGCAGCCGCTCGGCCTCCGGGCGGCGCTCGGCCCGCGGCAGCCCGCGCATCCGCAGCGCCAGCTCGATGTTCTTGCCGGCCGTCAGCCACGGGAACAGCGCGTGTTCCTGGAACATCAGGGCCGGCCGGCCGTCGGGCACCTCGATGGCCCCGACGGTCGGCTTGTCGAGCCCGGCGACCAGGTTCAGCAGGGTGGACTTGCCGCACCCGGAGGCCCCGAGGAGGCAGACGAACTCACCGGGTGCGACGTCCAGTGCGATGTCGTCGAGTACGTGTTGCTGGGCGCCGGGACGGCCGAACGACTTGGAGACGTGATCGATGCGTGCGGCGTAGCCGCTCGACCGTTCCGTCGTGACGGGCTGTTGGGTGAGCGTTGCGGTCATGGCGTCACCTCCTGGGAAAGGGGCCTGCGTTGCAGTGGGACGTGGGGGGCGGCGCGTGGGGGGTGGCAAGTAGCGTTGCGCTAGCTGGCGCCGAGCCCGGCGTCCTCCGCCTGGGGCTTCCCCTCGGCCTTGAGCACCTTGTTCAGCAGGGTGAGGTCGTAGATGCCGTCGAGCTTGGGCTTCTCCAACAGGCCCGCCTCGACCGCGTGTTGTGCCTCGTCCCGCAGCGTCTTGGCCAGCGGGTCGTTGGTGACGTCCACGTTCTTAAACGCCGGGTCCAGGACCTTGTCGGCCAACTGGCTCCCGGTGAGGTTCTTCAGGGCCGCGTTGACCTGCTTCTTCGCGGCGTCCGGGTTGGCCTTGATCCAGTCGTTGGTGCGCACCGCCCCGCGCAGCACGGCCTCCACGACCTTCGGGTGCTCCTTCAGGAACTTCTGGGAGACGATCACGTTCGTGATGACGAACTTGCCGCCCTCCCACAGGTCACGCTCGTCGATGATGGCCTTGCCGCCCTCGGCCACCAGCTTGGAGGCGGTCGGCTCCGGCACCCAAGCGCCGTCGATCCCGCCCTGCTTGAAGGTGGTCGGGATCTCCTTGTTGTCCTGCCGGATCACCGACACGTCGCCCTTGCCGGTCTGGGCGTCGACGTCGTACCCCTTCTCGGACAGGTAGTTGAGCAGGGCGACGTCCTGCGTGTTGCCCTTCTGCGGGGTGGCGATCCGCTTGCCCTTGAGGTCGTCGGGCGTCTTGATCTTGTCGGGGTTGACGACCAGGGAGACGCCGCCGGAGGCGGAGCCGGAGATGATGCGCAGGTTCTGGCCGCCGGACTTGGTGTAGCCGTTGATGGCCGGCGAGGGGCCGATCCAGCCGATGTCGATCGAGCCCGCGTTCAGCGCCTCGATCTCGGAGGGCCCGGCGTTGAAGGTGAACGGCTTGATCTCGGTGCCGCCCAACTCCTTCTGGATCAGGCCCTCCTGGATGCCGACCAGGGGGGTGGCGTGCGTGACGTTGGCGAAGTAGCCGATCCGCACCGAGTCCAGGCCGTCGAGCTTGGCGCCCTCTGCCTTGGCCGCGGGCTTCTTGCCGTCGTCCTCCTTCTCCGACCCGTAGCCGCAGGCGGCGAGCGCGCCGATCAGCAGCGGGACGAGGGCGGCGGCGGCCCCTATGCGGTGGCGGGCGCCCCGACGGGCGCGTGATGCGGGAAGGGCAGACACAGAGGTGGTTCCTCTCAGCGAGCCGGGGTACGCCTCACGGCGGTCCCGGCGGTGGTTCCGGTGCACGGAAGGGGACGTTCCCGGCCGGGCGGCCGGGGGCGCGGGGGGTGGGAGCGGTCAAGGCGGTCAGCACACACATCGCCCGACACCGCCCTGCCCACTGCCGAGTGCGCCGCTGCCCACGCGCCCGCCCTCCTTGGCGAACGTGGAATACGCCTCGCCTGCCACGTCACACACCCCGTTCCGCATCACCCACGGGCGCCGTGCCCGCACCGGCGAACGCCTCGCCGGACATGCCGGCGGTCAGCGTGGTGCCGTCCGCCGGGTCGATCAGAAGGAAGGAACCGGTACGCCGGGACGCGGCGTACGCGTCGAGCGCCAGCGGCTCCGCGGTCCGCAGCACCACCCGGCCGATGTCGTTGGCCACCAACTCGCCGGGCGCCGGATGCTGGGACAGGTCGTCCAGGGCCAGCCGCGAGGGGATGTCCTTCACGATGGCCTTGACCGTACGGGTGGTGTGCTTGAGCAGCACCCGGTCGCCGACCCGCAGCGGCCGGTCCGCCACGTGGCACACCGTCGCCGCCACGTCCTGGGTGGGGCTCGGGGCCGTCGTCGCCGGCGCGATCAGGTCGCCCCGGGAGACGTCGATGTCGTCCGCGAGCCGCAGCGTCACCGACTGCGGCGCCCACGCCGCGTCCACCGGGTCGCCGAGCGCGTCGATGCCCTCGATCACGCTGCTGCGCCCGGACGGCAGCACCACCACCTGCTGGCCCACGTGCAGCACGCCCGAGGCGACCTGCCCCGCGTAGCCGCGGTAGTCGGGGTGCTCGGCGGACTGCGGACGGATCACGTACTGCACCGGGAAGCGGGCCACGTCGCGCGCCGGGTCGGCCACCACCGGCACCGTCTCCAGGTGTTCGAGCACCGTGGGACCGCCGTACCAGTCCATGTTGGCCGACGGCGTCACCACGTTGTCGCCGGCCAGTGCGGAGATCGGGATGGCCGTGCACCACGGGTCCTCGCCCGGGCCGCCCGCGCCCCAGCCGGGCACGCCCAGCGACGCCGCGTACGCCGTGAACTCCTGCGCGATCGCCGCGAACACCGGCTCCGCGTAGTCCACCAGGTCCATCTTGTTCACCGCGAGCACCACGTGCGGCACCCGCAGCAGCGCGGCCACCGCCGCGTGCCTGCGGGTCTGCTCCACCACCCCGTTGCGCGCGTCCACCAGCACCACGGCCAGCTCGGCGGTGGAGGCGCCGGTGACCATGTTGCGGGTGTACTGCACGTGCCCCGGGGTGTCGGCGAGGATGAACCGGCGCCGCGCGGTGGCGAAGTAGCGGTACGCCACGTCGATGGTGATGCCCTGCTCGCGCTCGGCGCGCAGCCCGTCCGTCAGCAGGGCCAGGTCGGGCCCTTCCTTGCCGCGGTGCCGCGAGGCGTGCTCGACCGCTTCGAGCTGGTCGGCCAGGACCGACTTGGAGTCGTGCAACAGCCGCCCCACCAGCGTGGACTTCCCGTCGTCCACGCTGCCCGCGGTCGCGAAGCGCAGCAGCGAGGCGGCCGGCGCGCGCTCGGTGGGCCCGGGCTGACCGGTGATGATGCTCGTCATTAGAAGTACCCCTCGCGCTTACGGTCTTCCATCGCGGCCTCGGACAGCTTGTCGTCCGCCCGCGTGGCACCCCGCTCGGTCAGTCTGGACGCGGCTATCTCCGCGATGACCTGGGAAATGGTGGCCGCGTCCGAGTCCACGGCACCGGTGCAGGACATGTCGCCCACGGTGCGGTAGCGCACCAGGCGCCGCTCGATCCGCTCGCCCTCGCGCGGCCCGCCCCACTCGCCGGGCGCCAGCCACATGCCGGACCGGGAGAACACCTCGCGCTCGTGCGCGTAGTAGATCGCCGGCAGGTCGATCTTCTCCCGCTCGATGTACTGCCACACATCCAGCTCGGTCCAGTTCGACAGCGGGAAGACCCGCACGTGCTCGCCGGGGGAGTGCCGCCCGTTGTAGAGCTGCCACAGCTCGGGGCGCTGGCGCCGCGGGTCCCAGCCGCCGAACTCGTCGCGCAGCGAGAAGACCCGCTCCTTGGCGCGCGCCTTCTCCTCGTCGCGCCGCCCGCCGCCGAAGACCGCGTCGAACCGGTTCTTCTCGATCGCGTCGAGCAGCGGCACCGTCTGGAGCGGGTTGCGGGTGCCGTCCGGCCGCTCGCGGAGCTGCCCGCGGTCGATGAACTCCTGCACCGAGGCCACGTGCAGCCGCAGCCCGTGCTGCTCGACGGTGCGGTCCCGGTAGTCGATGACCTCGGGGAAGTTGTGCCCGGTGTCCACGTGCAGCAGCGCGAAGGGCACCGGCGCCGGCGTGAACGCCTTCAGCGCCAGGTGCAGCATCACGATGGAGTCCTTGCCGCCGGAGAAAAGGATCACCGGCCGCTCGAACTCGCCCGCCACCTCGCGGAAGATGTGCACCGCCTCGGACTCCAGGGCGTCCAGGTGCGCGAGTGCGTACGGGTTGTCGGCGTCCTCGCCGACCGATGCGGGGGGTGTCATGGGGGGCTCCTCCAGGTCGCAGTGTGGGTCGTTCGCCGTGCGTGCGCCGCTCACACCATCCCCCGCTTGGCCAGCAGCGCATGCAGCGCCGCGGCGGACTCGTGCACACCCTGCCGGTGCGTCTCGATCCGCAGGTCCGGGTCGGCGGGCGCCTCGTACGGGTCGTCCACACCGGTCAGCCCGGAGATCTCGCCCGCCGCCTGCTTGGCGTACAGGCCCTTCACATCACGCTCCGAGCACACCTCGACCGGGGTCGCCACGTGGACCTCCAGGTACGGCGTGCCCGCCGCCCGGTGCCGCTCGCGCACCGCCGCCCGGCTGTCCGCGTACGGGGCGATCACCGGGACCAGCGCGATCACCCCGTGCGAGGCCAGCAGTTCGGCCACGAAACCGATGCGCTGCACGTTGGTGTGCCGGTCGGCGCGGGTGAAGCCGAGACCGGCGGAGAGGAACTCGCGGATCTCGTCGCCGTCCAGCACCTCCACCCGGTGGCCCTCGCCGGCCAGCCGCTCGGCCAGCGCGTACGCGATCGTCGTCTTGCCCGCACTGGGCAGACCGGTGAGCCACACGGTCGCACCGGTGTGCCGGGCGGTGTCGGTGCCGCGCCCGCTCGGTGTGGCCTCGGTCATCGGTGGCTCCTGGGGTATGTGTGTGTCCGTCATCAGCCGTGCAGTCCGCATTCCGTCTTGCCGCGGCCGGCCCAGCGGCCGGCGCGCGCGTCCTCGCCCGCCAGCACCCGCCGGGTGCACGGGGCACAGCCGATGGAGGTGTATCCGTCCATCAGCAGCGGGTTGGTCAGGACGCCGTGTTCGGCGACGTAGTCGTCCACGTCGCGCTCGGTCCAGCGGGCGATCGGCGACAGCTTCACCTTGCCGCGCCGCGCGTCCCAGCCGACCACCGGCGTGCCGGCCCGGGTGGGCGACTCGTCGCGGCGCAGCCCGGTCGCCCAGGCGTCGTACCCCGCGAGGCCGCTCTCCAGCGGTGCGACCTTGCGCAGCGCGCAGCACAGGTCCGGGTCCCGGTCGTGCAACAACGGCCCGTACTCGGCGTCCTGTTCGGCGACCGTCTGGCGCGGGGTGAGGGTGATCAGATTGACGTCCATCACCGCCTCCACCGCGTCCCGGGTGCCGATGGTCTCCGGGAAGTGGTAGCCGGTGTCGAGGAAGACCACGTCCACGCCGGGGCGCACCCGGGTGGCCAGGTGGGCCACGACCGCGTCCGCCATCGACGAGGTCACGCAGAAGCGCGCCCCGAAGGTCTCCACGCCCCAGCGCAGGATCTCCAGCGCCGGCGCGTCCTCAAGCTCCCGGCCGGCCCGCTCGGCCAACTCCTTGAGCTCGCCCGCCGTACGTCCTTCGGTCGTCGTCATGCCGCACCACCCCTCTCCCCGGTCCCCTCGGCATCCCGCCGCAGACCGGTGGCTAGCAGTCCAAGGAACGACAGCCGAAACGCACGGTTGCAGGACGCGCATTCCCAGGCACCGGGGCCCTGGTCGGACGGGCGCAGGTCCTCGTCGCCGCAGTACGGACAGTAGAATGGCGCGGCCCGCTCGCTCACGACAGGTCCCCTTCGGCCGCGCGCGCGGCCCACTGCGCGAACCGCTCGCCCTCGGTGCGCTGCTCCTGGAAGCGGGTCAGCAACCGCTCGATGTAGTCGGGGAGTTCGGCCGAGGTGACCTTCAGGCCACGCACCTTGCGGCCGAACCCGGCGTCGAGGCCGAGCGCCCCGCCCAGGTGCACCTGGTAGCCCTCGACCTGCTGGCCGTCGCCGTCGGTCACCAACTGGCCCTTGAGCCCGATGTCGGCGACCTGGATGCGGGCGCAGGCGTTGGGGCAGCCGTTGATGTTGATGGTCAGCGGCTCGTCGAAGTCCGGCATCCGGCGCTCCAACTCGTCGATGAGCGCCGCGCCGCGCGCCTTGGTCTCGACGATGGCCAGCTTGCAGAACTCGATGCCGGTGCAGGCCATGGTGCCGCGCCGGAAGGTCGACGGCTTGACCTGGAGCTCCAGCGCTTCCAGGGCGGCCACCAGGGACTCCACCCGGTCCTGCGCCACGTCCAGGACGATCATCTTCTGCTCGGCGGTGGTCCGCACCCGGCCCGAGCCGTGCTCCGTGGCCAGCTCGGCGATCTTGGTCAGCGTCGCGCCGTCCACCCGGCCCACGCGCGGCGCGAAACCGACGTAGTACCGGCCGTCGCGCTGCCGGTGCACGCCCACGTGGTCGCGCCAGCGCTCGGCCGGCTCGTCGGGCGCCGGCCCGTCGGTCAGCTTGCGCCCCAGGTACTCGTCCTCAAGGACCTGCCGGAACTTCTCCGCGCCCCAGTCGGCCAGCAGGTACTTCATCCGGGCCCGGTTGCGCAGCCGGCGGTAGCCGTAGTCGCGGAAGATGGAGATGACGCCGCCGAAGACGTCAGGCACCTCCTCCAGCGGGACCCAGGCGCCCAGCCGCACGCCGAGCTTGGGGTTGGTGGACAGTCCGCCGCCCACCCACAGGTCGAAGCCGGGGCCGTGCTCGGGGTGGCGCACGCCGACGAAGGCCACGTCGTTGATCTCGTGCACCACGTCGAGCAGCGGCGAGCCGGAGACCGCGGTCTTGAACTTGCGCGGCAGGTTCGAGTACGCCGGGTCGCCGATGTAGCGGCGGTGGATCTCGTCGATCGCCCAGCTTCCGTCGATGATCTCGTCCTCGGCGATGCCGGCGACGGGCGAGCCGAGGATGGTGCGCGGGGTGTCGCCGCACGCCTCGGTCGAGGAGAGGCCGACGGCTTCGAGGCGGCGCCAGATCTCCGGCACGTCCTCGATCCTGATCCAGTGGAACTGGATGTTCTGCCGGTCGGTGATGTCGGCCGTGCCGCGGGCGAACTCCTGCGATATTTCGCCGATCACCCGCAGTTGGTCGGTGGTGAGCCGGCCGCCGTCGATGCGGACCCGCATCATGAAGTAGCTGTCGTCCAGCTCCTCCGGGGCGAGGACGGCCGTCTTGCCGCCGTCGATGCCGGGCTTGCGCTGGGTGTACAGGCCCCACCAGCGCATCCGGCCGCGCAGGTCGGCGGGGTCGATCGCGTCGAAACCGGCCCTGGCGTAGATCGTCTCAATGCGTGTCCGCACATTGAGACCGTTGTCGTCCTTCTTGACCTGCTCGTTGCCGTTGAGCGGAGTGCGGTGGCCCATGGCCCACTGGCCCTCGCCGCGGTGGCGACCCGCCTTGCGGCGGGGCGCTGCGGTGGGGGCGCCTTGGGCCGAAGTCTGGGGGCGTTCGGGATTGGCGGCCATGGCGGTGTGTCCTTCTGGGCAGCTCTGGCTCGGGCGGGACGGCGTGCGTCGAGCGGGTGAGGCGGGCGTGACGGGATGACGGGGCGCGCGGGCGGGCCCCGCACGGGCAGAGCAGTTCGCGCTGAACTCTCGCTTGCGCAGGAAGAGTCGCCGGCAACTCGACCGGACCGTGCGCGACCCCCGTACGGGCGGGCGCGCAGCGCGAGCGGAGCGGGCCCCGGGACGGGGTGGTCGGGAGGTCTACGGATCGAGCGCGTCCGCGACGGTGGGGACGGCCAAAAATGCGGTGGTGCTGCGCTGTCAGCCCGCGGGACAGATGGCGCTGGACAGGCGGCCGAGGTCGACGTGGCGTCGACTCACCAAGGCAATTCCAGCTCTAGACATGACGGAAGCGTGGCACGGGCCTCTCGCGAGCGTCCACCATTGTCCAGCATGTGGGCGATCGGGTCTCGTTTCGTGAGACGCTAGGGGGTCGCTCACAAGGGTGAACCCGATTTACCGACCTTGCCGAGACGATCGCTCTACGCGCTGGTAGGGGCCTCGTGTGCGCCCGCCCAAGGCCCTGGATTCACCGGTTCCGGTTCTTCGGTTGTGAGCGTCTTGTAGACGCCGAAGCCCCGCCTCTTGTAGTTGTCGAGCGCGTACGCACCATCCTTGGAGCAGGTTTGCAACCACACCCGGCGGGTGGGCGCGAGATTCGGCCACCGCTCGGCCAGATCCCAGGCCCGGGCGACGCCCACGGACAACAGATGTCCACCGATGCCCCGCCCGCGGAAGGCCGGAAGTAGTCCGAAGTAGGTGAGCTCGACGGACCCGTCGGGAGTGCTCGCCATTTCGACGTAGCCGGCGGGCGTCCCCGCTTCGTAGGCCACCCAGGTCTCCACGCCGGGCCGGCCGAGGAACGCCTGCCACTGGGCGTACGACCAGCCCAGCCGGTCGATCCAGGCGTTGTCCCCGCCCACGGCGGTGTAGAGGAAGCGGCTCAGCTCGGGGCTCGGCACGCCCGCCCGGGCCACCCGCACGCCGCTGCCGGGGGCCGGTGGGCGGGCGGGGGAGAGGTCCGTCGCTGCGGTCTGCTCCAAATACCAGGTGGTCACGGTCGTCGTCACCCCGCCAGCCAACCATGCGCACACTTTCCGCCGACGATCGGCCCAGGTCACCCGGCAGGGAGGGGCGACCAGGGCAGATACGGTGAAGACGTGCAGCCAGCGAACGAATCCCCCAGTCGGCCAGCCGGCCGGCTGCACAGGGCCAGGGCCCTGTCGCAGCACGTCTCCAAGCGCAGGATGGCGTGGCTGCTGCTGAAGGACACGGTCAACTCCTGCATGGAATACCGGGTCACCGGGCTCGCCGCCGAGGCGGCCTTCTTCACCCTGCTCTCGCTGCCGCCGCTGCTGCTCGGCCTCATCGGCCTGCTCGGCTACCTCGACGCCTGGACCAACACCGAGACCGTCGCCTCCATACGGGACAACATCCTGGAGGCGTCGGGCACGGTCCTGTCCGACAAGGGCGTCAGCGACATCGCCAGACCCCTGCTCGACGACGTCATCGAGGGCGGCAGACCCGACGTGATCTCGCTCGGCTTCGGCATCGCCCTGTGGTCCGGCTCACGCGCGGTCAACGTCTTCGTCGACACCATCACCATCATGTACGGCCTCGAAGGCCACCGCGGCATCGTCAAGACCCGGCTGCTGGCCTTCCTGCTGTACCTGGTCGCACTGGTGGTCGGGGCGGTGGCGCTGCCGTTGATGGTGGTGGGGCCGGACGCCATGGTGCAGATCTTCCCGGGCAGTGCGGGCACCGTACGCATCCTGTACTGGCCCGTCGTGATCCTGCTCTCGATCGCCTTCCTGACCACGCTCTACCACGTGTCGGTGCCGGTCAGATCGCCCTGGCGGGAGGACATCCCGGGCGCGCTGATCGCCCTGACCATGTGGGTGCTGGGCAGCTTCCTGCTCCGCATCTACCTCACCCAGACCGTCGAGGGCCCCACCATCTACGGCTCGCTGGCGGCCCCGGTCGCGGTGCTGCTGTGGATCGGGGTCTCCGCGTTCGCCGTGCTGGTGGGGGCCGCGGTCAACGCCTCGCTCGACCGGGTCTGGCCGTCGGTGGCGACGGCCGCGGCCCGCGAGGAGCGCGAACGCGAGCGGCGCCGGGCGGCGGCCCGTGCCTTCGCCGAGGCGTCCGCGCTCGCGGACGACGAGGACGGCGCCGACGCCGAACCGCCGTCGGAGTTCCCCGAGCGCTGGGCGCAGTTCCTGCCGCCCGAGGACATCAAGTCGCGGCTGCACGCCTGGCGCGAGCGGGAGCGCGCCCAGGAGGACGACCGGCGCGCCCACGCCCGCGCCAAGACCGCCACCCCGGACGGCCCCGCCCCCGCCGGCTCCTCCGCTTCCACGGGCTCCGCCGCAGGTTCCACCGCCGCTACGGGCTCCGCCGCCGCAGGCTCCCCCGCGCCCGACGGGCCCGCAACGACCGCGCCCCGGGCCGCACCGGAACACCCGGCCGCCCCCGCCCCAGCGCCCGAGACCCGCTACCCGCCGCGCCCCACCTACCCGCCGGGCCCCTTCCCGCCGAGCGCGTACGCGCCCACCGACCGGCCCCGCCCGACCCCGACATCGCCGTACCCGCACCCCGCCGCGCCCCAGGAGCGCCCGATGGACCCCCGGCAGCCGGCCCCCGCCCCCCAGCACTCCCCGACTCCCCGCGAGCGCCCGGCCGACCCCCGCCAGCCGGGCCCGGCCCGCGGCCGACACCGGGCGGGACCGTAGAGCGCCCACCCCGCGCCCCCCGCCGCACCGGCCCCGCGTCACCCGTTGTCGCACCTGCCCCGTCCCGCCCGGCCCCGTTCCCGTACGACGCAGGGCCCGCCCCGTACGCGTCGTACGGCCGCCCCGTCCGTGACGCGGGCCCGCTCCTAGCCCGCGCTCCGCGCGACGTTCCCGCGGCGGTCGAGGATGGCGTCCGCGCAGCCGTACGGGGGGAGCGCGGCGTGGCTGTTCCCGACGGACTGTCCAAGTCCACAAGATCTCTCTACCGTTGGTGCCCGGCCGTGGGGCCAGGCAACGACACAGCAAGAGGGGGCTCTGTGGAAGCCGAGTTGGCGGCGCTCGCTGGGACGGGAGCGGCGACCTTGGTCGCGTTGATGGTGTCCGACGCGTGGACGCGGGGCAGGGCGAGCGTGGCCAGGTTCCTCAGCCGGCGGCGGGGCGGGGCCGCGGAGCCGGACGACGTGGCGGCGGTCGAAGCGGAACTCCAGCGTTCCAGCGCCGCCCTGACCAGGGCCAGGGAGACGGGCGACGAGCGCGTGACGGCCGACGCCGAGCAGGGGCTGCGGGCGCGCCTCGGCGCACTGCTCGCCGAAGACCCGGCCGCCGCCGAGGAGTTGCGCCGGCTGCTGGCCGAGGTGGCGCCGCTGGCCGCCGACGGGCTGACGGTCAACGCGCTCAGCGGCGGCACCCACCACGCGCCCGTCTTCCAGGGCTCGCACCTGCACGGCGACATCACCTTCCACGTCCCGGCGCCCCGCCCCAGCGGGCCGGCCGTCCGCCCCGACCAAGTGCCGGCCCTCACCACGCGGTTCATCAACCGGCGGGCGGACCTGGCCGTGCTCGACGGGTGCTTCGGCCGGGCCGGCCACGGCGCCGACCACCCGGTCGTCGGGGTGCTCACCGGACTGCCCGGGGTCGGCAAGACCGCCACCACCTGGCGCTGGGCCGACACCGCCCGCGCCGCCTTCCCCGACGGGCAGATCTACGTCGACTTCGCGGCCCTGCGCCGGCACGACCGGCCGGGCCTGCGCGGTCCTGCCGACGACCCCGGCGCCGACGTCTCGGAGGCTGCCGCCATGTGTCTGCGGGCGCTCGGCGTCGGCGACGACTTCATGCCCCGCTCGCTGGCCGAACGGACCGCGCTGTTCCGGTCCAGGTCCGCCGCACTGCGCCTCCTCGTCGTCCTCGACGACGTCAACCAGCCGGCCCAGGTCAGGGCGCTGATCCCGAAGGGCAAGGGCAGCGCGGTACTGGTCACCGGCCAGGGCGCGCTCGGCGAGTTGGCGATGGCCGGGGCCACCATGATCCCGTTGGAGCCGCTGGACGCCGAGGGCGGCCTCGCCCTGCTGGCCGACCGGTGCGGCGAGGCCGTCGTGGCCGCCGAGCAGGAGGCGGCCGGGCGCCTGGTGACGCTCTGCGGCGGACTGCCGATCGCACTCCAGGTGGTGGCCGCGCGACTGGGCATGGACGCAGGGTTGACGATGACCGCGCTCGCCGCCGAACTGGAGGACGAGACCGGCCGGCTGGCCGGCCTCTCCCTCGGAGCGGAGAACCCCGTGACCGCAGTCTTCGGCCTCGCCTACCGCCAACTGCCGCCGCCGGCGGCCCGGCTCTACCGGCTGCTTGGCCGGCTGCCGATGGACACCTTCGACGCAGGCGTGGCCGCCGTCGCCGCCGACCGCCCGGCGGCCGAGACCAGGTCGCTGCTCGCGACCCTGGTGGGCGCCGGCCTGCTGACCCCCACCGACGACCGCCGCTACCGGCTGCACGGCCTGGTGCGGCTGCACGCCCACGAGTGCGACGCGGCGGAGCAGACCCCGGTCGACCAGGCCGCGCTGACCGAGCGGGTCACCCTGCACTACCTGGTGCTCACCGCCCTGGCCGACCGGGCGCTGCGCAAGGACCGGCTGCGCATCGCCGACCTCGCCGACCTGCTGCGGGACGCCACCGACCCGTTCGCGGCCACCGGCGGGCCGGCCCCGCTGGAATGGCTCGACGTGGAACGCGCCTCGGTGCTCGCCGTGCTGCGCGCAGCCGCCCGCCAGGCGCAGCACCGGCCCGCCCTGCACACCCGGGTGTGGCAGTTGGCCGAGGCGTTCACGGCGCTGTTCCTGCACCGCAGGTACCTGGGCGCCTGGCAGGAGTCGCTGGAGCTCGGGGCGGACGCGGCAGCCGCGGCCGTGGCGCCGGCCGCCGAGGCGCGGCTGCGCGCCCTCCTCTCCCGCCCCCTGATGGACCTCGGCGCGCACGAGCGGGCCCGCCGCGAGCTGGAGACCGCCGTGGCCTGTGCGGAGATCGCGGACGACCTGGTGCTGCGCGCCTCGGTGCAGGAGTTCCTCGGCCGGTACTGGGATCGCTTCGACCCGGAGCGCGCGATCATCGCGTACGAGACCTCGCTCGACCTCAACCGCCGCGCGCAGGAGCCGCGCGGAGTGGCCATCGCCGCGTACTTCCTGGGCTGCGCGCAGGCCGCCGGCGGCGATCACGGGAGGGCCCTCGCCACGTTGCGCGACGCGCGCCGGGACCTGCTGGCCGGTTCCGAGCCCGACCTGCGGATGGCGGGGCGGGTCACGGCCGCCATCGGCGACACGCTGGACAGGGCGGGCGAGACGGCCGCGGCCGTCGACGCCTTGCAGCAGGCCGCCGCCGACCTGCGCGCGGCCGAGGCCACCAGCTACGAGGCACAGGCGCTGATCCGGCTCGCCGACATCGCCGAGCGCACCGGCGGGCACGGGGCCGACGTGCGGGGGTGGCTCACCCGCGCCCTGGAGATCCACGAGGCGGGCGGCAGCCCGCAGGTGGACGCGTTGCGGGCGCGCATCGACGGGCTGCCGGGCGACGACCAGGGGTAGCGGGCGCGGGGTCGCTGCGGGGCAAGGGTTGCTGCCGGGCACGGGCAGCTACCGGGTGCGCCGCGGCCCGCCGCCGAGCCCGCCGGAGGGGCGCGCGGCGCACGGGCCGGTCCGGCCGCTAGCCGGTGGCCGGTGCCGCGGGGCGCAGTCGGAGGGTGACGTCCTCGGTGCGGGCCGCGCCGATCCGCAGCGTCACCGTCTCGCCGGCGACCGGGTGCCCGGCCCGCAGGCAGCCGTAGACGACGGCGGCCAGCAGGCCGGGCGCCACGTCCCCGCCGGTGGCCACCACCTCCACCACCCGCCCGTCCCGCAGCCCGACCAGCGCGCCGCTGTCCCGTACCGCCGAGGCCGCCAGCAGGCTGCCGGGCAGGTCGGCGAGGGCGGCGTGGGCCCAGCGCAGGGCCTCGGCCGGCGCTGTGGCGGGCGCCCGGCGCACCACCACCGATGCGCTTTCGACCAGCCGGCGGTCGGGTTCCGCATCGCTGGCGGCGAGATGGACGAAGCGGTCGGCGGTCTCCGGCGGTACGGCGCCGGGGCCCGCGTGGTCGAGCACCGTCGCGGGCGTGCGCTCCACGGTGACGCAGGTGCGCCCGGAGCGTTCGGCGACGGCGGTCGCCACCCGCCACGCGGTGGGCGGCGTGACGTCGGGGGCGTCCGGCAGCGGCAGCGCCCTCGCGGTCGGCGGCGGGGTGCCCGGCTCCGGCAGCTTGAGCAGCCGGTAGAGGGCGGTCCGCAGCCGGGCCAGTGCCTGACCGGGGTCGGCGAACGCCTGCCGGGCCACCGCCGCGTACCGCTCGCGCGAGTGGTCCCGTACGGTCTCCTCGATCTGCTGGCGCAGCCCGTGGTGCAGTACGAGCCGCGGCGCCAGGTCCGCGAGCCGGTGCGCCGCGGTGCCCGGCACCGAATCGCTGCCGAACGCGGCGAGCAGCAGCGGCGTGCCGAGCGCCGCCCCGTACAGCGTGACCGAGCCGTGGTCGCCGATGACCACGTCGGCCGCGACCAGGCCGGCGCGCCAGGCGTGCACCGGCGGCATCAGCAGCAGCCCCGCGTCCAGCGCCGGCGCCTGGGTGGTGCGGAGTTGCCAGGTGCCGTGCGCCGACCAGACGTTGGGGTGCACGATGGCGCCGACCCGGAACTCGTCGTGCGGCAACTCGGCGAGCAGCCTGGCCGGCAGGTCAGGTACCTGGCCGAGCAGTGAGGTGGGGCCCCAGGTGGAGCTGACCATCACCAGCCGCTGGTGCTCGGCGATGCCGAGCGCCTCCCGGTAGGCGGCCCGCCACGCGCGGCTGGCCACCAGGTCGTCGTAACAGGCGTCGCCGGCCAGCAGTACCCGCCCGGCGGCCTTGGGGTGCGCCGCGACGAGCTGTTCCTCCTGGCTCGGGTGGGAGACGGCGAGCCAGGCGCGACCCGCCTCCAGGAGCGCGTCCGGCACGACCCCGGACAGCCGCTCGCCGGTGCCCCGGGAGTCCGGCACCAGCTTCTGGAAGCCCACCCCGTGCGGCAGGACGAGGACCGGGCAGTCGCCTTCCGGCACGTCGATGTTCTCGCTCGCGGACAGCACCAGGTCCGGCGCGACCTGCCCCAACTGCTCCCATGGCATGACCCGGCAGCCGGCCCCGTTGAGCAGCGCGAGCACCCCGTCGTTGAAGGCGGACGTCGGGTCGTACGCGAAGACGACGGTCACCCGGCTGTCCCCGCGCAGCAGCGCGGGCAGCGACTCCAGGATGCGGACGGTCGAGGTGACGGTACGGGCGGCGACCACCAGGACGCGCTGGCCGTGGAAGGTGTTCCACCGCTGGGCGTCGTCCCCTACGGGCGCGCGAAGGATCGGATTACCGAGCATCGTGCCCGCCCAGGCTCGCGGCTCGCGGCTCGCGGCTCGCGGCTCGCGGCTCGCGGCTCGCGGCTCGCGCGCCATGGTCCTTATCGCAAATCAACTCGCCCGGCAACCTTTCGCGGAGTCGGTGGATCGGCAGGGGGCGGTCCCACCGTAACCGGGCGGGGCGGGTGGGGGAGTGGTGGGTGTGAGGAGGAGGGAAGGGACACAGGGGGGCGTGGGTGGGAGGGCCAGCAGGCGTGGGTGGGCCTGCGGCACGCGGGGTCGGGGTGTCGTGGCCTAGACTTGCTGAGTTCTGCAATTGGTAAGTTGCTGCGTCCCGCACGCGAGGCGGCTTCGCCCGTACCGGCTCGGGTTCCGTGCCGGGGCGCGCGCCGCCTACCGGGACGTCCAGCCAGGGAGGCCATCCAGTGAGTGGTGAGGCACCGGAGCGCGCCGGCTCCGCTGAGCAGGGCGCGGCCACTCCGGCCGCGAAGCCGCAGACCGTGACGGGGCAGCCGGCAGGGCCGCGGGCCGGGGCGGAGCCGACCGTGGTGGAACCGGCCGAGGCGGCGACGGCCGCGCCGCGCGTGCCGCACGTCGCCGAGGTCCAGCCGGTGGAAGCCGCCACGGCGCAGGCCACCGGAGCGCAGCCGGCCGAAGCGGCCGAGGCGCAGCCGGCGGGGGCGGATCAGGCCCCGGCGCCTGACGCCACCACCGCCCGGGCGAAGGAAGCCGCCGCCGCGAAGACCAAGGAGAGCGAGTCGTGGCTTGAGCGCGGCGTGGCGATCCGCGTCGGGTTCTACGTCTTCGGTACGCACCTGTTCGCCGGCTTCATCTGGCTGCTGTTCTACCTCGGCCAGCACGCCAACAAGTAGCCGCAGCAACCCGTCCGGCGAGCAGCCCCGGCTCACCCGGGCGGCGCGCGGAGTGGGCCGTTCGTCGGGCCGGCCGACGGCGGGGCGGGCCCGCTGCGGTGCGCGGGGCCGTGCCAGCCGGGCCGGTCGCACGCCGGGGCGGCTAGGCCGACGGCTTCGACTTCCCGGTCGCGGCGCGTAGGTCGGCGAGGAGTTCGGCCTGGCTGGTCAGCACGCCGGTCAGGATCGTACGGGCGGTCGCCAGCAGTTCGGCCACGTGCGGCGTGGTCAGCGAGTAGTAGACGGTGGAGCCCTCCTTGCGGGGCACCACCAGGTTCGCGCGCCGCAGTACGGCCAGTTGCTGCGAGAGGTGTGCGGGCTCGACGCCGACTTCGGGCAGCATCTCGGCGACCGCGTGTTCGCGCTCGCTCAGCAGCTCAAGCACCCGGATGCGGACCGGGTGGCCGAGGGTCTTGAAGAATTCGGCCTTGAGCTGGTACAGGGGCGTACTCACTGAACCGGCCTCCCGTTCCGCCCGTGGGCGACCGGCCACCGGTGCCGTCGCCGCGAATGCTCCGCGCGGTCCGTCCGCCCAGAATCCAACAACCTGCGCCATCCTCCCCGCGCGGGGACCGTGCGGGAACCACCCCGAGCCGGTCTGCCGAGCCGTCGTCGCGGGCGGCCCGCGCCGTGGACCTCCGCGCGATGCGCACGCCCGACCGGCGGGATCGCGCCCTTCAACTTAGCACTGCACCCGGCAGGTCCCCGCGCCGTGCGCGCCCCGCCGCCCGCCCCGGCCTGCGCCGCCACCGGCGGGTTCGGGCCGGTGGGCCGCGGCCCGTGCGGTGCCCGCGCCGGGTGCGGACCCATGCCGCGCGGGCGTCGGCCGCTGCCCCGCCCGCGCGTCACAGCGGCAGCACGATCCACACGCTCTTGCCGCCGCCGTCGGCGTCCCGCTGCACGCTGGCGGTGCCGTCGAGGCCGAGCGTGAGCTCGGCGACGGTGGCCAGACCGCTGCTGCCGGGCATCGAGCCGGACAGCAGGGGCTGGTACGGGTGCCGGTCGTGCACTCCGAACGCCAGGGTCTGTCTGCTCGCCGCGTACACGACGGTGACCTGCGAGGAGAGGTCCGCCGCATGGCGCACGCTGTTGGTCACCAACTCGCTGAGGATCAGCAGCGCGGGATCGGTGACCGGGTGGCGCACCAGGCCGTTGATGCCCCATTCGGTCAGGGCCAGTTCGGCGGTCTCGCGGGCCATCCGCACCGCGGCCGGCATCGTCGGCAGGGTCAGTACGTGCCGGTAGGGCAGCGCGGTGACCTCGGCGAACCCATTGGGGTCGATCACGGGCGCGGCCCCGCGGGGGAGAGCCGGAACCCGGTCACCGACTGTGGGAGGAGCCGGACGAGCGTGTCGTGCGGGCCGTGTATCCAGCCGGTCAGGGTGCGCCGGTAGTGGGCCACCTCGTCCCGGTCGGTGAGGAGTTCGGCGGGCCCGCTGACGGTCAGGCTCCAGCCGGCGCCCTTCCCGGCGGCGGTCGGCCAGGCGTCGACGTGGTACGCCACCGGCGCCCCGCCCTGTCGCAGCGCGGCGCCCGGCACCGGCGCGCGGACGACCAGGTGGCCGTGGGCGAGCACGTGGGCGGCGGGTCGGAGGGCGGGAGCGCCGCGGTGCGGATAGACCAGTCGTCCGCTGCTGCTGCCCTCCAGCAGGTACAGGGCCTCCGCCCCCGATACCTCAACCAGGCGGTGGGCGGCGTCAGTTGGGCTCATCGGGCGGTTCCTCGGCTGGCGGGACGGACGGGCTGCGTACGACGGTGCCCCCGGGCCCGGCGGCCGGTGGGACCCGGTCCAGGCCCCGGCCTCGCAGGACGAGACCGACCCGACCCCGTCCACCCCGACCCCAGCTCTCCCGCGTGCGCCCCCGCCGTCGCCGGTGCGCGCGCACGCCCTGGGGCGAGGCCCGGAGCGCCCGCGGACACCTTTGGACACGGCCCACACCATCTAATGAATTGCAAAGTTTCGCAATTCCGTGCATCCGGTGGTGCGTGGGGCGAGAAGCGGCGCAGCGCCCCACCTGCTCGGCCGGTCGCCCCGACCGCCCCGGCCCGTGCACCGCCGTACCCGGCCGGCGCGCTGGGAGGTACCCGCGCGCGGTGCCTCGCCGTACCCGGCCGGCGTCCCGCCGTACCCGCCCGCCGTGCGGGGGCCCGGCCCGGCGGGCAGGCTGGGTGCAGCACAGCGGTCACCGGAGCGATCGGAGAAGGCCATGCCCCGCGCACTCGCCCTCGTCTGCACCCTCACCCCGTCCCCCGAGCCGTCCAGCAGCCACCTGCTGGCCACCCAGGTGATGGGGGAACTGGCGGGCCTGGGGGTGACGGGAGAGGTGATCCGCGTCGCTGACCACGAGGTGAAGCCCGGCGTATCGGTCGACATGGGCGACGGCGACGCCTGGCCGACGCTGCGCGAGAAGGTGCTGGCCGCCGACATCCTGCTGCTCGCCACGCCGATCTGGCTCGGCCACCCCTCCAGCCTCGCCCAGCGGGTCCTGGAACGGCTCAACGCCGACATCTCCGAGACCGACGGGGAAGGCCGCCAGCTCCCGTACGGGAAGGTGGGCGTGGTGGCCGTCGTCGGCAACGAGGACGGCGCGCACCACGTCAGCGCCGAGCTCTTCCAGGGCCTGAACGACCTCGGCTTCTCCCTCGCCCCCGGAGCCGTGGCGTACTGGGTCGGCGAGGCCCAACAGGGCACCGACTACCAGGACCTGGACCAGACGCCCGAGTCCGTCAAGGACGCCGTCCGGACCCTCGCGCTGAACGCCGCACACCTGGCGAAGCTGCTGAGCTCGTCGCCGTACCCGCCGAGGTGACCCGACTGGCCCGCCCCGCCCGCGCACCACTGGCACGTCGAGGAGGTTCTCGTGTCGGAAGACCCGTCCGCCGACCCCACCAGCCGTCACCCGCGTCCGCCACTGCCCGAGCAGGACCAGGAGTACCCGGGGAGCACCGCGGCGATGGACCCGCAGCCCGACCACGGTGAGGACAGCTACCGGGGGCACGGGGTGCTCGCCGGCCGGACCGCCGTGATCACCGGTGGCGACTCGGGGATCGGCCGGGCCGTCGCCCTCGCCTACGCCCGCGAAGGGGCGGACGTCGTCTTCACGCACCTCCCCGAGGAACGCGAGGAGGCGGAGCGGACCGCGGCACTCGTCCGGGACGCGGGCCGCCGGGTACACGCGGTGGTGTGCGACATCCGCGCGGAGGACGCCTGCCGGGAACTGGTCGACCGGGCCGTTCGCGAGTTCGGCCGCATCGACGTCCTCGTCAACAACGCGGCCTACCAGATGTCCCAGCCCGACGGCATCTCGGCGATCTCCACCGAGCAGTTCGACCGCGTGCTGCGCACCAACCTCTACGGGATGTTCTGGCTGACGAAGGCCGCGCTGCCACACGTCCCGCGGGGCGGATCGGTCATCAACACCACCTCCGTCCAGGCGTACAAGCCAAGCCCCCACCTGCTGGACTACGCCATGACCAAGGGGGCGATCGTCACCTTCACCCACGGGCTGGCGCAGATGCTCGCCGAGGACGGCATCCGGGTCAACGCGGTGGCCCCGGGTCCCGTGTGGACCCCGCTGATCCCGGCGACCCTCCCGGGCACCGCCGACTTCGGTGAGCAGTCGCCCCTCGGGCGGCCGGCCCAGCCCGCTGAGATGGCCCCCGCCTACGTGTTCCTGGCCTCCCCGCAGGCGAGTTACATCACCGGCGAGGTCGTCAACGCCACCGGCGGCATCCCGCTGCCCTGACACGCGGCAGCGGCGCGCCCCAAGCGCCGGGCACCGGGCACGGCACCACGAGCTCGGGCTCTACGCCGGCGTGAAGGTGGTCACCAGTACGTCCCGGCGGGCCGGTCGCGCGGGGTCCTCGGGCCGCAGCGCGGACACCTCGTGCCACGTGCGGCGGTCGTCCCCGACGAGCAGTGTTCCCGGCTCGTCGAGCACCGCCGTCAGGAGGGGCGTGCCGGCCGGCGTCGTCACGGTGCTCTGCCCGCCGGTGGCGTTGGCCCGGTCGACCAGCAGCGTGGACACCAGCGTCACGCCGTCCTGGTGCCGCCCCTCCGGCGTGGGCTCGCCGCTCGCCCCCGCGGAGGCGAGCACCCGGAACGGGTGCACGTGCACGGTCCACTCCGGCGGACCGTCGAGGCCCTGCGCCAGCGTCCCGAGCAGGCGCAGCAGCCGCGCGAGCACCGGATCGGCGACGAACGCGCCGGTCAGCGGCTCGAAGGCCCGTTGCTCCCCGTCGTGCAGCGGATTGGTGCCGCTCGGCTGGACGAAGGGCACGTGCGGACGCGCGGTGAGCGTCCCGGTCGCCGGGGTGAACGAGAAGACGCCGTACCGCCGCTGCCGCACGCTGCCCCGCGCGGCGGCGTACGGGTCAGGTGCCAACTCCTCCCAGCCGGCCCGGAACCGGGCCCACGCCTCCTCCCGGTCCGCCGCCAGCAGGCCGCGGACGGTGGGGGCGGCCATCAGGTGCGCGCCGCCACCCGTCAGGTGCGCGACCGCCGCCCGCACGTCGCCACTGTTCGTCCCGGCCCCGTCCGTCGCGGTCGAGGGCGTAGCGCCCGCGCTCGTGTCCACATCGCCTCCTCGTCAGGAGGCCGCCCCCAGGGGTGGGGTGCGGCGTGGTTACCGACGGGCCCCGGGTACCCGCCGGGCACCGTTCCTCACTCCCGCGATCGCCGGCCGCCCCGGCCGGCAACGCCCCGTACCCAGCGCCCCGTCCCTCTCCCCCCGGCCGGCGAGGCGGTGGCGCGCCTGCTCGCGCCGCTGACGGGGCGGCGGGGCAGAAGGGCGGAAGGCAGGTGTGGTCCCGGCCCCGAGGGGCACTCGGGAGGCCAGCGGGGCCACGGGGAGCCCCGGGTGCTCGTCCCCCTCAGCGAAAGGGCCCCCATGGTGAGTCCGACCGTCGCTGGCGCCGTCCCGCGGCTCCCCCCGGTGGTGACCATCCCCGGGGTCTACGCACCGCAGGACGACACGCGGCTGCTGGCCGCCGCGCTGGCCCGCGAGGGCGTCGCCCGCGGCGCCGACGCACTCGACCTGTGCACGGGCAGCGGCGTCCTCGCGATCGAGGCGGCCCGGCACGGCGCCCGGGTGACGGCTGTCGACATCTCCCGCCGGGCGCTGTGGAACACCCGCATCAACGCGCTGCTCGCGCGGCGGCGGGTGCGGGTGCGCCGCGGCGACCTGACCGCGCCCCTGCCCCCGGGCGGCCGGTTCGACCTGATCGTCAGCAACCCGCCCTACGTACCCGCCCCGCCGGCCGCCACGGTCGCCGCACACGGGCCGGGCCGGGCCTGGGACGCCGGCCCGGGCGGCCGGCTGCTGCTGGACCGGATCTGCGACGACGTACCGCCCCTGCTCCGGCGCGGCGGCCTGCTCCTGCTGGTCCACTCGGCTCTGTGCGGGCCGGAAGAGACCCTGCTGCGCCTCACCTCCGCCGGACTGGACGCCTCCGTCAGCGAGCGGACCCGCATCCCGTTCGGCCCGGTGCTGCGCGAACGCTGGGCCTGGCTGCGGGAGCGCGGCCTGTTGGCGCCCTGGGACGAGAGCGAGGAACTGGTGGTCATCCGTGCCCACTGCCCCTGAGCGCGAGCCGCGCCGCATCCGGACCGAGCCCGGCGGCCCGCTGCTGATCGACGGCCCGGTGGAGGCGGTGCTTGACGACGGCACCGCGGTCGTCTCCGACCGCCCCGTGGTCGCGATCTGTATGTGCGGGCGCAGCCGCATCCGCCCCTGGTGCGACACCAGCCACCGGCGCCGCCCGCGCAAAGCCCCCGCACGGGGCGACGGGCCCCACGACGGCCGGGACGGGGCCCACGGCGAGTCGGGCGACGGAGCCCACCGAAGTGACGCCGCCCACCGGAGCGACGGAGGCGCCGGAGGCAACGGAAACGACGCCGGAGGCAACGGAAGTGACGGACGCGACGGAGGGGAAACACCGTGACCGTGCTCTGCGCACCACCGACCCGCCCCCGACCGCCCCGCGCGCGGGGCACCCTCTCGGACGCCGTCCTCACCCGCCTGGCCAGCGGCACCTCGCCGCTCCCGCCCTCCGCCGAGGCCGCCCGCGCCGATCCGTACGGGGACGATCTCCAACTCGCCCTCTACGCCCTGTACGAACTCCACTACCGGGGCTTCGACGGCGTGGACGACCGCCTCGAATGGGATGCGGAACTCCTGCGGCTGCGGGCCGGGTTGGAGGACCGGTTCCTGACCGCCCTGCGCGCCGACGCCCGGGCCGGCGGCGGTGCCCAGCAGGCGCTGGCCGAGCTGATGGACGAACCGGCCGGCGGCCGGGGCAGCGTGAGCCACTTCCTGCTGCGCCACGGCGAACTGTGGCAACTGCGGGAGTACGCGGCCCTGCGCTCCCTCTACCACCTCAAGGAGGCCGACCCCCAGCTCTGGGTGGTGCCGCGGCTCACGGGGCGGGCGAAGGCGGGCATGGTCGCCGTCGAGTACGACGAGTTCGGCGCCGGCCGGGCCGAAGCGATCCACGCCCGGCTCTACGCCGACCTGTTGGCGGACCTCCAGGTCGCCGGCGGCTACGGCGCGCACCTGGACGCGGCGCCGGCCGAGATGCTGTCCGTGGTGACGATGATGTCCCTGTTCGGCCTGCACCGGGCCCACCGCGGGGCCCTGGTCGGCCACTTCGCCGCCGTGGAAGTGACCTCGTCGCCGGCGTCGGCGCGGCTGGCCGACGCCCTGCGCCGCTGCGGCGGGGGACCGGCGGCCCAGCGCTTCTACGACGAACACGTCGAGGCGGACGCCGTGCACGAACAACTCGTCCGGCACGAGGTCGTCGCCGGACTCCTGGCCGACGAGCCCTCGCTGGAGCCCGACGTCGTCTTCGGCATCCGCGCCACGAGCCTGCTGGAGGACCGGTTGACCGCCCGCCTGCTCGCCTCCTGGAACGCGGGGCGCAGCGCGTTGCGGCCCGGGCGCGGGGCGGCCTGACGGGCCGAACGGAGCCCCGGGGCGGACGCTGCGCCCGGTGCCACAGGCCGGGTCCGGAGTGTCCGTCGGGCACCTCCCGCCGCCCGCGGAAAATCGCTGGCCCCCACTCCGGGTACGGGCTACGGTTGCCCCGTTCTGCCGCAGCGAGGGCCAGCCAAGGCCCGGGGCTCGTCCCCGGCCGGCCACCGACGGACCGGTTCCGCAATCCGTACCGACGGATCGGTTCCGTATCCCTGTCGGTGCCAGCGCCGTCAACGCCGGCGACGGTGTCGACGGCGGTGACCGGTGTCGACGTCGGGCCAAGGTGCCGCACCAGCGGCGGAGCAGCGGAATCGGATCAGTGGAACAGGCAGAGGAAGAGGTGGGGACAGTGACGACGGTCATGGTCGCGGGCGCCGCCCGTACTCAGGAGTTCATCCTTTCCACCCCTGTGGTCTCCGGCTGACACCCACACCTCCGCGCGTCGTACGCGCCTGCGCCGGGGCCACCCTCCGAAGGGTTTCCCCACCTTGTCCAGCAATGCGCTCAACCCGTCATCTTCTGCTGCCTCCAGCGAGACCGACGTCGATCTGGCCCCGTACGGCTGGGACGCCGGCTGGGAGGCCGAGTTCGCCCCGTACGCCGAACAGGGCCTGGTGCCCGGCCGCGTCGTCCGCGTCGACCGCGGTCAGTGCGACTGCATCACCCCGGCCGGTCTGATCAGGGCCGACACCGAGTACGTCACCCCGCACGACCCGCTGCGCGTGGTGTGCACCGGAGACTGGGCGGCGGTCGACCCGGTCGGCGGCGACCCGCGGTACGTACGGACGCTGCTGCCGCGCCGCACCTCCTTCGTCCGCTCCACGTCCTCGCAGCGCTCCGAGGCGCAGATCCTCGCCGCCAACGTGGACCACGCGATCATCGCCGTCTCGCTCGCGGTCGAACTCGACCTCGGGCGCGTCGAACGCTTCCTCGCCCTGGCGTGGGAGTCCGGCGCGACCCCCCTGGTCGTCCTCACCAAGGCCGACCTCGTCGGCGACGAGGCCACGCTCGGCCACCTGCTCGCCGACACCGAGGCCACTGCGCCCGGCGTGCAGGTGCTCGCCGTGAGTGCGGCCACCGGCGCGGGCATGGACGTCCTGGCCGCCTCGCTCGCCGGCGGCACGGCCGTACTGCTCGGCCAGTCGGGTGCCGGCAAGTCCACCCTGGCCAATGCGCTGGTCGGCGCCGATGAGCAGGTGGTGCAGGCCACCCGCGACGCCGACGGCAAGGGCCGGCACACCACGACCACCCGCAACCTGCTCGCCCTGCCGTGGGGCGGGGTGCTCATCGACACCCCCGGGCTGCGCGGCGTCGGCCTGTGGGACGCGGAGGGCGGCGTGGCCCGCGCGTTCGCCGAGATCGAGGCGCTGGCCGCGGAGTGCAGGTTCCACGACTGCGCGCACGAGAGCGAGCCCGGCTGTGCGGTGCTCGCCGCCCTGGACGCCGGCGAACTCCCCCCGCGCCGCCTGGACAGCTACCGCAAACTGCTCCGCGAGAACGAGCGCATCGCCGCCCGCACGGACGCCCGCCTCCGGGCCGAGATGCGCCGCGACTGGAAGCAGCGGCAGGCCCTGGGCCGCCACATGATGGAGCGCAAGCGCGGCCCGATGCGCAAGCCGTAGCGGGGGGAGCGGGTGAGCCCGTGGCCCGAGTTCCCGGCGACCGGCGGCCCGTGTCCGCGGCCGGCGGCGTGCGCGCTCCGGGCTGCGGACCCCGGCGCCCCGGCGCCCGGCCCCGGCCCGCGGAGACGCCGAACCGGGAACGCGGCGTACGGGGTACGGGGCGGCGGCGCTGAGGTGAGGGACGCGAGGTGAGAACGGCGAGCCCGGGGGTACTCCGTACGGACGCCCCTGGGGGCGGCGGCGCGGCCATCCGCGCATCCGGCTGGCCGGGGTCGGCGGGGCGGGGTAAGGATGGGGCCGTGCGGGGCGCGTACGACGGTCCGCGGTCGCGCTCGTGACCGCGGACGCGGGCGTGGCCGTACCGGTGGCCGCAGGCCCGCGGCCCCGGACCGGGCCACGCCGGCTAGCGCCCCGCCCGCAGCCGTTGCCGCATGTCCCTGCCCCAGTGCCGAAAGAGAGCGGGTTGTGATGGACGCCGCCATGGATACGTACGACGTGATCGTCCTGGGCGCGGGCCCGGTGGGCGAGAACCTGGCCGACCGGGCCCATGCGGCGGGCCTGTCCGCCGTGGTGGTGGAGAGCGAACTCGTCGGCGGCGAGTGCTCGTACTGGGCGTGCATGCCGAGCAAGGCACTGCTGCGTCCGGTCATCGCCCGGGCCGACGCGCGGCGCACCCCGGGGCTGCGGGAGGCCGTGGCCGGGCCGCTCGACGCCCCGGCGGTCCTCGCCCACCGGGACGCGTTCGCCTCGCACTGGAAGGACGAAGGACAGGCCCGGTGGCTGGACTCGGTCGGGATCGACCTGGTCCGCGGGCACGGGCGGCTCGACGGGCCGCGCCGGGTCACCGTCACGACGCCGGACGGGCAGCGGCGCACGCTGACCGCGCGGCACGCCGTCGCGGTCTGCACCGGCAGCCGCGCCGCGCTGCCCGATCTGCCGGGCCTGGCGGACGCCAAGCCGTGGACGAGCCGCGAGGCCACCAGCGCTGCCGCGGTACCGGGGCGGCTCGCGGTGGTCGGCGGGGGCGTCGTCGCGGTGGAGATGGCCACCGCCTGGCGCGCGCTGGGGTCGGCCGTGACCCTGCTGGTGCGCGGCGACGGACTGCTGCCGCGGATGGAACCGTTCGCGGGCCGACTGGTCGCCGACGCGCTCACCGAGGCCGGCGCCGACCTGCGCTTCGGTACGTCCGTGACGGAGGTGCGGCGCGCCGACCCGGCGGGCCCCGTCACGCTCACGCTCGCCGATGGGGCCACCGTGGAGGCGGACGAGGTGCTGTTCGCTACGGGCCGCGCCCCGCGCACCGACGACCTCGGTCTGGAGACCGTGGGCCTGACACCGGGCACCTGGCTTGAGGTGGACGACACGTGTCAGGTGCAGGACGTGCCGGGCGGTTGGCTGTACGCGGTCGGCGACAGCAACCACCGGGCGCTCCTGACCCACCAGGGCAAGTACCAGGCCCGCATCGCCGGCGCCGTCATCGCCGCCCGCGCCCAGGGCCTGCCCCTCCTGGAAACCGACCCCTGGGGCGCCCACGTCGCCACCGCCGACCGCGCCGGCGCCCCCCAGGTGGTCTTCACCGACCCGGAGGTCGCCGCGGTCGGCCTCACCGCGGCCGAGGCGGAACGGGCCGGCCACCGGATCCGCGTGATCGACCACGACCTGGCCCAGGTAGCCGGCGCCAGCCTGTACGTCGACGGCTACCGCGGCCAAGCCCGCCTGATCGTCGACGAAGACCGAGGCCACGTCATCGGCGCCACCTTCGCGGGCCCAGCCGTAGGCGAACTCCTCCACTCGGCGACCCTGGCGGTGGTCGCCGAAATCCCCATCGAACGCCTTTGGCATGCGGTGCCGGCTTATCCGACGGTTAGTGAGGTTTGGTTGCGGTTGTTGGAGAGTTACCGGGGGTAGGCGCGGCCGTTAAGTACACACGGTGGTGGCAGCCGGCTGCCGGCGGGCGGTCACGGCGCGCGGTGTGAATGGCCGTTGCTGAGGTGGTGGTGGGTCGGTGCCGTGGGGTGCGCCCGGGCTGCCTCGCCTGTGGTCCCGCCTGCCTGGGGCGATGAGGCGCAGCGAATGCGAAGGGGACGCAACTCCCGTTTGATGGTCCTTGATTTCCTGGCCCGGTCAAGAGCCGGACCAGGAACGGATGGCCTGTCATGCGGGGCGAGATGGGCACACTGCGCCCGTCGGTCGTGGCCAGGATCGGTACGGGCCCGAAGCGGCAGCCCTTAGGGCAGGGGGGAAAGATCATCCCAGCGGAGTTGGCGGCCGGGGGCGGGGTGGGTGCGGGAGGTGGCGGCGGGAGGTTTCAGAGCCGACCGAGGTGAGCAGGAATGTATGGAGCCCTCTGATGTGGCTCGTCTGCACGTGACCACCATCTCGCCGCAGCTCATGAGGGGCACCCATGAAAAAGGGTCGATTCGAAGTGGAGAAGCCCCGCACGGGCGGGGACCAGGACGGCTCGATACAGCCGGCGCACCTGGGTCGTGGACGATCCCCGCTCATGCGAGGGCTACACATCCTGGTGCTGGGCATGGAGGCTAGCAAGTTTTGCTTAGTCGGGGACTCGGGCTGGAGTTGGAACGCGATGGTGCGGCGTGCCTCGTTGTTCATGCACGCTATCAGGCGTCTGATGGGAGCGCCTGGCTCTCTACGATTGACGTATTGCAGATGTGTCCTTCGCGGTTCGAGTAGATCTCCAAGTGGCGAGTGCGAGAGGCCGTGGGGAAAGAAGGCCATAGGAGACGTCTGGCGGAGAAAGTTTCCACGCGATATGCGAAGTATCCAGGATGTTTGGTCTTGGGCTAAGGGCTTCTTTCGAGAGGAGGCTCAAGCGTGGAATGCCAGGTCGATCTTCGGTGAGTTGGGCGCGAATGCAGTGAAGCATGGTGACAACGGCAGAGGTGACGGGGAAATCTATGTGGAAGTTCTCACGTCAGGTCCGAAGGTTGCCGTATCTATCGAGCATACGGGCGGGGCGGGGAAAGGGATTCCAAAACTGAGGTATGTGGGTACGGAGTCCGAGGGAGGGCGAGGACTTCACATCGTTTGCGCGCTCGCCGAACAAGTCGTAGTGCACAGGGGCCGTGATGGCTGGAGAATCGTCGCGTTTCTGCGTTCTGGTGAGGAAGGCGTAGGCCGCCCATCCTGAACCACCCGAATTCGCTCAGGCGCCTCTCGCCCTGCTCGTTGCCGGAATCGCCATATCCCCGCCTCCAACCACCACCTGACCCCCACTCAATTCCCTTCCCCCTCCCCCTCCCGCTCATCAAACTCCGCACGGGCCCGCTCGATGGCGGGTAGTTGCTCGTCTGCCCAGGCCAGCAGGGTGTCGATCGGGGGCCGCAGGGTCTTGCCCAAGGGGGTGATGCGGTAGGTCACCGCTACGGGGCGGGTGGCGGTGATGTCGCGGGTCACCACGCCGTTGCGTTCTAGGCGGCGCAGGGTGGCGGTCAGGGACTTCTGGGTGACCTGGGGGATCGCTCGGCGTAGTTCGTTGAAGCGGCAGGGGTGTTCGCACAGTTCGTTGAGGACGCTGAGGGACCACTTGTCGAGTACCTGGTCGAGCAGTTCTCGGTGGGGGGCGGGGATGCGGAGTTCGTGCCCGGGGTGCGCGGTATCCATGGCGAAACCTGGTCTCGTTGAAGTGGCCTTTGGCTACTAAGTATCTTCCGGATACCTCGACCGGATGCCAAGGGGCCGAGGAAGACCTCGTACGTATACGCGTACGCATGTGCACACGAAGGAGACGCCGTCGTGGCCGTCCGTCAGTTCACCCCGCGGGGCATGTTGCAACCCACCCCCTACCACCACGTCGCCGTCGGCACCGGCAGCCGGCACGTGCACGTCAGCGGGCAGATCGCCCGCGCTGCGGACGGGACCCCGGTGGCGCCCGGTGATCTTGCCGGGCAGGTCGGCCATGCGCTGCGGAACACCGCGCTCGGGCTGGCCGGGGCGGGCGCTTCGTTCGCCGATGTGTTGCGGCTGACCTTCTACGTGACCCGGTGGCGCCCGGAGCTGATCGGGCCCTTCATGGCCGGCGTGGAGGCCGTCGCCGATGAGGTCGGGCTGTCGCTGCCGATGCCCCCGGCCTCCCTCATCGGTGTCGATTTCCTCTTCGAGCCGGACGTGCTGGTCGAGGTCGAGGCGACCGCGCTGCTCGATTGAGGGGCGGGGCGCGTACTGCGGGCCGGCGGGGGCCGGGCCCCGCGCCGGGGCGCGGCGCGCTTCCCGCCTGCCGGTCAGCCGAAGACCACGGCCGCGACCCAGGCCGCCGTGATCAGCAGGCAGATGACGAGTTCGATCAGTACGGCGTAGCCGATGGCGCGGAGGGCGTTGCGGGTGGAGACCCAGGCCGGGCCGTGGGCGCCCAGGCGGATGCGTTCGGCGGTGTAGAGGCCGGCGAGGAAGCCGGGTACGGCACCGACGACGGGCAGCAGGACGAAGCCGGCGCCCGCGGTGGTCGCGGCCAGGAGCAGGGTGCCGCGGGTGATGCCGGAACCCTGCATGCTGCGGGCCGGCAGCAGCCAGCGGAGCGCCTGGTTGAGCAGGAGCAGGGCCGTTGCGCAGGCCAGTAGGCCCCAGGCCACGGTGGTCTTCTCCGCCATCGACCACCAGAGCACCCCGGCCCACACCAGCAGCGGCCCGGGCACGCCCGGCAGGACGACGCCCACCAGCCCGAAGAGCAGCACCAGGCCGTCGAGGACGAGTTGCCCAGTACCCATGGCCCCAGGTTGCCGGACCAGGCACCGAAGCGCCCGGCGAGCGGACCGCGGGGGCGGGCGCCGTGGGGTGGCTCGGCCGTTGGGCGATTGGCGCGTACGGGGCTGTCGCCTGCTGGGGTGGGGGCTTCGGCGCAGGTCAGGGTGGTGGCTGCGATTCCGGCGGCCAGGGTCTGGGCGGCGGCCCCGTGCGCGTGCCGGTAGTCAGCCGTTCACGGCGGCGGTGCCCTCGCGCAGGGCCGGCCGGTCGCCCACGCCCGCACCGCCGCCGTCTCCGCCGCCCGCCCCGCGGGGCGCCGTCCCCTCGCGCGCGGCCGACCCGTCGCGTACGGCTGCCGCCCCGTCGGCCGGGACCACCCCGCCACCGGCGGCCGGCCCGGGCCCCTCGCCCGCCGCGCCTCCGTAGGCCGCCCCCTCGTGCCGTTCGCCTTCGTCCCGTGCGCCTTCGTGCGGCGCGCCTTCGTATCGCGCGCTCGCGCGCGGGACGCCCGCGGATGGCGTGGCCTCGAACGGCACGCCTGCGTACGGCGTACCCGCGGGCGCCCCGCCGCTGCCGCGCACGGTCCGACCCCCGGGAGCCGCCGCGGCCGGTCGGGGCGCGGGGGCGGTCGGCGTCGTCCCGCCGGCAAGCGCTGCGGGGGCCGCCGTCCCCCGCGCGCCGCCGCGGGTCGGGCC
>NZ_JBLIWA010000069.1:0-26932 GCF_047525675.1 Streptomyces sp. 796.1 | reverse complement strand
GTCGGGCCGCGCGGCAGGTCGAGCCCGCGGCGCGGCCCGCGGCGCTGGCCCGCGGCGTGGCCGCCCCCGCGCTGCTCCGGTCCGTCCAGCGCACCGCGGGCAACGCCACGGCCACCCAGATGCTGCACCACGCCCGCGCGACGACCCCGGACGCCGGACCACCGCACCACACGGAGCAGGCCGAACCGGCCACACGGGAAGGGTCCGACACCGGCGAACCCGCGGCGCAGCAGCAGCAACCGGGGCGGGCGGCCGAGGCGTTGCCGGCGGTGCAGCGGCACCAGCACCAGCACCAGCCCCACGAGCAGCAGGGGGAGGCGGTCCCAGGCACCCCTGCCGTCCAGCGCTCGTCCGTCGCCGACGTGCTCCGTTCGCCGGGTCGGCCGCTGCCGGCGGCGCTGCGGAGCGAGATGGAGCAGCGCCTCGGCTCGGACTTCTCCGACGTACGGCTCCACACCGGTTCCGCCGCCCAGCGTTCGGCCCGCGAGATCTCGGCCCGCGCCTACACCTCAGGACACCACGTGGTGGTCGGCGCGGGCGGCGCCGACAAGCACACCCTCGCGCACGAGCTCACCCACGTCATCCAGCAGCGCCAGGGCCCGGTGTCCGGCACCGACAACGGCGGCGGGCTACGCATCTCCGACCCGGCGGACCGCTACGAACGCGCCGCGGAGTCCAACGCCCGCCGGGTGATGTCCCGCGCGGTGCCGCGGCCGTCCGCGACGCCGGGCACGGACCACGCGCCCGCGCACACGCGCGAGGACGCGTACGAGGGGACGCGGCGCGGGCCCGCCGCAGCCGGGGTGCAGCGCACGACGCGGGCCAACCCGCTGGTGATCCATTCCCCGCGGGACCCGGGCCCCGCCTTCGAGGAGTTCAGAGAGGTGGGAAAGAAAGACAATCGCTGGCTCGACGAATACGACGAGGTATTCGAAGATCTGATGGCGGAGTTGCCGGACGACTTCGTTGTGGACGGCGCCTACGACTGCTTCGAGCAGATCCGACAGATGACTGCGTGGTCCGAGCAGGACTACAAGGACGTCCCGGGCCTGAGTCTGCCCACAAAAATTCTGGCGTACGTCAAGGGCGTCGAGAACAAACCACCCACCGTCAAGGGCCTTGGCACCATGGTGATCAAGGCCGGAAACATCACCGGCCGCCCCGGCTTCGCCCCGTCGACCCTGGCGGCGCTACCGCTCAAACCGACCCAGCACCGGCGCCACATCATCGCGTGGCACAACATTCGGGACCTGCTGAACCGATCCTACGCAGAGCACGACGGTCAGTTGATCGGCTACCTCAATGGCAAGCTCGGGCCCGGCCAGGTGGATCAAAACATCACCGGTCAGGTGACGGATTCGCTCGACAAGCTTCCGCAGGCTGCGTTCGGCGGCGTGAACCCGGCAGACGGCAAGACCCTCATGCAGGCCGCGTACGTGATGAACAGCTCCGCGGACAACCTGTGGGTGGGTCCGGGCCGGGAGAACACGGAGATCAACCGGTTGAGCCAGTCGCTCCAGAAGCGGCTGGACAGCATCGCCCCGGATGGGTTGACGAATTGGAAGGAGACGCTGGAGAACGCCTCGTACAAGTCGCCGTTGGCGACGGGCGTGCGCGACGTCGTCGTTAATCGGATCGATGCGCTCGGCGTGCACGACGACAACGCTGTGGCGGATGTACGGGCCTTCGTCCTCAAGGAGGTGCTTGTTCACCTGGAGACGGACGAGCCACAGGGCGCCGCCACCACGCCCGCGAACCAGCAGGTCGTCGAGGTGGGCAAGAAGGTGTACGACGCGCTCTTCCTCGATACCAGCAGCCTCGACTTCAACGTCGTGCGAGAGGCCGTCGACACCCTGTGGAGTTGACGGGCCCCGCCCGACCCGGTGCGCAGCCGTACCGAATCTCAGCCGCCACGGTCCCGCCCACCGCTACTTGCCAGCCCCCGCCCCGCCCAACACCCCCGCAAGCCGCGCGAACTGTTCGGCCGGCAGGTGCCGTCGCCACTCCTCCCGCCGGCGCGCGGCGTGCGCCACGTGGTGGCTGCCGGGGGCGCCCGGGCCCGCGGCGGCGAGTGCGGCCAGGAAGTCGACGGCCGCGGCGGCCGGGCCGGCGGGCAGCGGCTGTCCGTATACGTGCAGCAGGCGCTGCGGATGCTCCGTACCCTTCAGCGTCTTGGTGACGTGCAGGCTGAAGTGCGCGCGCCGACGGGCCGCGTCCAGACCGGCCGCTCCAGGGACGAGGCCACCGGCCCCCACGCCGGCCCCAGCCGGCACGTCGGTCGCGCTGCCTCCCACCAGCGGGGCCGCCCCCGCCCCGCTGTGCAACTGCCCCGCACTCCACCGGTTGGCGCCGGCCACGGCATCCCGGAGCCGCTCCGCGTCGCGGACCGTGCCCGACAGGCCGTCGCCCAGCGTCGCGAACAGTCGGCCACAGCCGGCGATCCCGTCGCTGATCGCCCGCAGGTGCCCGGCGAGCAGCGCCTCGCGGCGGGCGCGCAGCGGGTAGCCGCGGCGCAGCACCTCGTCCAGCGGCAGCCGGTCCCGCTGCCACGCGGTGGCCAGCGGCAGCAGCGCCCGGGCGTTGCCCTCGGTCAGCCGCGCGCCGGCGGCGCCGCGGGAGACCGTGCCCCACTCGATGTCGTGCACGTCGGTCACCGCGTACAGCCCGCCGCCGCGCGGCGGCACCCACGCCGCGAGCCCGTCGGCCGACGGCACCCCGGGCAGCCGCGGGTCCTCCCCGTCGCCCGCCCCCGGCCGGGCCGGGTGCCCGTCCAACGGCCGTACGAGCACGCCGGCGAGGAGCGCCGCCGCGGCCGGCGGCGCGAGCAGTTCGGGTACCTCGGACAGCGCGTCGGCGGCCCGGTGCCGGGCCGGGTCCGGCCGGTCGCGGCGCAGCCTGGCGGCCATCGCGACGGCGTAGCAGGCGCGCAGCAGCGCGGTACGGCGCGCCCCGGCGCCACCGGTCAGCGGCACGTGCTCCCACGCCCACCCGTGCCGCACCCCGCCGTCGCCGGCGGCCAGCGGCACGGGCGCGGGCGCCTGCGGCCCGTGTTCGACGGCGCGTACCAGCACCAGATCCTTGCCGTAGTACGCGGGATGCCAGGCGGCCCCCGCGGCCCGCCCGATGCCGGCCAGGCTGCGCCGCACCCGGTCGAGCCCCGCCTCGTGGTCGCCGCAGTCCTCCACGCTGGCCCGCAGCGCACTGGTGACGACGACCACCGTGGCGGCCCGCCCCTCCCCGCCGGCGAAGTGCGCGAGCACGTCCCCCGCATCCGCACAGTCCGGCGGGAACCCGGGCGCGTGCCGCGGCGGCCAGCAGTAGGCGGCGGTCATCGGACCTCACCTCCGGTGTGCTGGTGGCGGGGCGCCGACCTGCCGGCCGGTGGGCAGGGGGGTACGTGCGCGCCCGCGGGGCCGGCCGGGGGCGTGGGGCCGTACGTGGGACCGAAGGCACTTGGCGGTACGTGCGCGTGCGCGCGTGCGGGGTCGGCTGCGGGACGGCGGGCGGGGGCGGGCACGAGGCCATGCGCAGGCACGCGCGCGCACCCGGGCGCGGCTACACGCGCATACGCGGGCGCCTGGCTGCCCCGCCGCCGGCCCCTCACCGGCTCCGCCCCCGCCGGAACAGGTCCACCGCGAGTCGGCGCAGGCCGGGGAAGACGACGAGCAGCAGGACGGTGACCACACCGGTGACGGCCAGGGTCCAACCCAGTGCGGTGGCGCCGGAGCCCGGGAGGCCCTGCCAGATGCCGAGCCCCACGCTGAGCGGCAGACCGACGGCGGCGAACAGGCCCAGGATGGCGTTGCTGGTCTCCGTCTCGGCGGAGAGCACCTGGCGGGAGAGTTCGCTGAGGTCCTCCTTGAGCGTCTGCACCTCGTCCGGCAGCCGCGCGCTCTCCTTCCATCTGCGCAGCACCCCGCCCACCGTGGCCTGCCGGCCGAAGTCGGCCGCCAGGTAGCCGCGCCGGAACACCAACAGGTCGCGTTCCAGTTGGGCGACGACCCGCTGCCGCGGCTCCGCCTCGCCGAGCCGCGCGACCTCGCGCCCGAAGGCACCGAGCACGATCTGCTGCAACCGCCCCAGGGCCAGTGCGTCCGCGTACAGGGTGTGTAGGTGGTGGGTGGCGCTGTTGTAGTAGTTGGCGAGGTCCTCGGGCCCCGAGTCGGGCGTGCTGCCCACCAGGACCAGACCGCGCTGCCCGAGCACCGCGCGCACGTCACTGGGCAGCGGGAACCGCAACTCCGCCAACTCCTCGCGCGCCTCGGAGCCGGGCGGGTAGTCCGCCGCCTGGTTGAGCTGCCACAGCCACTGGTCGACGGCCGACCAACTCTCGTCCTCCGTACGGTGGTTGAGCCTGGGCAGGTCATCCCGCGCGGTGACGAGCGTGCAGTGCACGGCCTCGCGCTCGGTGCTGGAAAGCCTGCAACCCGGCGGCAACTGGCTGGCGACCCAGTCACGGTAGGCGCCGTCCGCGTGGTACGGATCGACGTACGTGCAGTTCCGCAACGCCCGGGCCAGGCCGGCCGGCGGTACGGCGGGCAGGCTGCCGTGCAGCAGCACCACCCCGTTGGCCGCCGGGCGCACCCCCATCCGCCCGAACATGCCGAGAACGGACTCGTTCAGCCGCACCAACTCCACGGCGCTGAGCCGAAACCCGTGCGGCGCCGCCCCGGGCTCACCCACCTCCCGGTGCCAGCGCACCTCCGGCCCCCACAGCAGCGGCTCCAGCCGCGGATCGGTGTAGTTCACCCGGCGCGCGGTGGACGAGTCCACGTCGTTGCCCCCGCGCCGCCACCAGCGCACCAACGGCCCCGCGGCGTACGGAGCCGCCGGCACCGTGTCGATCTGCACCGCGAAGATCAGCACGATGTCGCGGCGCACCAGTGTGGCGGGGTCGTCGAGGGGAGCGGTCGGCGCGGGGGGCGCGCCGGGTGCGGGCGCCGGCACGGGCGTCGGTCCCGGCGCCGGCACGGGTGCCGGCGTCGGCGTCGGTTCAGGTTCCGGCGAAGGGGCAGGCACAGGAGGTGCCGGCACAGGCGTAGGTACCGGCTGGTGCGGTTGCCCGCCCGCACCGCCCACGCCACTCGCACCGCCCGCGCCACCCGTACCGCCCGCGCCACCCGGGTCGCCCACGCCACCCGTACCGCCCGTCCCACCCGTCGCCGGTGCGACCCCGCTCATCCGACGAGCTCCAGCGCCGCGCGCAGATGCCGCACCCGCTCCTCGGCGCTCACGTACCGCCACGCCCGGAACCCCTCGACCACCGGCCCGCGCACCAGCACCCGGTTCTCCGCCCGCACCGGCTCGCCCCTGGCGACCAGCGTCAGCGTGCCGGGTTCGGCGGCGACCCGGTGCAGCACGCACGCGGACTGCGCGTACGCCTCGCCGACGCCCACCACCCGGGTACGGGCGGCCACCACCCGCACCCGCCCGCCACGGTCACCCGCACCGTCCGCGGTGAACCGGAAGCCGCCGGACTCGGGCCGGTAGCGGACGAGGTGGTACGCGTCGGGGTCGGGGTCGGGGTCGAGGTCGGGGCTGGGGCCGGGGCCGGCGTCGGGCCCCAGCCCAGGTCCCGGCCCCACCTCCACCACCGTGTTCCGCACCGCCCCGGCCAAGACGGTCGCCGCGAAGTCCCACCGGTGGTCGTGGATCTGCGCATCCGCACCCCCGTCCTGCCACACGTGCAGGAACAGCCGCCGCCCGTCCGCCGGGTACCGGGCCAGCGGCAGCTTGAGGAATCCGTTCGGGTGCGCGATGCCCGCGCCGGCGGCGGGCCCCCGCAACTCACCCGCGTACCGCCCGGCCAACGCCGCGGCCAACGCCTCGCGCGCGAGCGCGCGCGGTACGGGCGCGACCCCGTCCGTCGGGCTCTGACCACCCGGCCCGGCCGCGCCCGCCGCCCCCACGTCCGCTCTCGCGTGCGCGTCCGCCCGTACGTTCACGTCTCCCGACACGTTCACGTCGCCCCTCCCGCACACCGCGCGTCACGGGCCGGCGCGCCCGCGAAGCGAGCGTAGCCAACGCGCCCGGCCCGCCGCGCGCGCCCCGCACCGGCGTCCGGCGCCGGACACCGGCCGTACCCCGCGGCGCCGATCGTGCCTGGTGGGACCGCCCGTACGGGCACCCGCACGCCCGCGCGCGGGCCACCGCGAACGGGTACCGCGCCGCCCCCATGTCGTAGGCTCTCCCGGATCGGCCGGGAGGCGCAGCGGCCCGGGCAGGGGCGCGCCGGCCGCGGGTCCGGTCGGGCGGGCCCGGGCCCGCCCGAGGGCCGGCGGCGCGGGAAGGAGCAGACCGGTGGGTGACGACAGGGACGAGGTCGAGGGCGAAGGCCGAGCTGCGGCGCAGCGCGGCCGGCGGCGCGGGCAGGGGGAACTGGAGGCACAGGTGATGCGGGTGTTGCAGGGAGCCGGCGAGCCGGTGACCGCGGCCCAGGTGCAGCAGGCACTCGGCGGCGACCTGGCGTACACCACGGTCGTCACCATCCTGACCCGCCTGCACGGCAAGCACACCGTGACCAGGCGGCGCGCGGGCCGCTCGTTCCTGTGGGCCCCGGCGGCCGACGAGGCGGGCCTCGCGGCGCAGCGGATGCGCCGGGTACTCGACGGCCACAGCGACCGTGACGCCGTGCTCGCCAGCTTCGTGTCGGGCCTGTCGGCCGAAGACGAACGGCTGGTACGGGAGTTGCTGCACGGTACGGGTGCGGACGGGGTGTCCGACGCGCTCGCCCCACCAGGCCAGCCCGCTCCCGCTGACGCGCCGCTCGGCGACGTACCGGGCGGCGCCCCGGTGTTCCCCGACACCCCCCAGGAACAGGAGCCGTGAGGTGGGAGTCTTCGTCGTGCTGCCACTGGTGCTGCCGCTGACGGCGTGGCCGATATCGCGCCTGGCCGAACGCCGCCTGCACCCCCGCACCGCGACCGTCCTACTGACCGCGGTCGGCGCGATCCTCGCGGTGTGCAGCACGCTCTGCCTGGCCCTCCTGGTAGTGGTCGGCACCGCCCAGGTCCCCGGCAACCCCCTCCCCGACGGCTGGGCGGCCCCCGAGGTCCGCGCGGCCGTCCCGTACGACGAGAACGTGGGCTTCGCGGCCATCGCCGTCCTGGCCGCGGTCACGACGGCCTGCGGCGCGACGCTCTGGCGCCACTACCGGGTACGGGCCACGGCCTGGCGAGCCCTGGAGGGCTTGCCGCCGGAGCCGGCGCCTGGGGAGGGGCTTGAGTTTGCTAAGTCCCTTGCGGTGGCGGGGCGTTCGGCATCAGGGGAAGGGTCGGAGTCTACGGAAGGCTCTGCGGCGGAGGGACGCTCCACGGTGGCGGGCGGGCCGACTGGGCGACAGTGCGCCTCGGCCGGCCGATCGACGATGCCCGGCCGCCCGGAGGCCGCGGCGGCCGTCCGCGCTGAGCACACGGGGGTACGGGGCGAGACCACACCCGCCCGCCCCCCAGCAACGGCCCCACCCCAAGTAACGGTCCTCCCGGACGAGTTGCCGTACGCGTACGCACTACCGGGCAGCTCAGGCGCGGGCCGGGTCGTGGTCTCGGACACGATGCTGGCCGGTCTGACGGAACCCGAGCGCCAGGCGCTGATCGCCCACGAACGGGCCCACCTGGCAGCCCGCCACCACCGCTACCTGCTGGCGTCCCGACTGACGGCGAGCGCCAACCCGTTCCTGCGCCCGCTGTGGACCGCGGTGTCGTTCAGCGCGGAACGCTGGGCCGACGAGGAGGCAGCGCGCGAGGTGGGCAACCGACGCGTGGTGGCCACGGCGGTCGGCAAGGCGGCCCTCCTAACGGCCCCCGCCCCGGCCCCCGGCATCGCCGGCTTCGCCAGCCCAGCAACCCCCGGCCCCATCCCCCGCCGCATCGCAGCCCTCCTCTCCCCCGTCCCCCCAACCCGCCTCTGGCCCCCCGCAGACGGCTCCCTCTACGCAGCGGCCCTCATCGCAGCAGCGGGCACGGCGGCTTCGGCCTTGTCCTCGCTGAACGCGGCGGTGGCGTTGATTGTGGTGTTGAAGGCGGCTACTTCGTTGTGAGGTGGGGGGGAGGGGCTGGGTGCGGGTGCTTTTCGGGGGTGGGTGTTGTGGACCCTTCAGGGCTTATGACGACGAAGCAGCGGCGGTCGGGTTGTTCGACACCCAAGCGTTGCGAACCCTCCAGGGCTCATAACGACATGCGCCCGTCGGCGCCGGACACGGCAAGCAGCTCGTGTTGCGAGCCCTCCAGGGCCTATGACGACGTGGCTTCGGCCGTGCGCGCAGCATGACCCCTACGTTGCGAACCCTCCAGGGCCTATGACGACCGCGGGCGATGGCGGCCATCTGGGGGTAGAGGGCATGTTGCGAGCCCTCCAGGGCCTATGACGCCCCTGGTCCCGGACGGCCTGAAGACCAAGACGATGCTGTTGCGAACCCTCCAGGGCCTATGACAACCCGAGGGTAAATCCCCAGGTCACACGCATATTGCCACCCCATCCCGCAAGCATTTTTGCAGCGATCCGCCGGTAATGCATCACCCCAGGTCACAGCATCAGCAACAACCCCGCGATCGAATGTGCCGCCTCCCAGGTTAGAGGCGGCGGAAGTGTCTCCCGCCTTGCGAGCTAGACGCCCCGCTGCCCAAGCAGCACCCGTGCTCGGTCGCGGGTGTGGCGGGCCGTGTTGTTGGCTTGATAGGGGGCCAGGCACTTGACGACTGAGCGGACTCGCTCATCCACTCGGCCCGAATGCATCGCCGGGTAGTCGTCGAGTACGCGATTCCACGTTGCGCACGCCGCGTCCAGGTGGCCAATTGCCAACTGACGCTCGGCCAACAGACCTCCGAAGATCAGCCCCGAGCGGTGACTCTCGCCAGGCCCACGCAGTTTGAAGTGCTCGTGGAGGGACTCCACACTGCCTTTGGTGTCCCCCAGTTCATGACGCACCTGGGCCGTCGCGTACGCCAGCGTCGAGTAGTTGAAGCCGCCATGAGCCCCGCCTGGGCTCGTGAGCTTGTCGAGTGCTCGTTCCGTTTCGTGCAGGCACTCCATGGCGGACCCCTTGGAGCCGGCGAGTGCATGACCGTGCGCTTGCTGGCCAGCCATGAAGGCTCGCATGTAGGGGGTCGAGATCGGGGCCGTGTCGGCGGCGGCATTTGCATATCGGGCGGCAACGGCGCCATGGCCCAGGTTGGCTGCCTGCACGCTGATGCCGCGGAGGATGTGGCAGTACGCCATGTGATCGTCAGCCGCTCCCGCGAGTTCCAATCCCTTGACGTAGTACCGCTGGGCGAGACCATGCGCACCCTCGTCCATCGCCATCCACCCGGTGAAGTAGCAAGCCATCGAGGCTGCCGTCAGCATCGCCTTACGGACGGGTTCCGTAGCCGTCGCACGGAGGTACGGGGCCACGGTGTTCGTCAGGAATGCACTTGCCATCGGGCGGGCGTACTGACCACCCACTTCTCCGTCGATGACCTTCAATCGATCGACCATCGCGCCCACGGAATCAACTTCCGCCTGCCCGATCCGTGCGTGAGGATTGACTTGGACCGCGTGGGCCCGCCCGGCCACGTCGGGCCACCCCGGGATGGTGAGCGTCATGGAAGCGAGCCCCACCCCCACGACAGCGCGCCGTGACGCATCCACCTGCACCCTCCCCAGGTCAATCAACTCGTCCACCACATCAGTACCCGTACGCGCGTGCGAGCTATCCTCAGGCTCCGGGAAGCCGGCGTCCGCGCAGGTGAGGGAGCGGCCCAGACCTCGGGCCAGGGCCTCTACTACGAGTGATCGTGATGCTTGATCGCGCGGCACCACGCCTTTCTTCACCCACAGCCACGCCGCCTGCGAGCTGTAAGACCGCTTGGTCCCCCGCTCGGTGGCCACCTGGTTGACCTTTCGGGCCAGTTGCTCGTACGTCCACTCGGCCTGACGGACCAGCCGTTGCAGCTTTTCGTTCGGCGTCCGATTACCCATGGATCTCCCCCGTAAATTGAGAGGAATTGAGAGGGGTTGGAATCGACACGGTACCGCTGTCCGTAGCCGCGCGGTTGCCTAGAGCGAGAAGGGGCCTCCACGACCGGTCGGACGGTCGCGGAGGCGAAGTGACCGCCCAAGCGAGGTAGACAGTCATGGGTCAGAGTACGTCAAGGGCCTTTCCCACGAGTCGGGTTGACTCGATCGCCACTTCCGATGCCGCGTTGAAGTGGCCGCCGTGCCGCTGCGGCAACAAGGAACGCTGCCCCGAGCTCCGCGCCAAGCCCGCCCGGCCCCGCAACCTGTCCGGGGCCCCCGCGCCCCAGGTGAGCTGAGCGCTGACTGCGGCTGCGTTGCCCGACTACGGCGTGCAATTCGTGCGCAAAGTCGTGGACCTCAACGCCTTTGGTAATCACCGAAGTTCGTGGCCTGAGCAGCCCGTCTTGAAGCGGCTGTCGCCATCCGCGAGGACGTCCGGGACCGCGCCCAGCACGGCCATGCGCGGCCAGTAGCCAAGGCCCCGCGAACCCGCCCCGCTCACAACTTCCCAAGGCCAGCCGTCAGCATCCCGCCCGGGCCCCGATGACCGGCTTCGAGGAACAGAAAACGGGGGGGCGCGGTCGTGGGTGCGCGCTCCCCTTGAAGCTCCCGCTCTCCGCAGGTGAAGCCGCGCGAGCCCCCACTCGCGAACCCCAACCCTGCGGAGAGCGGGCCCACACCCCATCTGATGCCCGCCTTGCCCCATGAGGTGAATTCATCCGTGCCAGAAATGAGCTTCGCCACGGAACTCCGCCGTATCGCCGCTCTCGTACGCTTCGATGAAGACGAATATCGGGACCGCGCGATAGCCGATATTCCATGGCTGGTGTGTGCCATGCAGGAAAGCGTTGCCTGGACCTGGTTTCCCCGGCTGATGCAGAGCGAATTGGTTGAGGCGTGCGAGCTCGGCGCTCGCCTCATCCTTTCCCGGCGGGGAGACGACAGACTCGCCCGGTGGGTACTGGCCCAGGCCATGGACCGAGCAGCCGCCATCTGCGAGTCCCGGGAGCACACTGCATCCCGTGGTCCGCAGCCGACACCGCACGGGTCACGGGAGGGTACGACTGCGGCGCAACTGCCCCGTGTAGAAGACCTGTTGCGCCTGGCGACCTCGCCCGCCAGAGCAGCACGGCCCAGCGCTTGCCCGCAGTGTGCGAAGTTCAAGCGGCTGCTGCACGACGCCCTAACCTCCCACGCCGCGCCCGCCGTCGCCCAGGTCGTCGACGCCTTGCAGATGCACATGGTGCTGGGGCACGGCGTCGAGCCGTCACCCGGGGGCTAGCGGGGTGAAACGGCCCCGCCGTAGGGCAGGCCCCGTGCCCCGCCGCCGGTATGGTCCGGTCACGGGGGCAACCCCCGCACCGCGGGGCCGAACTCCTTCGTGGAACGGAAGAAGGGGGCACCCCCGGCGCACCGGGGCTCCTACGCACAACGCGCGCGTACGCGTTCAAGCCTGTGTCGGCTGATTCTTGCATTCGCACCGCGCCTCCCCGTCGGCTGTGTCAGCCTGGCATCCCCCACCAAGGAACGTAAGAACTTAAGTGGAGGCTGGGTTGTGGAGTCTGCTCGATGAGCCGTGGTTACCGGTTTCCCTCGTTGACCAGGTACGAAGCACCGACGGGGACGGTCGGGACGGCGGGCCCGGCGGGCGGGCGGTAGGCGTACGGGAGTTGCTGCTCGACGCGCACCGCTTTCGGGACTTCGAGGTGGACATTCCCACCCAGAAGCCAGCGATCTTCCGGCAACTGCTGCTGCCGCTGGTGGTGGACGCGCTCGGGTTCGTACGGGACGGGGCCGAGTGGGCCGAGCGGTTCGCGCGCGGCGCGTTCTCCGGTGCCGAGCGGGAGCGGTTGGAAGGCTACTTCGACGCTTACGGTGATCGCTTCGACCTGTTCTCCGCGAGTGCGCCGTTCGCGCAGGTGGCCGGGTTGCGTACGAACAAGGGGGAGACGAAGACTTCGGCGCTGCTGGTGGCCACGGTCGCGACGGGGAACAACGTGCCGCTGTTCTCCTCCCGCACCGACGCCGACCCGCTGCCCCTCACCCCGGCCGAGGCCGCCCGCTGGCTGCTGCACGCGCACTGTTGGGACACCGGCGCCATCAAGACCGGCGCGGCGGACGACCCGCAGGCCAAGGGCGGCAAGGTGCTGGGCAATCCGGTCGGGCCGCTCGGCAGGCTGGGGGTGGTGCTGCCGCGCGGGCGGACCGTGTACGAGACGCTACTGCTCAACATTCCGTACGGCAGAGTCAAGTTGAAGGGTGATCGCCCGCAGTGGCGCCAGCACGAGGGCAGTACGGAGGTGGCCGCCGATCCGGTCGCCGGCACCGTGCGCTGGTCGACGCGCGAGGCCGCCGGGCCGCTGGAGCTGTGGACCTGGCAGGCCCGGCGCATCCGGCTGTTCCCCGAGCCGGGCGCCGACGGCGACCCGTACGTCACCCGCGTCGTGCTGGCCGCGGGTGACCGGCTGCTCCGGGTGCCGCGGGACCACGAGACGCACACGGCATGGTTCGAGGAGAGCGAGACCTCGTACGCCAAGCGGCGCGGCAAGGACGCCGAGGTGGAGCGGGTCAGGCCGCTGCGGCACCAGGTGGGGCGGGCCGCCTGGCGCGGGCTGAACGCGCTGCTCGCCGTGGACCGCTCGTTCGATCCGACGCGCGCAAAGACTCACCAACACGGTTACTACACCAGCGACTTGCTTGCGCAACTCAGCGCCGTGCGGCAGCTCCACCAGACGCCGGCCGCCAACTATCCGCTGCAACTTGAGCTGACGGCCATCGCGTACAACGCCAAGCCGGGCGCCATCGACGACCTGTTCTTCGATGAGATCCCGCTGCCGCTGGCCGCGCTCGACCGGGACGGCACGCCGCGCGGTGCACTGCTCGGCGCGGTCGAGCAGGCCGAGCAGCTCTCCAAGGCGGTCAACCTGCTCGCCGCCGACCTGCGCCGGGCCGCGGGTTCCGACGCCCTGCCGCGCGGCGCCTGGCAGTACCCGGGCGAGACCCTGCTGCACGCGCTGGACCCGCTGGTACGCAGGCTGCTGGTGGAGCTGCGCCGGATCGGGTCGGACGCCGAGCAGGCCCTCGCCCTCCTCGCGGCCTGGGAGGAGCGCGCCGCACGGGAGGCGTGGAAGGTCGCGGAGCAACTGCTGAGCAACGCCGCCGCGCCCGGCCTCTTCCTCGGCCGCGCCGTCACCGCGGGCGAGACCAGCCGCGTCTACCGACTCAGCACCGCCGAGTCCGGGTTCCGCCGCGCGCTGGCCGACATCCTGTGGCAGCGGGCCGAGCGCATCGCCGAACAACGCCGGGCCAGCCGGGAGGCGGAGGAGTCCGATCCTCCTTCTGATTCCCCTTCTGACTCTGACCCCGAGTCCAACCCTGGTTCCAACCCAGACTCCAACCCTGGCCCCGACTCCAACCCTGGTCCCGAAACCAACCTCACGGAAGGCCCCGCGCGGTGAGCGTCCCCCCTCAGTCCGGACCCACGGCGCGACCTGGCGCACAGCCCGCCGCGCAGCCCGTACCCACCGCCGCCGCGCCCGCGCAGCCCGCCGCCCGGTACTGGGACCGGTACGTGGGCGGCAAGGGCTGGCGTAAGCACGCGCCGAGTGGCCCGCCCGGTGAGGAACTTGCCGACTTGCGGGCGGGGCTGGGGCAGACCGCCGGTACCGTGCCCGCCCTGTGGCCGTACTACACGAGCCCCACCGACGGCGAAGTCACCGCGGAACTCGACGCCGAGCACGGGGCGCTCGCGCTGTACGGGCTGCACCAGCAGAGCCAGCTTCGACCCATGCACCAGCGCGGCGTGGGCCTCGGTACGGCGCTGCGGGCGCTGCGCGAGGCCGACCGGTACAGCCCGGAAGCGCTGGACCGGCGGGTGGCCGCGGCGGTCAGCGCCAACTCCACGCAGATCCTGCTGTTCCGGCTGCGCGGACTGATCCCGCAGCTCCGCGGCGAGTCCATCGCGCTCGACTACGGCCGGCTGCTGACCGACCTGACCCTGTGGCCGCGCCCGGACAGCCGGCAGCGCGTCCGCCGCACCTGGGGCCTGGCCTACCACGCCTGGAAGCCCACCGGCGACGCGGCCGACGCGCCACCGGGAGCGTGAGCCCGGGGCCGGCCCGGGCGCGTACGCCGACCAGACCCGTACGCCGCCCCGGGCCCCGGCCCCGGCCCGTACGCCCGCTCCCCCGGCCCGCCGCGACCACGCCCCGCCCCATCACCCGTGACCGTGACCCGCAACCGGTGTCCCGTTCCGATCCGTCCGACCACCGACCCGACCCGCCCTGGAGGAACCGTGGAGCTGCCAGCTCCCCGTACGTACGTCGACGTGCACATCCTGCACACCGTGCCGCCCGCCAACCTGAACCGTGACGACCAGGGCAACCCGAAGGAGGCGTACTTCGGCGGGGTGCGGCGGTCACGGGTGTCGTCGCAGGCGTGGAAGCGCGCGACGCGTCGGCACTTCACCGAGCGGCTGCCCGAGCAGGACCTGGCGACCCGTACCCGGCGGGTGGCCGGCGCGCTCGCCGAGCGGCTGCGGGAGGGGACCGCGCTCGACGCCGACCAGTCCGCCCGGCTGGCCGGTGCGCTGCTCGCGCCGCTGAAGATCCGCGCCGGCAAGAAGGCGGGCGACACGGCGTACCTGCTCTTCTACGGGCGGCGGCAGCTCGAAACGGTCGCCGCGCTGGTCCGCGACCGGGCCGCCGAACTGGTCGCGCTGGACGACAAGGCGCTGGCCGCTGCCATGGAGTCGCTGCCGATCCAGGAGGCGTTCACCTCCGGGCACCCGCTGGACGTGGCGCTGTTCGGGCGGATGGTCGCCGACTTGCCGGCGCTGCGCGTCGACGCCGCCGTGCAGGTGGCGCACGCCCTGTCCACGCACGCGGTGGAGTTGGAGTTCGACTACTTCACCGCCGTGGACGACGAGGCGAGCAAGGGGCAGGAGACCGGCGCCGGCATGATCGGCACCATCGGCTTCAACTCCGCGACGCTGTACCGGTACGCCAGCGTCGGGCTACACCAACTGCGGCACAACCTGGACACCGACGAGGACGCGGTGCGCGGCGTGCAGGCGTTCGTCAGCTCCTTCGCCCGCTCGGTGCCCAGCGGTTACGGCAACTCCTTCGCCCACCGCACGCTGCCCAGCCTGGTCGCCGTCGCGGTCAGGTCCGACCAGCCCGTCAACCTGGTCTCCGCGTTCGAGGACCCGGTGGCGCCGAGCGCGGGCATCGCCGCCGAGTCGGCCCGCCGGCTGGCCCGCGAACACAGCACCGCGGTGCGGCTTTGGGGCGACGCCCCGGACCACGCGGCCGTCTGCCACGCCTTCGACGACGCCTCGCCGGCGTCAGGCCCGCTCGCGGACGCGTTCGGCACCCCGGTCGCCTTTCCCCAACTCCTCACCGGTCTTGGCGACCATCTCGGCGCCGTGATCGCCCGCAGCGCCGTGCCGGCCGCGCGGTGACGGCGGTACAGCCCGCGGGGCCCGGAGGGGCCAGCGCCGACGCCGACCGCGACCACCCCGCGGTACTCCTCCTGCGGCTCGCCGCCCCGCTCCAAGCCTGGGGCGCCCGGGTGGCCGTCAACCGCCGCGAGACCCACTCCGAACCCACCAAGTCCGGCGTGGTCGGCCTGCTCGCCGCCGCGCTCGGCCGGGACCGTGACGACCCGCTGGGCGAACTCCTCGCGCTGCGCCTCGGCGTCCGCGTCGACGTACCGGGCACGCTGCTGCGCGACTACCACACGATCTCCGACTACCGCGGCCGGCCGCTGCCCCAGTCCGGGGTCTCCGCCGGCGGCGTGCAGCGGCCCACCCAGCCCGCCAAGCACACCCACGTCACCAGCCGCTACTACCTCCAGGACGCCACCTTCCTGGCCGCCCTGGCCGGGCCGCGCGACCTGCTCGTACGACTGGACGCCGCGGTGCGCGCGCCGGTCTTCCCGCTCGCGCTCGGCCGCCGCTCCTGCCCGCCCACCCAGCCGCTGGCGCTCGGCGTGCACGACGGGACGCTGACCGGGGTGCTGCGGGCGCACCCCTGGCAGGCGACGGCCAGGGCCCGCCGGCAGTACGCCGCCCGGGCCGGCCGCGAACGGGGCCAGGACGGGCCGCACCACCCCGCGCGCATCCCGCTCGCGGCCACCGTGGAGAGCCCGCCGCCGGGCCCCGGCCACGGCTTCGACCTGGACGAGATCCGCGACGCCCCGCTCTCCTTCGACCCGCACGGCCGCCGCTTCACCACCCGCTGGGTGCGGCACGACTGGTACGACGTGCCGACCGGCTTCCCCGCCCCCAGCGACGCCACCACACCCGGCCCCGACCCCGCCGGCGGCCCCGGCGCCGGGCACGACCCCTTCGCCTTTCTGGGCAGGTGACCTGCGATGACCTATCTCTCCCGGGTACGGATCAATCCGCTGCGGGCCGAGAGCCGGCGGCTGCTCGCCAACCCGCGCGCCCTGCACGGCGCGGTCCAGGGCGGGCTGCCCGGCGCGTCGGACGAACGCGTGCTGTGGCGGCTGGACGCGGACGACCCGCGCCGCCCGCACCTCGTCGTCCTCACCCGCTCCCGACCCGACTGGACGCACGTGGTGGAGCGCGCCGGCTGGCCGGACGCCGACGGCGAGCACGCGCTCGTCCGCGACTACACGCCGCTCCTCGACCGCATCGCGGTGGGGCAGGAGTACGCGTTCCGGCTCACCGCCAACCCGGTGCAGAACACCATCGATCCGGTGAAGCCGACGCCCCGGCAGGCCCGGCGGCTGGCCGAACTCCCACCGGACCGCAAGCCCCGCGGCTTCCGGCTGGCCCACCGGACGGCGGCGGCCCAGCTCAACTGGTTCCTCACCCGCACCGCACGGTGGGGATTCGAGGTGCCGGCGGCCCGTACCGACCCCACCGCCCCCGGGCTGCCCGGCCCCGCTGGCCCCACCGGCCTGCCTGACCTCGCCAACCCGGCCGACCCGTCCGACCCGTCCGACCGGGCCAGCGCCGCGGTCGGCGGGACGCCCGCCCCCCGTACGACGATCGCCCACGAGGTACGCATCACCGCGCGGCACCGCCACTCCTTCCGCAAGGGCGGCCGGAACGGAGGCCAGGCCAGCCCGGCCGATCAGGCCGGTGGGGCCGATCAGGCCGGTCGGGGCGGCAGCGGCGGCAAGGGCGGCAGGGGCACGCAGGTCACCTTCCACAGCGCCACCTTCGAGGGGCACCTGCGCGTCACCGACCCGGAGGCCCTCACCGCCCATCTCCTCGGCGGCATCGGCCCGGCCAAGGCGTACGGCTGCGGCCTGCTCACACTCGCCCCGCTGCCCGCCGCCCGGTGACCCGTGGCTGGCCCTGCCGCCCGGTGAGGCGCCCGCGCCCCGTGGCGGGCCCTGCCGCCGGGTGAGGGGCCGCGCCCGACGAGAGGCCGCGCGTGGTGAGCCGCCCGCGCCCGTACGCCCCACCGGCCACCCCGCCACCCTGGCCACCGGCCACCCCCCGAGGGGCGTACGGGCGCGGGACGCGGAGCGTAAGAAGTGCGGTGCTTCGGGGCCGGGGGGCTTGTGGGTGGGGGCTGCGGGCATCATGGTGGGCGCCTCACGTGGCGGGTCGGGGTGAAACATCCCGGCGCGGCGGCTGCGCGACGGCGCTGTCGACCGTTGTTGTTCCTGAAGCTGACACCTGCCGTGCCCCGGTGGCGGCGTATCCGACCGGTGTGCGCGGCCCGGACCACCGGGGGAAACCGCGATGAGGGTGGAGTGGCGAGTCTTCCGCGCACAGGCCAGGCCCGTTCCGGAACCGCTGGCCACCCCCCGGGTGCTCGGCGCGGCCAATGCCGGGGCGTTCGCGGCGGTGGCCCTGCTCGGGGTGTGCGGCCGGCTGACCGACCCGGAAACCGTCCTCGCCGTGCTCTGCGCGCTCGCCGTCGGGCTCGGCGTGTGCGCCCGCCTGGTGGCGGCGCCCGGAATAGCCGTGGTGTGCTGGATCTTCCTCAACTGTGCTGCCATCAACCCGCGTTGGCAGCTCAGTTGGGCCGGCTACCCGGAGGCGGGCCGAATCGGCTTCCTGCTAGCCGCCGCCGTGCTCGGCACGGTCATCGCCCGGATCAGCCATGCGCGGCGGGCCTACCGGCGGACCACGGCGGGTGGGGGGTGATCGGGCCGGGGGTGCGGGGTGGTTGCACCGGCGGCAGGGTGGTTGCGCGGGGGCGCTGCGGGCCGGGGGTGTAGCTGGTCGGGCGCGTGAGCTCCGCCCGGGCCCGCTGTTTCGCGGCTCCGCCGGCCGGGCCCGCGTCCACGGCCCGACCCGCCGCCAGGCCCGTACGGACGGCGGGTGGGGTGTGGCTCCGCCCCGTACCCCACCCCCCACTCGCGCTACTCGCCCCCGTGCTCAACCACCACTACGGAACCGCCCCACCGGCGCGGACTCCGTCGTCGGGCCGGTGCCCGTCGTCGGGCCGGTGCCCACCGCCGGGTCGGAGTCCGACGCTGGGCCGTCCCCGGTCGCCGGTTCGTCCTCGCGGTAGCGGAGCAGCAGCATCGCCGCGTCGTCGTGCGGCGGGCCGGCCGCGTGGGCCACCAGGTTCTGCCGCAGGGCCTCCACCGCGACCTGCGGGTTGGCGGCCCGCAGCAGGGCGGCGCGCTGGCCCAGCGGATAGAACTCGCCGCGGGCGTCGCGGGCCTCGCTCACCCCGTCGGTGTAGAAGAGCACCTGGTCACCGGGGGCGAAGTCGACCGTGTGCGGCACCGGGCCCTTCGCGCCGTGCAGCGCGAGGCCGAGCGGCAGGGCCCGTTCGGGCGGCGGCAGGAAGGTGGCCGAACCGTCGCCGCGCACCACCAGCGGCGCCGGATGGCCGTAGTTGAGGAGCGTCATGGCCCGCTCGGGGCCCGACTCGGCGAGCACCGCCGTCACGAACTTCTCCGTCGTGCGCACGTGCCGGTACAGCGCCTGTTCGAGCCGCTCGCCGACGGCCGTCAGCACCGGCTCGTCGTAGGCGGCCTCGCGGAACGCGCCCAGGATGACCGCCGCCGTCTCCACCGCCTCAAGCCCCTTGCCCTGCACGTCCCCGACGATGGTCCGCACCCCGTACGGCGTGGCCACCACCTCGTACAGGTCGCCGCCGATCCGCGCGTCCGCCACCGCCGAGGTGTACGAGACGGCCACCCGCAGCGGCCCGGCGGCCAGCGGCACGGGGCGCAGCAGTACGCGCTGCGCGACCTCCGCGATGGAGCGCACGTTGGCGAGTTCAGCCTCCCTGCGCTGCCGCATCACCGCCGCGACCAGGCCGGCGACCGTGACGCCGCCCACCGATACCAGGGCGGTGGCCCCGCGGCGGTGGCCCAGCAGGTCGTTGTAGAGGCCGAGGCCGAGCGTCAGGGCGAGGGCCAGGCCGCCGATCCAGGCGGTACGCCGCCAGCCGCCGACGAGCCCGGCGAACGCGGGCCCCAGCGAGATCAGCGGCAGGAAGCCGACGCCCGAGCCCGCCGTCAGGTGCACCACGACCACGACGGCCATGACGGCGTACGGGATCGCCGAGAGCACGTGCGAGGGCCGATTCGCTGCTACCACCGCACCCCTGCCCCTTCTTCAGTTCCGCGCCACCACCCAGCGTCCCGCGCGGACCGGCACGCCACGGGGCGGACGTCGCACCGGTGGACCGGGGCGCACCCCGGGGTCGGATTCCGGTTCTCCCCGGTCGCGGGGCCGCCACCAGCGGGTTCGGCGGGCCGGCGACCGCCGGGGCGGTGGCGCGGGGCCGGGTGCGCTGGGTGGGGCGGGCCACGGCCGGGCACGCGGTGGGGACGGCGAGCGCTTGCCACCCCCTCATCGAGTGTGCACCGTCCGTCGATTTTCCGCCCCCCTCTTCCACCCCTCTCCCGCGACGGCCTCCCCTACGCCGGCGCCCGAACCACCGCAGCGGCCGGTTGCGCCCCGGCAACGGCCCCGCCGGTGGCCGACTTCGGTCGGTGGACGCGTACGGACGGCCGGGCGGTGGTCAGACGTACGGCGGGGGTGGTACGCGCCCGGCGGGAGCGGTGGGACCGCGGGGAGCGGCGGGCGTGCCGCGGCGGGCGGGGCGGCGGGGGCCGCGGCGCGCGGAGGCGTACGGGGCGGCGGCGTACGAAGGTCGTACGGGGCGCGGCGCACGGGAGCGGCGGGGGCCGCGGCGCGCGGGAGCTGCCGGGGCCCCGGCGGGCGGGGCGGCGGGGCACCAGGGAGTTGCGGGGGTGGGAACGGCAGTGGGGGGGGGGCACCGTCCGCTGCGGAAGTTCCGCGCGGGACAGTGCCCCCACTGAGACGCCGGGTCAGTGCTCGGCACTCACCGCTTGGCGTGCGTCAGGGCCGCTGCGGGGCCCCGGGACCGGCTCAGACGCCCGCGATGGACTGGATCCAGGAGCGGTAGGCGGTCACGTTGGTGTAAGCCGTGGTGGTCTGGCGGTCGCTGGTGGAGGCGACGCCGACCTGGACGCCACCGGCCATCATCGGGCCGCCGGAGTCACCACCGGCGGTGATGCCGTTGCCGCGGCGGGCGCAGATCGCCTGGCCCTGGTACGCGTCGCGGCAGCCACCGGACACGGTCACGTTGGCGACCTTCAGGTACTGCGACTGGCAGTTGATCTCGGAGCCGCACTGCGAGGTGGCGCCCCAGCCGTAGACCTGCACGCTCTGGCCGACGTTGACCGAGCCCGGCTGGCCGAGCTGGGCGTAGGTCGCGGAGACCGAACGGTCCAGGCGGACCAGCGCGAGGTCGGCGGACGGGTGGGTCTGCGTCTGCACGCCGTTGGCCGTGGTGCCGCCACTGGTCTGGTCCAGGCTGCCGATCCGGAACGACAGGCCGCCGCCGGTGACGCAGTGCTTGGCGGTGAGGATCCAGTTGGAGTTGATGATGGTGGACGTACACGTCTGGCGTCCGTTGGAGAACAGCCGCGCGGCCCACGGGCCGCTCTGCGCGTAGCCACCGCCGATGATGCGGGTCGACGGTTCGCTGGAGGCCGGGGCCTGCGGCGTCTCGGCGGCCGTGGCGTTCACGGAGAGGGTGAGGACGGAGAGCAAAGCGGCTATGAGCGCGGGGACTAGCCTGGTAATTCGCAAGGTTCCTCGTTTCCGAAGACACCCGATTACGCGGGCGTCGTTGGCCAGGGATTACCAGGATTACGAAGCCTTGTTGAAACGGGTAGTAACAAACTTCCATAACATGCGGATATAGCTGGCGCCCCGTCACTCGGCGGGGCGACGCCGGCGCCAACGGCGACCCGAAGCCAGACCCACCCGCAAACCCCCAGGTCACGCAGGGTACATCGGCGCCGCGACCAGGCGCGGACGACCCGCCTCCGATTTCCCGCTTTCCCGGCACAAGCCGAGGAAAGGCACGAGAACCGCCCACATCATTCCCATGTCAACGCAAGCCGCCTTTCCGTTTCCCGCATGTGGATAAGGGTTTGCCGACGAGCTTCGACACGACCGATCAACCGGCCGCGTTCACCTGTTTATCGATCTTCCACAGCTTTCACGGCAGGCGGCCCGACGATCCCCATCGCCCGCATCGCCCCGCCCCAGAAAGTGACGCCGAAGGGGCGGGAACGGGTTCCCTCGCGACAACTCCCGAAGGGGTGGGGGTGGTTTGCGTGGGGTGGGGGGCCGGGGCGGGGGTGGTGGTGCCGCGCTCGCTTCGTGTCCACGTCCGCACGCCCCGTGGAGGCGCAGAACTCGCACCCGGCGCTGCCGCGCGTGCGGGAAACGGAACATGATGGTTCGTCATGTCAGGCGCCATGCGCCAGGTCACCCGATCCGGGTGAAAGGCGTGAAGTCGCGTTGGCCGTTGACGGTGCGGTAGAGGTTGCCCGAGGCGTCGAAGGTGAAGGACGAGGCGTTGTCGCCCGGGCAGAAGCCGGTGGAGTTCGAGCGGGTCGCGGTGGGCCCGACGGACAACTGCTTTCCGCCGTCCTCCACCGCGACCAACGTGGCCGTCGACTCGCAGTAGCCGGCACCGTCGTAGGACAGGGTGATCACGTGTTGGCCCGGCTTGGCCTGGCGGACCACCATGTGCTGGGAGACCGGGCCCGCGTAGTTCTTCCGCTCCCAGGTGCCGAGGAAGCGCCGGGGGACAGTGTTGGTGGGGGTCGGGCGGGTCGGCGGGTCCTGGTCGGCGCCGCTGTCGGGCCGCTCGGCCGGCGGGTCGTCGTCCCGGTCGGCCGGGGTGGTCCGCTGGCCGCCGGACGGGGCCTCGGCGCCCTTGTCGCGGGCCGACCCATCGCGCTCGCCCGGCGTCGAACTCGGCTCGCGCCGCCCCGCGTCGGCGCCCTTCCCCTTGGCCGCGTCCTCGTCCCCGTCCTTCTTGGCCTCGTCCGCGTCCCGGTCGGCCTCGTCCTGCTTGGCCTTCCCGTCCTTGGACTTGGTCGCGGACGGCGCGGGCGATGCCGGTGCCTTGGGGTCCGCGGTCGGCGCCGCCGACGCCGCGGCCCGCTCCCGGCCCTGCCCGTCGCGCCCCTCGCCGCGGGTCAGCAGCGCGACGGTACTGGCCGTCGCGAGCACCGCGAGCACCACCGTCGCCACCACCCAGCCGCGGCGCCGGGCGCGCCCGTCGGTCGGCGCGTGCGCGGCCTTCGCCGATGCGGGGGTGGCGGCCGGCGGGGCGGCCGACCGTACGGGACCTGCCGCGTCCGGGGAGCGTACGGGACCTGCCGCGGGCCCGGCGGCGGGGCCGGCTCCGGACGTGGCCCGGGGCGCGTCCGCCGGGGTGGCTTCCGGTGGCAGCGGTACGGCCACGGGGGCCGGAGCGGCGGGCGTCGATGGGGCTGGCTCGGCGGGCGCCGACGGGGGCGCCGCCGGGGTGGCCGTGGCTGCCGCTGCGGCGGGCCGTTCCGGCGCGGATGGTTCTGGCGCGGACAGTTCCGGCACGGACGGCGCGGATACGGATGGCGTGGATACGGCTGGCGCAGGCGCGGCAGCCGCCCCCGGCCCCGCGGTCGCCTCGCGCGCGGGCGGCGCAGACGCGGCAGTCGCCCCGGGCCCGGCCGGCCCGGGCCCGGCCACCCCGGACGCAGACCCATCGGCCGCGGCGGCACCGGCCGCAGCACCCGGCACGGCGTCCCGTACGGCATCGGCCTCGGCGTCCCGTACGGGCTCGGCGCCGGCCGGCGCAGCCGCCCCGGCGGGCCCGGCAGCGCTGTCCGGCGCGGGCGCTCCAACGACCCCAGCCACGCTGCCCGGCGCGGGCGCCGCGAGCGACGACGCCCCGGCTTCCGCCGTGCCCTTCGTACCCGCCGTACCCCCCGCAGCGGCCGGCTGCTCCGCCGCCAACCGCACCGTGTCGGCGCCCACCGCGGGCGTCTCCACCTCCAGCAGGCGGGCGGCCTGCTGGGCGAGGCGGGCCAGGAGGGCGGGCGGCAGCCAGGCGCCGGTGGCGTCGGCCGGGCGGGGGCGGTTCGGGTCGGCCTGGAGTTCGGCCAGGAGGTCGGCGATGCCGGGGCGGGCGGCGGCGGGCTTGGCCAGGCAGCGGGCGATCAGCGCGCGCAGCGGCTCGTCCCGGACCGCCGCCAGGTCGGGCGCCGACTGCACGATGCGGAACATCACCGCGTGCGGGTTGGGCGCCCCGTGTCCGAACGGCAGCCGGCCGGTGGCCGCGTACATCGCCACGCAACCCAGCGCGAAGACGTCGGCCGGCGGCCCCACGTCCTCGCCGATGACCTGCTCGGGAGCCATGAAACCGGGCGAACCGATGACCATCCCCGTACTGGTCAGCAGCGACTCCACGGACGGCTGGAGGGCGCGGGCGATGCCGAAGTCGATGACGCGCGGGCCGTCGACGGTCAGCAGCACGTTCGACGGCTTGAGGTCACGGTGCACGATGCCGGCCCGGTGGATGCCGTCGAGCGCCCGCAACAGTCCGTCGACCAGCGCCCACACGGAGCGGGTGGGCAGTACGCCGTGCGTCCTGACCACCTGTTCCAGCGAGGGGCCCGGCACGTAACCAGTGGCCACCCACGGGCGGTCGGCGGTCGGGTCGGCGTCCAGGACCGGCGCCGTGAACCGCTCGCCGACCCGTCGCGCGGCCGACACCTCGCGCCGGAAGCGGGCCCGGAACTCCTCGTTGGTCGCGTGCTCCTCGTGCACGACCTTGACCGCCACCGTGCGACCGCCGGCGGAGCGGGCCAGGTAGACCCGGCCCATGCCGCCGGAGCCGAGCCGGCCCAGCAGGGCGTAGCGGCCGATCCGGGACGGGTCGGCGGGCGTCAGCGGGCGTATGCCGCCGGCGCCGTCGTCCGGTCCGCCGCCCGGCCCGCCGTCGTGGTCGCTGTGCATGACGGACTGATCCCCCGATCGTCCCCGTGTGGTCGCCCGGCCGCGATCACCGAACTCGGAGGCAGGATAGACGCCGTCGGTCACCGGACGGCACCGCCCCCGGGCCACCGCAGCCGCCGTGGCCAGCGCCGTTGCCCTCCGTGCGGGGCGCGGCCGGCGGGCCCGCACCCCGGGCCCGGGGTTACCGTCGCGTAGCGCAGAGGGCCAGGAGTGCGGGCCGAAGTGGCCGATTGGGGGCACCTGGCGCGGTCCGGCCTGCCACGCTGGCGGGGTGAAGTACGCGGTGACGGTGGACGCACAGATAGCGGGCGGCTCCCCGGAGTTGGACGCCCTCCAGCGGGTGGGTGCCGTGGCCCTCCTTGAGCGGGCGTTCGACGAGGTGGCGGCGATCGACGGGCCCGGCGGGGCGGACGTGGAGGTGCTCGACACCTTCGTCGGGGTGCATCCCGGCGGCGCGCTGATGAAGGTGTTCGTGGACGCCCCCGCCCTCGAACTGGCCGAGGACGCGGTGCGGGCGCTGGTGGAGGAGTTGTTGGAGGGCTCCGTCCTGCTCGCCGAGTGGACCGTGGCCCGCTGCGCCGTCGAGCTCCATCCCGACCTCACCCGGGAGAGCCTGGACGCCGCCGAGGGCCCCGACGCGCCGCCCGACGACCTCGCATCGCGCCGGGCCAGGCTCAGCGCGGGCCGTACCGAGACCCCGGGTCCCGACGCGGCGGGCGAGGTGGTCGACGTGGTGGCGATGCGGGACACGTTCTGCGCGCTGGCGGGGCGGCTGCGGGCGTTCGGGCCCGAGGCGTTCGGGGTGGTGGCGCAGCCGCCGGCCGGGGTGGAGGGGGGTTGCGGCGATCCGGACCGGCCGCTGCCGCCGGGGCTGCCCCCCGGGCTTCCGCAGGACGCCGCCGACCGCCGCCCCGGCGTCACCCGGGCGGACGCCACCCTCGCGGCCGGCGCCCTGGTGTACGGCACCGACCTGCTCCTGGACGAGCTCTTCCAGGACGTGAGCGCGCTGGACGGGGACGGCGGCAGCGTCGCCGAGTGCGAGGAACCGATGTGGCTGCTCGGCGAACTCCCCCGCCGCTACGCGCTGCGCTACGACGCCCACTTCGGCCGCCGCTTCCTGGTCACCGCCATCGCCCTGACCACCCGCTTCACCCAGGGCACCTTCTGTCAACTGAGCTGTGTGGCAGAGGAGTTGGTGCTACGACTGCTGCTGCGGGAGGCCGAGGTGGCGCTCGACCTGTTCGGCCTACTCGACGAGGGCGTGTCGGCCGCGCTGCGCTGCTTCGCCGAGTCGGTGTACGAGGACATGGACCACGAGTGGCTGTACGACGACTCGCTGGACGGCATCGACGAGAGCCCGGTCGGCGCCTACCTCGGCGTCGCCCCGATGGGCATCGCCCGCTGGTTCTCCCCGTTCAGCGAGGAGCGGTACGTGCATCCGTACGCGGCGGACGACTCGGTGGGGCCGCACGAGTAGGGGCGTACGGACCTAACGGGTTGGGGCGTACGGGCCGGCGGGCCAGGCGGCGGGGTTGCGCGACGGGGCGGGGCGCGCGGAGCGGTGGGGCGGGGCCGGAGCGGGCGGCCCCCCGCCCGGCCCGCCGGCGCCGCCCGCGCGCCCCCGTCACTACACCGCGGCGACCACGATGATCGTCACCACCAGGCCGGTGAGGAGCGCCACCATCCCCCAGAACAGCAGCATGTAGTACTGGCCCGAGAGCGCCTGCCGCGCCCGGGCCAGGCTCCACCACGGCGGCGCCCCGGCCGGGGCCGGCTGGTGGCCCGGCGGTGCGGCGGGGGCCGGCGCCGCGGACGGGGGCACGGGGTGCGGGGCCTGCGGCCCGGCGGGGTGGGGGCCTGCGGGGCCCTGGTGGGTGGGGGGCGGGTTGCCCGGGTTGTGGTGGGTTGGCTGCTGGTGGGTGGGTGGGGGGCCGTCGTGGATGAGGCCGGGGGAGAGTGGGGGTGCGGCCTGGCGCGGCGGGAGGGCGGGGGCGGGGTGCCGGCCCTCCTGTTCCTCCAGGACCAGCTTCCACACCTGGGGCGGCAGGTCGGGCGGCGAACCGGTGTACGGGTGCACCAGGGCCCGGTCGATCCAGACCCGGGCCACCGGGCTCTGCCCGCGGCACAGCAGGGCGAAGATCTCCACCAGGGCCGACCTGTGCACCTCGTTCCTGGCCACCGGCACCACCGCCCAGGTGAACAGGTCGGCGGCGCGCTCGGCCATCTCCCCCGGCGTGAGCCGCTGCCCCTCGGGCCCGTTCGGGTCGTAGTACAGGAACCGGCTCAGCACCTCGGTGCACAGCTCGTTCGCCATCGCCGTACCGCGCACCTGGACCCGCCGTTCCCGGCCGAGTTCGGCGAGCAGCAGATCACGGGCGTACGGATGGGCGACGCTCGCCCGCAACTCGTCCAACAGCCGCGCGTCGTCCAACGCGGCCAGCCGCTCCACGAGCCGCTGCCGCCCGGGGTCGGCGGCCCGGGCGGCCTGGAGGGCCTGCCGGAGCGGTGGTTCGTGCGGCTGCCGCGGGTCGTGCGGGTCGCCGCCCGGCCCGGCCGGGCCCGCCGGGGCGTGCGGGCGGGAGTGGGCGGGGGTGTGTGGCGCGGAGCCGTTCGGCGTGGCGCGCGGGTGCGGCGCGGTGGCCGCGGCCCCGCCCGCAT